>DASYYN010000166.1:0-38651 GCA_035933815.1 Acidobacteriaceae bacterium
GCTCGAATGCCGCCAGATCCTTCTCCACCGCCTGCACCGACGTATTCCACGCAGCGTCGCTGGGCGGGGCCTCTTCTCTGGGCCAGTAATCGTCGGGCCAGTCCGGCTGGACGTACTTCGGGTTGGTGGAGAACTCGTACAGATCGTGCAGCGCGATCCGGAGGTGCTCGAGCAGCTGCCATGCCGTATGTGCCGCGCCTTTTGGCTTCGCGCCGCGCTTCTCCGCTGGAAAGCCCTCGATCACTGTTTTCAATTCGGCATGTGCGCTGCCACCACGCAGGAATTCCACCAGCTGCTTGCGCAGCGCGCGGTCCTCAGCATTGGCCATGGAGTGTCTCTCCTCTTCGCGTTTGGATGCGAAGCCCCCGGCTGCGGACTCACCAACCCTACCAGCAACTAAGAACTGGCGACCAGCTCCCGTTTTTCCGCGAAGATGTTTCCCATACGCCGAATCTGCGCGCCTACCCCCCGCAGTTTCTCCTCAATATGCTCGTAGCCGCGGTCGATGTTGTAGACACGGTCGACAATCGATTCGCCATCGGCCACCAGCGCGGCCAATACCAGCGACGCCGACGCCCTCAGGTCCGAGCACATCACGGCCGCTGCCGAAAGCGGAGTCTTACCGCGAACGGTGGACGTGCGACCATCCACGCGGATGTTCGCGCCCATCCGGACCAGCTCCTGGACGTGCATGAAGCGGTTTTCGAAGATGTTCTCCTTCACCAGAGATGCGCCGTCGGCCTGGGTCATCAGCGCCATGTATTGCGCCTGCATGTCCGTCGGAAATCCCGGATACTCCTCGGTTGAAATATCGGCCGCCTTCAGCGCGCCATCGCCGCGCACGCGAATAGTGTCGCGGTCCAGAATATCGATCCTCGCGCCGCACTCCTGCAGCTTTCCAATGACCGCGCCCAGATGCGTCGGATTGCAGTGCGTTACGCACAGATCGCCCGCCGTGATGGCGCCCGCAATCAGAAACGTTCCCGCCTCGATGCGGTCCGGGTGAATCCTGTGCCGCGCGCCGTGCAGCTTATTCACGCCGCGGACGCGAATCGTCGACGTGCCCGCGCCGTGGATCTGGGCCCCCATCGCAGTCAGCAACGCTGCCAGGTCACTGACCTCCGGCTCCCGCGCGCAATTCTCCATCACCGTGTCGCCCTCGGCCAGCGTCGCAGCCATCATCAGGTCTTCGGTACCGGTCACGGTGATCTTGTCGAAGAGAATATGAGTACCCTTCAGCCGCTCGGCGCGCGCTTCGATGTAGCCATGTTCGTAGCTGATCTGCGCGCCCATCATTTCGAGGCCCTTGATGTGCAGGTTGATCGGCCGCGCACCAATCGCACATCCGCCGGGCATAGACACACGTGCCGTGCCTAGCCGTGCGACCAGCGGCCCCAGCACCAGAGACGACGCGCGCATGGTCTTCACGATTTCGTATTTCGCGGTTGGATCTGAGAGAGAGCGACAACTGATCGTCGTCCGATGCTGGGCCCGCCCGTAACCCAATTCCACCTCAGCGCCCATCGACACCAGCAGCTTGCGCTCCGTCTCGATGTCCCTGACTTGGGGAATATTCTCGAGGACGACCTCGTCATCGGTCAGGATTGCCGCCGCCATGCAGGGCAGCGCGGAGTTCTTCGATCCGCTCACGCGAATCGAGCCGATCAGCGGATTTCCGCCGCGAATGACAAACTTATCCATACTTCAGCTTCAGTGTAGCCCGGGAGCCGAGATGCAGAGCGGAGAACGCCGAGGGACATCTTCCGCTTACGTATCACTTTTTGGGAGCTGCGGTCTGAGCTTGCGGCGCATCATCTTCCGTCCAGATTACTTCGCCTGGACGCGCATAGTGCAGGCGCGCCCGCGCCTCGTGCTCGATGGCGTCCGGATCGCTCTGGAGCTGCCTGACCTGCTGCTGCAGCGTCGCGTTCTGCTGCTGGAGATCGCTGATGCGTTTCTCAATGGCCCGCCCTTCCGAGCGCTTCTGCTGGTAGGAATTGACGCCGTTTGCGCCAAAGAACGCGTGATAACCGAAGAAGAGCGCGCCCAGCACGACCGCGCCGGTCGCGATTCTCCGCCGCATGCGGTAGAGAAACCCGGCCCCGGACACCACAAACTGCTGTCCCGCGCTCAGCTCTGTCTTTTGTTTCCCCGCCACTCCTGCACCTTGTCCAGCCGCTCCCAAAACCATCTCCCGCGATCCAACTGCTAGTTCATCACCCACGCCTTCGCCGCTTCGCTGAGCGGTTCAAGGTCGCTCTCCCTGCGCGCTTCCGAATACACGCGCACCACCGGTTCCGTCCCGCTGAGCCGGTAGCATACCCACGACCCATCCGCCAGAACCAGCTTCAGGCCGTCAGTTCGCACCACCTGCGAAACCTTTCGGCCACCGAGATCTGCCGGATCTTTCTTTACCTTCTCAGTGAACTTTTGCTTCACCTCGGGAGTCAAGCGGAAATTCTCCCTTCTTGGGTAGAAGGAACCAACCCGGTCAAATATCTTCCGCAATTGCTCGCCGAGGCTCTGTTTCCGCACCGCGACCATCTCCGCGCACAGCAGACCGGCGATCACACCGTCTTTTTCCGGCACGTGTCCGCGAATCGTCAGCCCAGCGCTCTCCTCGCCCCCAATCGCAATCTCGTCTTTGTTGATCAGCTCTCCGATGAACTTGAATCCGACTGGGGTCTCGTGCAGCTGCACTTTGTAATGGTCGGCGAGAGCGTTGATGAGGTTCGTCGTCGCCACCGACTTCGCTACGCCGTTCTTCCAGCCGCGCGTCTCCACCAGATAATCGAACAGCAGAGCGATGATGTAGTTCGGCTGGACAAAGGTGCCGTCGGCATCCACAATCCCAAAGCGGTCAGCATCGCCGTCCGTCGCGATTCCGATTGCCGCTCCGATCTCCTTCATCCTGTCTTTGCACGCAACCAGCAGATGATCGTCCGGCTCCGGCGCATGCCCGCCAAACAACACGTCGCGATAATCGTGCACCGTCTCCGTCCGCACGCCATGCTCGCGGAGGATGTGGCAACTGTAGCCGCGCGCCGCTCCCCAGAACGGATCGAACACTACGTTCAGCCCCGCCCTTTTGATTGCCGGAAAATCCACCAGTTCGCCAAGTCTCTTCAGGTAATCCGGCTTGACGTCCACCTGTTCGAACGTCACTTTTCCGTCTTTCGGCGCCGGCACATCCGCACCGATATTCCCAACGTTCGCCTCGATCTGGCTGGTCACCTCCGGCAGGGCGGGCGCCCCATCCGGCGTCGAGTACTTGATGCCGTTGTACTCCGGCGGATTATGCGACGCGGTAAAGTTGATCGACCCGCCCGTCTTACGCTGCCGCACCGCATAAGCAATGGCGGGCGTCGGCGCCGGCGCCGGAATCACCAGCGGCGTCACCCCTTTGCTCGCCAGCACTCTCGCCGCGTCATCCACGAACATCTCGCCCAAGAAACGCGGATCGCGACCGACCAGCACGGTCTTTGGTCCCGACTGCGACGCGACATACTCTGCGATCCCTGTGACCGCGCGCCGAATGTTCGCCAGAGTGAAGTCTTCCGCGACAATTGCGCGCCACCCCGAAGTCCCGAATTTAATTTCGGCCGCCATACTCGATCCTCTTTTTTGACGCTTCGACTATATGATGCTCGTAGTTCCCGCGGTCCCATTACGTTTGCGAGATGGATGACTGACAGCACCGATGATTGTATCCGCACAGGACGCGCGTCTGGTCCTCTCTACCGCTGGCAGCCATGATGAGGCAGAGAGCATCGCAGAATCCCTCGTGGAACAGGGCCTCGCCGCCTGCGTGAATCTCGTTCCTGGGCTTACTTCCATCTACCGCTGGCAGGGATCCGTCGAGCGCTCCGATGAGATTCTGCTCATCATCAAGACCACAATGCAGCGCCTCGCCGCGCTGGAGGCCGCACTTCGCACCCTGCACTCCTATGAGGTGCCGGAGTTGCTGATACTCGCACCCGAGCACGGCGGCGACGACTATCTGGCTTGGCTTACTGCGTCGACCCGCGAGGAGAGGTAATCCGCCAACAACGCGGCAACCGGCTGGCCTGCTGACGCATCCTACACAGCTTCGCCTGAAAAGTTGTTTGGGCCAACGTTACCCAGGTTGATCTGCGGTCATGGACGAAAGCGCACTGCGCCGAGACGTCGATCAGTTCATTCTCGAGGAGATCGACAGCGTTCCTCACCTGGAAGCTCTCCTGCTTCTGTGGAACCGGCGCCCGCGTGTCTGGACCGTAAGCGAACTAGCACATCAGCTTTACATCTCGACCGATCAGACCAGCGACATCGTCCGCGACCTGCAGTCGCGAGGCCTGGTTACCTGTGACGCCGGCCAGTGCGCCTGGAACGAAAGCTGGCCTAACCCCGAGCTCATCCAGGCGGTAGACCGCTCCTGGCGCCGCGAGCTGATCCGCATCTCCAGTTTGATTCACTCCAAGGCCTCGCCCTCGGTGCGCCAGTTCGCGAGCGCTTTTCGCTTCAAACGAGGCCAAAATTCTGCTGAAAAGGAACCCAAAAAGGACTAGAAAGAATTTCGCTATGGCCGCTGCTGTTTACATTCTGGGATTCGTCGTCACTCTGATCTGTGGCGTGCTGCTGTCCCGCGCGTACGCGGTGGGCAAAAAGCGGCTCCTGCTTTGGAGCGCCGTCTGTTTTTACGGGCTGGCGGTATCTAACCTGCTTGTTTTCTTCGACATTGTCATATTTCCAAAAGCAGACCTTTACCCTGCCCGCCTGATCACCGCGGCTTTGGCGATGGTCATTCTTCTTTACGGACTTATCTGGGAGGGTGAACGATGATGATTGAAGGTAGTATCATCGAAGGCTTTCTGCTCGGCGTCATTGCTGTCACCTCGCTGCTCGCCGCCCTTTATTTCCTCCGCTTCTGGCGCGACACGCGCGACAATCTCTTTCTCGCATTCGCTGCCGCATTTTTCATCGAGGGCGTGAACCGCACAGCGCGCATCTTCTTCGCCAACCCCAGCGAAGCGAGTCCCTGGGTTTTCATCGTCCGCGCCTGCGCCTTCTTTATCATCATCGCCGGAATCATCGGCAAGAACCGGCGCTCCAGCGCCCGGCAAAGCTAGCCGGGGCCCGACCGTAGGCGCGGGAAACGCTGGCCTCACGGTCCCGCCCGTTCATAGATCGTCTTCCCGTGCACCAGCGGTACCAACCTGCCGATCGCTCCTCCTACAACTCCGAACACCAGACCATCCTCTAGCGCTGCCCCGCTGGCCGTTGTCCCCGGCACCTGGCGGACTGCTCCCGGCAGCGCCCCGGCACCCGCTCCGATGCTGGCTCCCGCCATGGTGCTCAGGTCCGCTCTCTCAATGCGAATCTTCCGCACCTGCTCCCGGCGAAAGATATAAGGCGCGGGGACCAGCACGCCCGCAAGGATTCGCGGCGGGGGATCGATGGAGCACTGCATCGACTCATCATCCGCCCAGTCGAACCCACAGTGGCGCCAATGCCGGCCGACGTGCACAGAAATAGGAAGTCCGACAGGCAAACGCTCCACAACGGTCCAGTCGGACTTATCATTTTGAAATGGCGGCGCCGACTGCGCACCCGCTTCACACAAAGCTGCGCAGCCCAGAATCAGCCCTGCGATCCATCTATCGTGTCTCATAACGACACGAGCATGGACTGCGCGAATGGACAGACGGTGGCGGCTTAGGACACTTTCTCAACTGTCCCAGGTGGCGCGGTGGCCTGACGCTGAACGCTGCAAGTTAGCCTTCGCTCGCCCCGTGGCACTTCTTATATTTCTTGCCGGAGCCGCAGGGACACGGGTCGTTGCGCCCCACCTTTTCGCCGACGCGCCGCTGTGACGGACCCGACGCGTCCGCCGCCCCAGCCATGCGCGCGTGTTCCAGCTCGCGCTTCTTCTTGCGCTCGAACTCCCGCTCCAGTTCGTCGATCGTCGTCGAAGGGGCACGCGTAGGGATCGGAAGCGGCGGAGGAGGTCCTGCCGCGGGCAAGCCAGGCTGCCGGTGTCCATTTCCCGAGCCATCGGCCGAGGCCACTGGAGGCGCTGCCGGAACCGAAGGCCGCGGACGCGCCACGATCTCCACCGGCTGCCCATCCGGACCGACAATCCGCATCTGGAAGAGGAAGCGCACCGTGTCTTCCTGGAAGTGCTCCATCATTCCTTCGAACATTTCGAAGGATTCCTTCTTGTAGGCCACCAGCGGATCCTGCTGCGCATACCCGCGCAGCCCGATCCCCTCCTTCAGATGGTCCATGTTCAGCAGATGATCTTTCCAGAGACCGTCGAGCACGCTGAGCATGATCATGCGCTCGTGGAAACGCATCTGCTGCGAGCTGATCAGTTGCTCTTTCGCGTCGTAGCGCGCTTTGAGCCGCTCGAAGATCGACTCGCCCAGTTCGTGCCGCGTCATCTGCTGGTGATCCGGCAGCTCAGCCGCCAGATCGAATCCGAACAACCCCTGCAGCTTGCTGCTCAGCTCCTTAAAATCCCACTGATCGGGATGAATCTTTTCGCTGGCGTACTCGTCGAGCAGATCGCTCATGAGGTTCGGGACATAGTCCTCGATGATCAGTTCTTTCTGATCCAGACCCTCGAGCAGCTGGCGGCGCAGCCCGTAGACGGCCTCGCGCTGCTTGTTCATTACGTCGTCGTACTCGAGCAGGTGTTTGCGGGCCTCGAAATTCTGGCCCTCGACCATCTTCTGCGCCTTCTCGATCTGATTCGAGACCATGCGCGACTCGATGGGCACGTTCTCTTCCATGCTGTTGTGCAGCAGGCGAGCCACCCAGTCCCGCGCAAAGATGCGCATCAGGTCGTCTTCCAGCGACAGATAGAACCGCGACGCGCCCGGATCGCCCTGGCGCCCGGCGCGTCCGCGCAGCTGGTTATCGATGCGCCGCGATTCGTGCCGTTCCGTGCCCAGAATGCACAGACCTCCCGCCTCCACGACCGCCTCATGCTCCTGCGTAGCGGGGGCGGCATGGGTCTGGTACACGCTGTCCCAGTTCTCCTGCGAGGTCTCGAATTCCTGCCCCTGATAGTAGAAACGAAGCATCCCCGGCGGCGCCGCCGGATTGATGGCTCCCTCCGCGGGGCTGATCGCGCGCGCCATGCCCTTCTTCACGAGTTCCTGGCGTGCGACGAAATCCGGATTGCCGCCCAGCAGAATATCAGTGCCGCGGCCGGCCATGTTCGTGGCGATGGTCACCATACCAATGCGACCGGCCTGCGCTACGATCTCCGCTTCGCGCTCGTGGTATTTCGCGTTCAGCACCACGTGCCGCACGCCTTTGCGCGCCAGGATCTGCGACAGCAATTCCGATTTCTCAATGGACGTCGTGCCCACCAGCACCGGCTGCTGCTTCTCGTGCAGGGTGGCAATCTCCTCCGCCACGGCGGTGTACTTCTCTTTCGCCGTGCGATACACCACGTCAGGAAATTCCTTGCGCAGCATCGGCCGGTTCGTCGGAATCACTACGATGTCCAGCTTGTAAATCTCTCCGAATTCCGCCGCTTCCGTTTCCGCCGTGCCCGTCATACCGGCCAACTTCTTGTACAGGCGGAAGTAATTCTGGAAGGTGATCGTCGCCAGCGTCTGATCTTCGCGGCGGATGTTCACGCCTTCTTTCGCTTCAACGGCCTGGTGCAGGCCATCGGACCACCGGCGCCCGGGCATCATGCGTCCGGTGAACTCGTCGACGATGATGACTTCCCCGTCCTTCACGACATACTGGACGTCCCGCTTGTAAAGCGAATGTGCTTTGATCGCCGTCTCGACGTGATGCTTCAGCTCCCAGTTCTCCGGATCGGCTATGTTCCCGATGCCCAGCAGCTTTTCGATCTTTTCCCACCCCTCGTCGGTCACCGAGATGGTCTTGTGCTTCTCATCGACCACGAAGTCGCCGGTAAGGATCTTCTCTTCCGGACTCTTCTCGATCTCCTCACCCTGCTCCAGCTGGGGGATAATCCGGTTCACGCGCGCATACTTGTCGGTGGTCTGGTCGGTGGGGCCGGAGATGATCAGCGGTGTTCGCGCCTCGTCGATCAGGATCGAGTCCACCTCGTCGACAATGGCGTAGTAGTGCCCGCGCTGCACACAGTCCGCCAGCTCGAACTTCATGTTGTCGCGCAGGTAATCGAAACCGAACTCGTTGTTCGTCCCGTAGGTGATGTCCGCGCCATATGCCTTGCGCCGCTGATTGTCATCCAGGTCATGGACGATCACGCCCACCGTCAGCCCAAGGAACTCGTAGATCTTGCCCATCCACTCGGCGTCGCGTTTCGCAAGGTAATCATTCACAGTGACCACGTGCACGCCATGCCCGGCCAGCGCGTTCAGATAAACGGGCAGGGTCGCCACAAGGGTCTTGCCTTCGCCGGTTTTCATTTCAGAGATCTTGCCCTGGTGCAGCACCATACCGCCGACCAGCTGCACGTCGAAGTGCCGCATGTTGAGCTTCCGGCGGCCAGCTTCGCGCACCACGGCAAAGGCCTCCGGCAGCAGGTCCTGAAGCGCCTGCTTCTCCGCCGCGACCCGGGCGTCTTCTTCCGTGATTCCTTCCAGGGCCCTGGCAATCCGGGCGCGGAATTCCACGGTTTTTCCGCGAAGCTGCTCGTCGTTCAGGGCCAGCATCTGCGGCTCGAGCGCATTAATGGCCTGGACGGCCGGCAGCAGACGTTTCACCGCCCGCTCGTTACTGGTTCCAAAAACTTTTGTGAGTATGTTACGTCCCATCGACTGGCTGAGTCCTTTGGCGGTTCGCCCCGGGGCGAACGCCTCCCGCTGCAAGGCTGGGTTCCCTTCTTAGTTTAGTTGACGCGCGTTAATTCTGCTGGCAACCTGCCGCCGATTCCTCTTGCAACCCGGCGCTGGTGCGCTCACCATTGGGGCAATATTCCAGCCGGCTCGGCTTTATTGGTCTCACCGAACTCTGGGCCCCCGAAAGGAGATCGGTCGTGAAGAAATTCCTGCGCTCCTCGAACGATGTCACTATCGCCCTGATGCGCCTGGTTCTGGGAATCATCTTCCTCGTTCATGGCGGCCAGAAGGCAATGGGCTGGTTTGGCGGCTACGGCTGGAACGGCACGATGCACATGTTCACCGACACAATGCATTTTCCCGCCTTCTTCGCCGCATGCGCGATCCTGGCGGAATTCGTCGGCGGCATCCTGCTGTTCATCGGATTCCTGAGCCGGTTGGCGGCGCTGGCCATTGCGATCAACATGATGGTCGCAATCCTCAAGGTGCACCTGCACAATGGCCTGATTGGCAGCCCGGGGCATCCAGGCTACGAACTTCCGCTGGCGCTGCTCGCCCTGTGCATCCTGATCATCATGAAGGGCGGGGGCGCGGTCTCAGTGGACCGTTTCTTCGCCCGAGAGAGCAGCGAGCCCAAACCGGCGAGGGTCGCGGCATAACTCACGACCCCTCCCGCTTTTCGCGGGAGGGGAAAGGTGACATTCGTGCGGTGGACTCTGGACTCTCTCCTCTATTTCCTATTCCCTCTTCGCTGTTCCCTGCTTTATCCTTGTCTCACGAACTCTGCTTCACCACCCTGTGGACCTGCCAGGACTTCCGGCATCGGGACCACGTGTATGCGGCAAGGCCATGCTTGAGAGCCTCCTTCAATTCGATCGTCGCGCTATATCCCTCGCCGAGAAGTTTCTCGGATTTCTGAGCGACAGCTTCGCTATTACATGGAGAGGAGCCGCAGAAATCCTGCTGGGCATCATGCTCGTCTGCGGAATCAGCTGGGCCTGGCAAGATCGCAGCCCGGGAGAGATTCTGCTGATTCTGCTCGCCGGATTCGGCATCAAGAGCCTGGTCGTCGCGGGTCGTACTCGCGCCAGCATCCTCTTCCGCAGCACCACCGCTTCGCTGGCTCGCACCCTGATGCTTCCCCTGGCGCTTTCTCACGTGGCGTACTTCTTCCACCACTCGGTGGCGCTGAGCGACGGTCTCGTGGCTGTCGCCGACTGGTCCGCCCTGCTGCTCTTTTACCTCCTCGCGACCGGAGAGTCGGGCGAGCGCAGCCGTAAGCGCGCGACGTCCTGGGATCGGATCAAGGCTCTCTTTGGCACCGGCTGGGTGGTCACGCCCGCCCCGGCAGAAGAGTAGGCTTATGCGCTGGCGCTTGTTCAGCCGACTTCGCTGACTGATTCTTAGCTGAGTGCTGTTTTCCGCTACAGCGCAAAGACCCTTCCCGCCCCGTACACCAGCCCCAGCGTCACCGCCGCAATTGCCACCTCGCCGAACAGCCCCACCAGGAATGGACGCGCACCCTGGCGGCCCAGTTCCCGCAGATTCGATCGCAGCCCCACGCCCGCAAACGCCAGCAGAAACGCCCACCGCGACAGGTTTCCGATCGACACTGTCTGCGCCCGCGTGAACACGCCCGCCGACGCCAGAATCGAAATCAGCAGAAACCCCAGCACGAACTTCGGAAATTTCCGCCACAGGAACGCCGGCTTGTTCTTCACCTCGTCGGCCTGGCCCCTCGACGCCCAGTACGTCGCGTACGCCAGCACCACAAACCCGATGAACGCGTTCCGGCACGTCTTCGCCAGAACGGCCACCTTGCCTGCCGCGTCCGAGTAGATCGCTCCGGCCGCCGTCGATTCCGCCGTATTGTCCACGGCCAGCCCGGCCCATAGCCCATACGCTCGATCGCTCAGGTGCAGCGCATGTCCGATCAGCGGAAACGCTACCAGCGAGATCGCCCCGAGACCAAGGATCGCCGCAATGGCATACGAAGTGTCCTCATCATCCGCATCGATGGCCCCGCACGTCGCCAGAATCGCGGATACGCCGCAGATCGAAGACCCGATCGCCAGCAGCGAAACCAGTTTCGGTTTCAGCTTTGCCGTCCGTCCCAGCCACGTCATGAATGCGAGCGAGAACGCCACCTCAAACAAGACCAGCACCAGAGAGATTCCGCCAAGGTGCAGCAGGTCGCCCATCAGGAATCGCGCGCCGAGGAGCACGATGCCGGTCTTTAGCCAGAACTCATAGCTCGCGACACCGGCGCGAAAGACCGCCGGCAGTCCGACCGTATTCGAAATCGCCAGCCCGAGCAGAATCGCCCACAGCACGTACTCGATGTTCGGCAGCAGCAGGTGGTGCGCCTTGCTGTACGTCGCAAGGAACTCCTCGAGGAACTTCCCCGTGTAGCCGACCACGGCCAGCAGCAGAACTCCCGGCACAAGCGCGACGATACGCTCGGGCGACGAGACCCGGCGCGGTGCCGCGAGGACAACAGAGTCGGCCATCGGTTACCAGGGAATGCGCACGTGTGCAGCGCGGACGATCAGCGCGGCCGCAAGGGCTGCGACAACGGCCCACGTATCGAGCGAAAAGTGAAGGAATGAAAAGCGCCGGGGCGAGGAATCCATGCGAAAAGGCTCCTGATTGCGGTGCAACCGATGAATTGATTTGCAGGTAAATGAGAGGACGTCGCAGAGCTAGCGACAACAACAGCCGCAGAGGCTGCCGGGCACAATACAGATCGCGGATTGGGAGGCGCGGATCATGCCTTTCTTGTTTGTAACATGAAGGCGGCGAATCAGCAAAACAGTTCGGACGAACGCCGGGTTTCCTGCTGCTGGCGGTTGGCGTTGGCGGCTGGCGCTCCTGGGCCCTAGGGCAGCCTGACCACCAGTCCGGTGCTCACCGTATTCGGATTCGAGTTCGGAAGATTATTCGGAATCCTGCCGTAGGTATAGTCCACCATCCGCCAGTCAATATGCGGCAGGATGGTCAGATCGATGCCAGCGTTGAGTGCCCACTCAAAGTCATTCCCCTGCGTGCGCGCCAAGCCCTGTCCCACGTCGACGTGCGCGACACCAATCAGCGCCTCGCCATAGGGCATCAGCGGGAGAATGTGCGGCTTAATCTGCACGCGGGGGCCGATCAGCCCCGCATCCTCCGTCGCCGAGCCCGAACCCATGAAGGTTGCGCGCGCATCCAGTCCTGCGCGTACGAACGGGATCCCCCAATGCTGATAATAAAGACCAAAGGTCGGCCCGCTCTGGACACTGAGGTTCGGGATGCCATACCACGACGCGCCATACTCCGCGTACACCCCAGTCTGCGCGTGAGCGGCCAGGGACGCCAGGACGATGAATGCCATTAGACCAATGAAACGCTTCACTTCAGGATCTCCTTCCCGCTTAGAAGCGGAAACGCGGCGAAGCGTCGGCTCGACTGAAATTCTGCATTCCACTGTTGTTCGGCGGGAGTCACATTTGGTGGATCAGCGGCTCGCTCCCGACCTCGTGGGTTACGATTCATTCATGCCGCGTCCCCAGATTACGGAAGAAGCCGCCCGCCAATTCGCGCAGGAGTGGATTGACGCCTGGAACGCGCACGACCTGGAAAGCGTGCTGGGCCATTACGCCGCGGATGTCGTGCTGATCTCACCCATGGCCGCAAAGCTGGTTCCCGATAGCGGCGGCCAGATCTCGGGGATCGCCAACCTGCGCAACTATTTCGCTCAGGGGTTCGCTGCTTTCCCCAAGCTGCGCTTTGAGCTCATCGACATCTCAGCAGGCCCTGGGACGCTCGTGCTGCTATATCGCAATCACGCAGGAGTAACCGTCAGCGAATTCATGGAAGTGGACAACGCCGGGAAGGTGAAGCGCGTCCTCGCCAGCTACAGCTGAAGGGCGCGCACCGCTGTCACTGTTGCCGATCCCGTTCCGGATCGAGAGGGTGGGAAACGCAAAGCGCCCCGGCTTCAGCCGAGACGCCTATGCGCAAATCGCTATCCGCCTACTTCAGCCTTGCCATCACCTCGTCCAGCACCTGTTTGCTCGGCCGGACGCGCTCCTGGGGCAGGGTCGCCAGCGGCTCATCGACAAGGTTCAGCAGATCGGTGAAAGCATCGCGCTTCGTGTCAATGTAGAAGACGCCCGTCAGCACTTCGCCCTTCTCGTGCGCTTCCATCAGCGTCTTCACGGCCTGGGCGCGATCCGTCGGATCATAGTTCTCGTGCAACTTTTTCAGGCGTAGGCTCGAGCCGTCGTGCATCTTCACGTCAATGGTCGTGCCCGGATCGTACTCCACATCGATCTCTTCGAAGCTCGGTACGAATCCGACTTCGCTGACCGCCTCTTCGTGCTCCTGCATGTACTTGTAGCTGCGAGTCGATCCCTCGTGATCGTTGAAGGTCACGCAGGGCGAGATGACGTCCAGCATCACCGTGCCTTTATGCGCGATGGCGGCCTTCAGCATGGTGAGCAGCTGTTTCTTGTCGCCGGAGAACGAGCGGCCCACAAACGTCGCTCCAAGCTGAATCGCCAGAGAGCACGTGTCGATGGCCGGCAGATCGTTGATCACGCCGGTCTTCAGCTTCGACCCCATATCGGCCGTCGCCGAGAACTGGCCCTTGGTCAGGCCATACACGCCGTTGTCTTCGATGATGTAGATGATGTTCAGATTACGCCGCATTAGGTGAACGAACTGCCCCATGCCAATGGAAGCCGTATCGCCATCGCCGGAGACACCGATGCCCAGCATCGTCTTGTTCCCCAGCAGAGCGCCGGTCGCCACCGAGGGCATCCGTCCGTGCACGCTGTTGAAGCTGTGAGCCCGCGACAGGAAATAAGCCGGGCTCTTCGACGAGCAGCCGATGCCCGACAGCTTCATCACCCGCTCCGGCTGCACGCCCATCTCGAACATCGCGTCGATAATGCGTTCGGAGATGGCGTTGTGCCCGCAGCCCGCGCAGAGCGTCGTCTTGCCGCCGCGATATTCAAGCACCGGCAGTCCGATGCGGTTTACTTTAGGTCCTGGTGTACTGGTGGCTGTTGCTGCCATGAATTCAATCTCTCCCGCAACCCTCGTTGCTGTCCTGACTTGCTGGCTTGCCGATTTGCTAACTCGCTGCTTTTCAGATTTCTTCCTGCATAACGATCTCGTCCGTCACCGAACGGGCGTCGATTGGCAGCCCGTTGAAGTGGCGGACGCTGCGCAGCTTCGTCGTTTGTTCCGCCGGCAGATCGAGCTTGAGCAGGCTCAGCATCTGTGCGTCGCGATTCTGCTCCACGACGTACACGCGCTCATGCGAGGCGACGAAGTCGTGAATTTCTTTTGCAAACGGATACGCCCGGATGCGCAGGTAATCAGCCTCGAGGCCGTACTCCTTCTTCAGCTGATCGCGGCTTTCCATCACAGCAAAGTCCGAGGTGCCGAACGCGATGATGCCCACCTTGGACTTGCCCGTCTGCACGACCAGCGGAGCCGGAACCATCTTGCGCGCTGTATCGAACTTCCGCGCCAGCCGCTCCATCAGGTTCTGGTAATCTTCGGGGCGCTCCGAGTACAGCGCCTTCTCGTTGTGTCCGCTGCCGCGTGTGAAGTAGGCGGCCTTCGGATGGTCCGTGCCCGGCAGCGTGCGATACGGAATACCGTCGCCGTCCACGTCCTTGTAGCGCGCAAACTCGCCGAGCCGTTTCAGGTCCTCGGCCGTGAGCACTTTGCCGCGATTCAGCGGCTTCTCCGGATAGTCGAACGGATCGGACATCCAGTTATTCATGCCCAGATCCAGATCGCTCAGCACGAACACCGGCGTCTGCAGCCCCTCGGCCAGATCGAACGCCGCCCCCGCGAACTCGAAGCACTCTTTGACGTTGGCCGGCAGCAGGACCGGATGCTTCGTGTCGCCATGCGACAGCACCGCGACGGACAGCAGATCGGCCTGTGCCGTGCGCGTCGGCAGCCCGGTCGAGGGCCCCACGCGCTGGATGTCGAAGATCACGCCCGGCAGCTCTGAGAAGTAGCCCAGACCCGCAAACTCCGCCATCAGCGAGATGCCAGGGCCCGAGGTCGCCGTCATCGACCGCGCTCCGGCCCAGCCGGCACCCAGGACCATGCCGATCGCCGCCAGCTCATCCTCGGCCTGCACAACCGCGAAATTCGCCTTGCCGTCCGGCTCGATGCGGTACTTCTTCAGGAAATCGATCAGTTGCTCCACGACCGACGACGACGGCGTAATCGGATACCACGTCACCACCGTGACGCCCGCGAACATCGCGCCCAACGCGCACGCCGCGTTCCCGTCGATGATGATTTTTCCTTCTGTCGCGTGCATCCGCTCCAGCACAAACGGATCCTGCTTCGGCAGCGACTCCCTGGCGTACTTTGCGCCCGCTTCCACCGCCGCCCAGTTCAGGTCCGCCGCTTTCTGCTTCTTCGCAAACTGCTTGCGCAGCGCGCCTTCCACCGCCTTCATATCCATCTGCAGCAGCTGCGCGGCCACACCCACGTAGACCATATTCTTGACCAGCTTGCGCAGCTTGGCCTCGGGACACACGGCAGCCGTGATCTTGTCGAAGGGCACTGGATAGCAGGTCACGTCATCGCGATACTGCTTCAGGTTCATCGCCTCTTCGTAGATGGCCATCGCGCCTGGACGCAGCGACAGGATGTCCTCCTTCGCGGTCTCGGCGTTCATCGCGATCAGGATGTCGACGTCTTTCCGCCGCGCCACATATCCATATTTGCTGGCGCGGATGGTGTACCAGGTGGGCAGGCCCGCGATATTCGACGGGAAGAGGTTTTTGCCGCTCACCGGCACGCCCATCGCGAAAATGCTCCGCAGCAGGACGCTGTTGGCCGATTGCGAGCCGGACCCGTTCACCGTGGCTACCTGGATGCTGAAGTCGTTTACGACCGGGTGGGAGGGGGCTGGGGCTGATTCAGCCTGCGCAGACGGGGCGCCGGCATTGGTGGTCGCCATGTGTTCCCTTCAGAGTGAAAAATACGAAAGAAAATCTGCTCTTTCTCTCTCTTTATTATAGCCAGCGATAGCGGCCCTGGTGTCTGCTCCGTTACTACGGTACTGATTCTCTCCGCTGCACTGCGCCGCGCTGCCCGCAATCATTTGCAAACAAAAGGGCCACCCAGTTTCGAGTGACCCTCCACTGCTAGCCGTCTTTCGCTAACAGCTCCTCGGTAACAGCTTTTTGCTAACCGCTTCAGCGCTGGCCGCTTCTTAGTTGGCCCGCTTCACCGCTTCTTGATGAAGTCCCCCGTATGCAGTTCCGCCCACGCCTGCCGCAATTGCTCGGGCGTGTTCATCACAATCGGCCCCTGCCACGCGACTGGCTCCTCGATGGGAGCACCGCTCACCAGCAGGAACCGGATGCCCTCCGGCCCGGCCTGCACCGCGATCTCATCGCCGCGATCGAATAGAACCAGCGAGTGGTTCTTTGCGTCGTAGACTGGCGTTGCATTTGGATCGGCGCCAGACTCGGTCAGCACCGCCCGCGGCTCCGACGCATCGCGGAAGGTGCCTGCTCCAGCGAAGACGTAGGCGAACGCATTGCGCGTGGTCTCGACTTTGATCCGGCGTCGCACGTTCGGCGGGACGGAGATGTCGAGATAGCTCGGCTCAGCCGCTACGCCGTCTACGGGACCACGCTTGCCCCAGAACTCGCCGCAGATCACGCGCGCCGTTGTGCCGTCATCCTCCGTCACCTCCGGGATCGCGCTCGAGGGGATGTCCTGGTAGCGGGGATCGGTCATCTTCAGGCGCGAGGGCAGGTTCGCCCAAAGCTGAAAACCGTGCATGCGTCCGCGCTCGTCGCCCTTCGGCATTTCCTGGTGAAGGATGCCGCTGCCCGCAGTCATCCACTGCACGTCGCCCGCGGTCATCTTGCCGCGATTGCCGAGTGAGTCGCCGTGCTCCACTGAGCCTGCCAGCACGTACGTGATCGTCTCAATGCCCCGGTGCGGATGCCACGGAAACCCGGCCAGGTAGTCGCGCGGGTTCTCGTTGCGGAAGTCGTCGAGCAGCAGGAACGGATCGAAGTCCTTCGTCTTGCCGAAGCCGAAGGCGCGCTCGAGCCGTACGCCGGCGCCCTCCAGGGTTGGGGTGGTGGTATAGATCTCGCGCACAGCACGGAGAGACATGGGATGCCTTTCAGCCTTCCCTGCATTGAATTTGGGGTTGTTGATCAGGGAATCAACTATCTGATGCCCGACCAGCGGGAAGGATTCAGCTCGAGGGCGCGCAGACGCGGCACTGAGAATCTGCCGGGTATGCGGCAAGTGATTGAAATAACTGCATATATTAGCCCGACGCGTTTGCTCTACTGCCGGCTCGCTGTCGTTCGCACCGATTCCAGAATTCGCTGGAAGGTCGGCCTCATGGTGGGGAAGTCAGGCTCCGGCGCGACGAAGACGAAGTAGCGCAGCCCGTCCTGCCCCGGCAGCCCGACGATCCAGTCGTGCTCACCGCGGCCGCCGTTGGCGTTAGGATCGACGCTCTCCGCGCTCTGCGCCGTCTGGCCCGCCACTCGTATGGTGGTCGCCGACGATGGCTGGAGCCCTGGGTTATCGCTGCTCAGGTCGCTCAGCAGCGCCGCAAACTGCTGATCCGGTGGGGTTCCCGGATCCGTCATTGTGACGTCCGTGAGGACGCCATACGCCAGGTTTCCCACCCGTCCGTTTGCCGCCTGTGTAATCCCGCCGGGCGGCGCGATCATGCCTGCATCAGAGTCGCCCAGCACGCGCCAGGTGGACGGCACCTGCATTGTGAAGCCGACTCCGTGAAAGGTGCTCCAGTCCCGCGGCGCTGCCAGGTTGACGCGGTCCACAGAGGCCGCCTGGGCGTCGTACTGCGGGATCCCAGTCTCAACAGTTCCGTTCGGGCCCTCGCGCTTCCACTTGCCGCTCGCGACCTCCTTCGCCGTATACGCGCGCATCCCCTTCACCACGTCGTGAATGTGGCGGAACGCATCCGTCTGGGTGACCGGGCGCTGCCGCGGCGGCATCCTGCTGATCTCCGCATCGATGTATTCGGTGCGGTTGCCGGGGTTGGGGTGATCGCTGAGGAACTGCGCACCGCCCTTGCCGTACTTGCCCTCGATGATTTCGAAGAACTGAGGCATGGCTCGCGGATCGTAGCCCGCGTCGTACAGGATATGCACGCCCTCGAGATCAGCTTGCTTTTCGGCGCCGCGCGACATGTGCAGAAAATCGAGCCCAGCGCCCAGCCCTATGGTGTTCTGCGCTATATTTCCCAGCACGCCGCCGCCGAGCGCAATCCCTGCAGCCAGCTGGCCCAGACCGGCGAGAAGTCCAACGTGCTGTTCCTTCTCCATGTTGCAGATCGAGTGCTGCAGGACGACATGCGACATCTCGTGCGCCATCACTGCAGCCAGTTGCGCCTCGTCATCCGCCGCCTGAATCGTGCCGAGGTTCACGAAGATTGTGCCCCCTGGGAGCGCAAAGGCGTTGATGTCCTGCACATTGATGACATGGAAGTTGAAGGGCCACTTGTATCCCGGCGCATACGCGGCCAGCTTTTCTCCGAGGGACTGGACATAACGCGTCACTTCGCTGTCGTCGGGCAGCACCGGCATCTGCCGGTAGACCTGCCGCGCCACCTTGCGCCCGATCTCGATCTGCTTTGCCGGGGCAACGTGATTGCTGCACGGCTCAAGTTCGGCGCGCGCCTCAGCCGGCCGCGTGCCAGCCATAACGAGGACAACGAGAGCGAGAGCAGGCAGCAGAGAGCGCAGGAGATGCCGTGGGTATCGATCCATCACTACATTGGAGTGGGAGAAGCGTGCCATAGGTTTCCGAACCCAATACAATCGCACGGCGCTGATGGTTCTGCCAAATGCACGCAACCCACTCCTGCGCAAGGCATCTGCGGCTCCTGAGCACGGGGACGTTATGATCGTTTCCTGATGAAAATTGTACGTTTTCTGCTCCTGATTCTGCCTGGACTCACTACTGCTTTTGCATACGGACAGGGCACCGTTCCCACTTTCCGCTATACCTCGGGCCACATCTCCGTAACGCTGCCCGGAAACGATCCCGGGCACGATCCCGCGCAGAGCGGCACTGCCGTGATTCCAACGGTGCTCGTCCCGGTGCGGCTTGAGTTCGACACGAAGCCTATTGAGGGTAAGCCGCTGATTCTCGACGCGTCCGGCGACGTCCCCCGTGTGCTCCATTCGCCTGTCTTCACCAAGGCGCCATTCGGAGCGGAGGAACCGACGCAGTACATGGACGCGATGCTGCGCGCCACGACGGGAGCCGCCAGTGCATGGCACACGCTGCTCGGCCAGCCCGAAGTCCGGCCGGTCACGGTGGAGATTCCGGCGGGCTACGGATACGTACTCACCTCCAAACGAACCGGGACCTTACTGGCCATGGCCGATGTGGAGTACGTGCAGCGCGCCGTCTTCAGGCAGATTCCGCGGCAGGATGGGAAGCTGGTGATCGTGCTGACGCACAACACCGGCTACTACACCTATGGGGACGCCACCGTGTGCTGCTCGTGGGGAACGCACGGCCTCGATAACACCACCGGCAATTCATTTGTGCTGGCATCGTTTCTGGGCGCTACCCCGCCGCTCGTCGAAGAGCACGACGTGCAGCCGCTCACCGCGCAGCTCGCCGAGTGGGTCAACGATCCACTGCACGACCCGCTGTTTCACATCGCCTTCCGGCATCCGCTGCCCGCGGGCGAGAACATCGTCCCCTCCTGGAAATGGCCGCCCGTAAAGGGCGTGGAGCGGCGCGGATGCGGTGGAGATAGTCCAGCGACGCGCTACACCATGCAGGATCCGCTGGAGACGAATCAGCGCAGCGACCTGCCGGCCGGACCGGCTTCCGTGGTGCATGCGCGGGGTGCGGTCTGGCATGTCGCCGATGTTGCGCTGATGTCCTGGTACTCGGCAGCAAGCGCGCCGTACAGCTTTCCGGATACGCACAGGCTCTCCAGCGCGGCGATTCCCTGCCCGGCGCCTCAGCTTCCGCCTCCAGGAATGGCGAACGAGCCGGCGCCTCCGCCTGGTGTCGCGGCCGTTCCATCAACAGGCTCAAAGAACGGCCACGAGCTGATTGGGTACTGGACAGGAAGCGGACCAGGGGGAACGCTACTGCGGCTGCGCGATGTTTCGCCGCAATGGGATGTCATCCTCGTTGCGTTTGCCAACGTGAATCACCATGCGCCGGAAGGCACCATGCAGATGCACGTGCGACCAGCGCGGCCGGGGCAGCCTGCGATGGACCTGGGACAAATGAAGGACGACATTGCGTGGCTGAAGAGCCGGGGCAAGAAGGTGCTGATCTCACTCGGCGGCGGCGGCGAGTATTTCACGCTGGCGCAGACGGCCAGCATTCCCAACTTCGTTGACTCGGTGACGCAGATCGTCACAGAGTACGGCTTCGATGGAATCGATCTGGACTTTGAGTCGCCGTCGCTGGTGCTCGACCCCGGAGACACGGACTTCCGGCATCCGAAGACGCCCTCCATGGTGAATCTCATCGCGGCGCTGCACCAGCTGCGCGAACACTTCGGACCGAATTTCATGCTGACGCTAGTGCCGGAGGGCACGCAAATCCCCGGCGGGTACGCCGGCTACGGCGGGCAGTTCGGATCATACCTGCCGCTGCTCTGGGGAGTGCGCGACATCCTGACCTTTGTCGATGTGCAGGACTACAACACGCCACCCTTCGAGGGGCTCGACGGCGAAATCTACCAGCTTGGCTCAGTGAATTATGACGCTGCCATGACGGAGCTATTGCTCCATGGCTTCCCGGTGAGTCAGCGCGCAGGCGACTTCTTCCCTGCGGTGCCGGCCGACAAAGTCGCGGCCGGTTTCCTCGTCGGGACGGCAACGCCTGAGTTGGTGAGTGGGGCGATGCAGTACCTGATCACTGGCAAGCCCCCCGCCGGAGTCACCTACCGGCTGCGGCGTCCGGGTGGATACCCAGAAATGATTGGCGCCATGTTCTGGACGATCGACGGCGATCGCAATCAGAACTATGCCTTCTCCAATCTCGTTGGGCCGCAACTGCACCGGTATCCGGTGGGCAGCGGCCACTCGTCCACACGCCACGCAGATTGAGAGACGGTGCCTTAACTGAGACGTGCCCTCAATTCTGAATGAAAAGTAGTTCGGATTTTCGACGTTTACTCTTGCTCGTCCGCAGAGGCGGCGAGTAGCGGAACTATTCCAGCCTGAATTCGCCGTTTTGTTCCGGTGTGCCAATCTGGGTCCAGTAGCCACCGAGGGGAGTGCCGTCGTTCAGGTAATTCGCTTTGTAAAAGTACCGGAAGCGGAAGATCCAGCGGCCATCGAACACATCCCGGTAGGTGACGGATCCGGCCGCATGGATGCCACGCTTTCCGAGCACGATCTCACTCATGTTCTCTGGCCCGAGAATCTCCGCTGAGGGCTGGCGAAGGAGCGTCATTCCCTGCACCGGCCTGGCGTTTGCCTTAATGACCTTCCCCACATTGAGCATCGACGACGGGAACGACGCATTGAAATCGACGCGGTCCGGCTCATCGCCAATCACCGCTCGAAATTCCGTCTGGTCGATGAAAGCGTCCGTCGGCCCCGAGATCGAAAGCTCTGCACGGATTTCAAAAGCGTGAAGATTGCCTTTGGTGACGAGCGGATCGAACGGAAGCATCTCCACACGAAGCCGTGCACGCTCTTTGCTGACGATCGTCTCGTTCTGCCGTCTGAGTTCTCGCGTGTGTGCCGTAGTGGCTTTCAGGTTTCGGAGCGCGACAAACGCCACCCAGACCGCGGCAATCACCAGAAGCCAAAGCGGAATGTTCGCGGGTGCAAGGAGGTCTCTCCACGGGTAGGCTCGCAGCAGCGGCCCTCCGACAAACTCTGCGGACATCATGCTCCGAAGAATCTACCACATGGGAGTGAATCGCAAGCGTCGGACGGCAATGAGGGTTGAGCGCTTGTTCAGCGCTGTTCGCTCGACTGGCCGCCGGCGGCTTCTACTTCCGGCCCACTTCCACCACCATGAACGTGCCCGGCTTTGGCCGCGGTCTGCCGCCGGACGGATTGGGCTCCAGTTCCGCCGTGGGCAGATAGATACGGTTCGTCTGTCGGTCCAGACCCATGGTGCGCGCCCCGGCCGCCGTCTTCACCGTCTGCTCCACTGACCACTGGCCGTTCTTCTCGCCGGCAACGATCAGCGAACCATCGCCACAGCTGGCAAAGGCCTGGCCCTGATCGAAGCGCGTCGCATCCACGCCCGCGCCAATCGGCAATGATGCCTCCACCTTGCCATCTGTAGTGCTCATCACCACCAGCTTCTGCGGATTGCGGCAGCCGACGAAGAGCCGATGCGCCGCGGGATCGATGGCCATGCCAACCGGATGGCCCCCGGGCGCGACGGGCCAGCGCGCGATGACCTTGCGCGACTTCAGGTCTACGACGGCCACTACATCCTTGTCTTCGAGGTTGACGTAGACCTTGCCTGACCCGTCGGAGGCGAGGAACTCCGGAGCGCCGCCCAGCTGGATCGGCGGATCGATCTTGCCGCTCTTCGGATCGATGTCGGGACTGAAAGTCATGAGCGCATTGCCATCGCCGGAGACGGCAATGACCTTGTTCAGCTTCCCGTCGTAGATGATGCCGTCGGAATCCGGCATGGTCGGAATCTTGCCGAGCACCGCATAGGTTTTCAGGTCGAAGACAATAATCGAGCCGCTGCCGCCGCCATCCGTGATGAAGCCGCGGCCGAGTTTGGGCACCAGTGCAACGCCGTGCGAGCGAACTTGGCCGGGAATATCGCCGAGCACCTTGCCGGTCTGCTCATCGATGGCCTGGGTATGTGTGCTGCGCGTCACGAAGAACCGGTGCTGCGGCGCATCGACGGTGACGTAGTCCCAGCCGCCCTCGCCACCGACAGGAAAGGTGGTCACCACCTGCCAGGTGGATTGCGCCGTTGCCGGCAGCGCTCCCGTCGCCAACAGCAGGCCCGCCATCGCCAGGCTGAATCGCATCACGTGTTCCTCCGTTCGGGCTCCATGGTAGAGGGTCAATATTAAGCGGGGCTTAAGGAAAGAAGCCCGTAGCCCGTAGCCTGTAGCCAGTGGCACCGACACAGGCTACAGGCTACCGGCCACGGGCTAAACTAAAGCCATGCTCCTCGAAGGCATTTTCCCGGCAATTACCACGCCGTTTTATCCCGACGGCCGTTTGTATCTGCGCAAGCTCGAGCACAACATCGAGCGCTACTCCCGTACGCCTGTGTCGGGCATGGCGGTGCTTGGGTCGACTGGTGAAGCTGTCATGCTCTCTGACGACGAGTCGCGCGAAGTGCTGCGGGTCGCGCGGGAGAACGCAGCGCCGGATAAGGTGCTGCTCGCCGGAGTAGCGCGCGAATCGCTGGTTGAAACGCTGCGCCTTGCCGAGTTTGCCGCCGAGCAGCAATATGACGCGCTGCTCGTCCGCACCCCCCACTACTACGGCCCGGCGATGCGGCCACTGGAACTGATGACCTACTACCGCGCGATCGCCGACCGCGCCGCTCTGCCCATCGTGCTCTACAGCATCCCGAAATTCACGCATCTGGAGATCCCGCTGGAGGTGGTGGCGGAACTGGCGCAGCATCCGAACATCATCGGCATCAAGGACTCCTCCGGCTCGATGGACCGGCTCACCGCGCTGGTTGCCACCACTGCGAACGCTCCGAAACGCAGCGTCGCGGTCACCCCTGTTTTCCAGGCGGTCACCAGCCGCATGCTGCTCGCCGAACTGGAGCCGCCGCCGAACTTCGTCACCGCGGAGTCGCTCGGCGGAGGCGCCGCAGTCGCTGCCGCACCACCCGCGCCGCGGGTGAAAGCCATGCGCAAGAAGGAAGTGGGGTTCCAGGTGCTCAGCGGATCGGCGCACAACCTGCTGCCTGCGTTCGAAGCTAAAGTCTCGGGCGCGATTCTCGCCTTCGCGGCACCCGCTCCCGGAGCCTGCACCGAGGTTTACACCGCCTGGAAGGAAAACGATCCGAAGGTCGCCGCGGAAAAGCAGCAGCGACTGGTCGCGCCGGCGAACACGGTAGCCGTGAAGCACGGCGTCCCCGGCCTGAAATACGCCTGTGACCTGAACGGCTACTTCGGCGGCAATCCGCGCATCCCGCTGTTGCCGCTCACGGCCGAGCAGAAAGCGGAGATCACGCAGGCGATGGCTGACGTGCGGAACTAGTTGACAGGCTCGCGGCCGGCTCCCACGCTATGTAGCATTCTGTTGACCAGCGCCAGAGAAGAATGCTACATAGGTGTAGGAGTCCCCACCGTGCTTCAGGTTCAGCACCTCTTCCGAAGCTATCGCGGCATTCCTGCCATCGCTGATGTCAGCTTTGAAGTCCGCAGTGGCGAAATTGTCGGTTTTCTCGGCCCGAACGGGGCCGGCAAGTCGACCACAGTCAAAATCATCACCGGGCTGCTCCGCCCCAATGACGGCCGCGTGCTCTTCGAGGGGCGTGACATCCACGCCGACCTGCTTTCCTGGCGGGCGCGACTCGGCTACATCCCCGAAGAAGCGCACCTCTACACCTGGATGTCGGCGATGGAGTATCTGCAACTGGTGGGGCGCCTGCGCGGCATGCGCGAGCGCCTCATCCGCGAAAAGGCGGAGGCGATGCTGGCTCTGCTCGGTCTCGAATCCTGGCGTTTCTCGCCCATGTCGGTCTACTCGAAAGGCATGCGCCAACGGGTGCTGATGGCCGCCGCTCTCATGCACGATCCCGACATGTTGATTTTCGACGAACCGCTCTCCGGACTCGACGTTCTGTCCTCGCGGTTGTTTCGCGATCTGCTGCACGAACTCGCCGGCGCCGGCAAAGCGGTCCTCTATATCTCGCACGTGCTCGAAATCGTCGAGCAGCTCTGCGATCGCGTTATCGTGATCGCACAGGGAAAGATCGTGGCCGATGCCGCACCTTCCGACCTGACCCGGCTGATGCAGCTGCCCAGTCTTGAAAGAGTCTTCGCGCAACTCGTGCGCCAGCAGGATACCCGGACCGCCGCGCGCGAGATGGTCGAAATCATGAGGATCTCCCATGCTGAACGCGCAGCGAAGTGAACCCGTTGCGTCCGATGCCGTGCTTTCGCTGGCCGTTCTGGCGCGTGAAAGCTCCGTCGAGGCCGAGCGCATGTCGGAGTTCCGCGTTCTCGTTCGCCACTTCCTCGACCGCTTCTTCGGAAACGAATTCGCTTCGGCAGATGGAGACGCAACGACACGCCTCGTTCAGGTGGCATGCGCCATCGGTATTCCGCCCTTTGTCCTCTCCCTTTACCTCTACCCTGCTTATCATTTGCCGTTTCATCGCGTGCGGCCGTACTGGGCTCAGGCAGGCGATCACGATTTCTTCGTCCTCTACACAATGGTGGCTATGGGGCTGGTCGCCATTTTCGAATGGGATCTCCTCTTTCCCGATCTGCTCGACGTCTTTGTGCTCGCGTCCCTGCCGGTTCGCGCAATCCGTCTTCTGCTGACACGCATGACGGCCATAGTCATCCTCATTGCCGCTGCGATCTTCGACGCAAGCTTCCTCGCCCCTGTGGTTTTGCCGGCAGCCACCGATCCGCCGCACCTCTACCGCTTTCTCGCCGCGCACTGCGTCGCCGTCGTGTGCAGCGGAATTTTCGGGGCCACATCGATCCTGGCGCTCGAAGGCGTGCTGCTCAGCCTGTTTGGCGACCGCTGGTTCCGGCGAGTTTCGCTCTGGCTGCAAGGCATCCTGGTCGTCGCGCTCCTGATGCTGCTGTTCCTGAACTCCATCATCGCGAATGCACTGGAGGCCCTGCTGCGGCTGCATCTGTCGTATTTGGTCCCGTGCTTCTGGTTTCTTGGCATCTATCAACGGATTCTTGACGGACCCTCGACGCTGCCGGTAATCGCGCGCCTCGCGCATATCGGCTTTGCCGGCACCGGCGCAGCGGTGATGCTGGCTGCCATCTCGTATCCGCTGGCCTGGAGACGCAGGACCCTCAGCCTGGTGGAAGGCGGCGTAGCACGCGAACGTCAGCCGCGTCTGGCCGCCCCCATTCAGCACCTGCTGCACGCCACGGCCGTGCGGATGCCTGCCTGTCGCGCTGTCTGGCACTTCATCGGGCAGAATCTGCTCCGTGTTCCGCGTTATCGTATGGTTCTTGTCTTCTATGGAGGAGCCGGTGTGGCTCTGGTGCTCGCAGCAGTCCTGCGCGTCAACGTGGGCCATGGTCACTTCCGGTTCGTGCTCTCACCGGCGGGGGTGCGCGCCACGGTTCCCATCGTGGCTTTCTGGACCGCTTCCGGCCTCCGCAGCACCTTCCTGGCGCCCGCTGATCAGCGGGGCCGCTGGATCTTTCGTGTGATTACCGGCAAGCCCGGGTTTCCGCATCTCAACGCGGCCCGCCGCTGGACCCTGCTCTGGACACTGCTGCTCACCAGCATCAGCGCTGCCTTCGTATCGCTGGCCCACGGTCTCGCCCACGCGCTCTCTGCCCCCTGGGCAGTCGCTGCTGTGCAGGGGGTCGCGGCGATTGCGCTGAGTCTTCTGCTCACCGATGCTTTCTTCCTGCGCGTGACCACAATCCCATTCACCGGATCAAAGAGCAGTTCCGCGACCAATCTGGCTCTGCTACTGATTCCCTACATGGGCTTCTTCCCTGCCATTGTCCTGTTCACCATCACTATCGAGCGGTGGATGGAAGCGGCCTCATCGCATCTGCTGCTTGCGGTGGGTATCGCCCTCGTGGCGGATCTCTGTCTGCGAAGCATGCGGCGGAGCCACATCGAAGACACTCTGCGACAGATTGACGCCGATGGCGATGAAGAGGATTTTCCTCTCCGCCTCGGGCTCCGCTATTAGCCGCTGCGCCGATTTTTCCCTGGCTTGACCTGGCGCGCACTGCTCCGCTGCGTATCCGAAGCCCCGATTTTCCTTGACACTCTACGTCGAGCAGATCACCCTACTCTGGATGTTTTTCCGCCAGTACTATCTCGGGTGCCTGGCGCACGCCTCCTACCTGCTTGGCGATGAGGAGAGCCACACTGCCATCGTGGTCGACCCGCAGCGCGACATCGCCCAGTATCTGGCTGACGCGGAAGAGCACGGCCTTGCTATCCGCCACGTCTTCCTCACGCACTTTCATGCCGACTTTGTCGCGGGGCATCTGGAGCTGCGCGACCGATGCGGCGCGATGATCCATCTGGGTGTGCGCGCGCAGGCTGAATACAAGTTCGTCGGTATGCGCAACGGCGACAGCCTTACCTTTCCCGGCCTGCGGATTGAAGTACTGGAGACACCAGGGCACACCATTGAGTCCATCTCGCTGCTCGTCTTTGACACGGCGCGTGATGCTAAGCATCCCTGGGCGGTGCTGACCGGCGATACGCTTTTCATCGGCGATGTGGGCAGGCCCGATCTGCGGGCATCGCTGGGATGGAGCGCCGCCGACCTCGGCGCGCATCTCTATGATTCACTGCACGACAAGCTCCTGCCGCTGCCGGATGCCACTTTGGTGTATCCCGCGCACGGAGCGGGCTCCTTGTGCGGCAAGAACATCTCGTCGGAGACGGTGTCGACGATCGGCGAGCAGCGCCGCGTCAACTATGCGCTGCGGCCGATGACGCGCGAGCAGTTCGTCGCGCTCGTCACTGCCGACCAGCCCGACGCGCCTGCGTACTTCACCTACGACGCCGTCCTGAATACTCGCGAGCGGACCACGCTCGATGCCAACCTGCCGCACGTTATGCGGCCGATTCCGGTCGAGGAGTTCCTGAGTCTTTCCGGAACCCCACCCTCTCGCTCGAAGAGCGCGAGCGAGAAGGATAGGGCACCCCAGCTTCTCGACGTCCGTCATCCTGACGCCTTTGCGCGCGGACATCTGCGCGGGGCCATCAACATTGGACTTGATGGGCAGTTTGCCTCCTGGGCGGGCACGATCCTGTCGCCGCAGCGGCCGATCCTGCTGATCGCGGCGCCGGGGCGCGAGGCTGAGGCCGCACTGCGCCTCGGGCGAATCGGCTTCGATCAGGTGCTTGGGTATCTGGACCGCGGCATGGAGGCGCTGGCGGACAACCCCGATCTGCTGGAGGAAACCGATCGACGCAGCGCTTTGGAAATCGCCGCGGAATTAAGCATGCGGCCGGGCTCTGAAGGAATCGATACGAGCCGCGGAGCCGAGGTGCTGGATGTTCGCAGCCCGCGCGAATACGCGGCCAGGCACATTCCCGGAGCGCTGAATATCCCGCTCACGCGCCTGCGTGACCATATGGCTGACATCCCACGCAACCGCCGCATCGTCCTGCACTGCGCCGGTGGATACCGCTCGTCCATTGCCGGCAGCCTGCTCGCCCAGGACGGGATCGCTCAGGTGATCGAAATGGCGGGAGGGCTGGCTGCCTGGGAGGCCGCGCAACTGCCCCTTGCCGCCGAAGTGGTTACTTCTGATACCTAAGTTGCAAACGCTGCCCCGGATTTCGGATATCCGCCGTGCGCCTTTGCCGCTAAGCTAGCGGCCATGATCCCCCGGTATTCGTGTTTTGCGCTGCTCGTGGGCGCTTTTTCGACTGCCTGCCTGGCCCAGTCCAGCCACGCCGCGCCCGCCACGGCTTCGGCTTCCGCGGACAAGTACCGCAACGAGGCCATCGTCTTCGACAATTCGGAGACCACCTACCGCATGCACGCCGACGGCACCGGGGAGCGGGATATCCATATTATTGCGCGCATTCAGTCGCAGGGAGCCGCGCAGCAGTTTGGGGTTCTCGCCTTTGCCTATGCATCGGCCTACGAAACGCCGGTTGTTAAGCTGGTGCGCGTTCACAAGCCGGACGGCTCCGTGGTCGACACGCCGGCAAGCGATGCGATCGAGATGCCCGCGGAAGTCAGCCGCCAGGCCCCGCTCTACAGCGATCTGAAGGAGAAGCACATTCCGGTGCGCTCGCTTGCCCCGGGTGACACGCTGGAATACGAGATCGATACGTCGATCAGCAAGGCCGAGGCGCCGGGGCAGTTCTGGGGCGCTGACCATTTCATGGCGCCCGGCACGGTGATCGTGCTGTCAGAGGTGCTTCGCCTCGAGTTCCCCGCTGACAAATACGTGCAGGTTTGGAGCCCGAACCACAAGCCGACTATTGAGGACCACGATGGCCTGCGCACGTATACATGGAACGTCGCGCAACTGGTCACCGCGCCCAGGCCGACCGGCAATGACGGCGTGAAGCCGACCCAGCCCAAAGATCCCGATGAGGACGCCGACGGGCGCAAACTGCCTTCGGTCGCCTGGACGACATTCCGCAGCTGGGACGAGGTGGGCGCATGGTACCGCAGCCTCGCTTCGAAGCGCGCCGACCCATCGGACGCGATCCGCGCCCGTGCCGAGGAGTTGACCAGAGACGCGAAGACGCCGGAGGACCAGATCCGCGCTCTGTACGGCTACGTCTCCTCGCACACCCGCTACATCGGCATCGACTTCGGCATTGGACGGTACGAGCCGCACACGGCAGCCGACGTGCTCGCCAATCAGTACGGCGACTGCAAGGACAAAGACACGCTGCTGGAGGCGCTGCTGCGCGCGAAGGGATTCTCCACCGCGCCTGCGCTGATCGGCGCAGGCATTGCACCGGTGCCGGAGGTGCCCTCGCCCTCGGTCTTCAACCACGTCATTACCACAGTGAACCTGCCCGGCGGACGCGTCTGGCTCGACAGCACGCCGCAGTCGGCGCCGTACCGGTATCTGACGGCGCTGCTCCGCGACACCAAAGCGCTCGTCGTCGCCGACAGTGGTCCGGCTGCGCTGGTCTCAACGCCGGCGTCGACGCCCTGGCCTTTCACCGCACACTTCGAAGCGAATGCCGTCCTTGACAGCGAGGGCAAGCTGACCGGCAACATCGCCGTGAGCTACCACGACGATGACGAGGTGCTGATCCGCGCGCTGGCGCAGAACGTCGCACCCGCCGAGTGGGACCAGGCATCGCAGCTCATCTCCTCCGCAACGGGCTTTGGCGGCACCACCAGCAACACGGAGTTCTCGAACACAGCCGACGCGAGCAAGCCGATTGCGATGAGTTACCACTACGAGCGCCACCCGTATGGCGACTGGGACAGCCGCAGGATCGTTCCGCTGCTCCCGGCGGCCGAACTGAGCGCTCTGGACAGCGATTCGACCGCGCCCCAGCAGGATATTCAACTGGGCGCCATGCGCACGCTGACCGCCGTGTCGCACATCCAGCTGCCGGAGGGGTACCGGACGGATCTGCCTGATCCCGTCCATGTGAAGACCGACTTCGCCACCTTCGACAAGACCTACCGTTTCGATGGCAAGACTCTGACGGTGGAGCGCACCATCTCCATCCTCAGGACCAAGGTTCCCAAAGAGGACTGGAAGAAGTACGAGGCGTTCGCGAAGGACGTTGGCCTCAATGGCGAGCCGTGGATCACGCTGCTGCCGCCATCGCGGCAAACTGTCTCCGAATCGACAACCGGTCCGCAGGTGAGCGGCAAGCCCGGCGAGGAGAAGAAGGTAAAAGAAACAACCACAGTTACGGTGAAGGCCGCGCCAATTCCTGCCATTGCGGTCCACCCTGCTGCTCCCGCGGCTACCTCTGATGGCGACGCCACCGCTGCCGACCTGCTCCGCACGGCGTGGGAGCGGCTGCGCGCGGGAGACATTGAGGGGGCGCGCGAGTCTCTCGACAAGGCGAAGGCGAAGAATCCCTCGCAGGAGAACCTGTGGAGCACCTACGGCGTAATCGCCGCAACCGAACACAACTACGACGACGCCGTCGCCGACTATCGCAAGGAACTGGCCAACCATCCCGACAACGAGACGGCGGTGACTGCGCTGGCTCAGGCGCAAACGCACAATAACGACTCAGCGGGCGCGCGGGAGACGCTGCAGCACTTCCTCAGCACCCATCCGGACAACCAGCGCATTGCGCAGTTGCTGGCCGCGCTGCAGGAGCGGGCGGAGGATTACAACGGCGCACTCAAGACATTGGAGACCGTCGCTGCGCAGCATCCGGACGACCGTGGCATTCGCCTGCAGGAGACGGACGTGCTGGTACGCCTGCACCGCAACGATGAGGCGGCAGCATCGGCAGCCAGCGTGCTCGATGGCGCTGACGATCCCGGCATGCTGAACGACGCTGCGTATCTGCTGAGCGAGACGGGGCAGAACCTCTCTGTGGCTGAGGATGCATCGCGGCGCGGGATCGCGAAGCTCGAGGCGGACTCTGCCGGCATCACCGCCGACCAGGCGAACAGCCATGCGTTCGCCGAGGCCAATCTGCTCGTCGCCAGTTGGGACACGCTGGGGTGGATCCTCTATAAGGAAGGCAAAGTGGAGGAAGCGAGGCCGCTGCTCTCGGCGGCGTGGCGGGCCTCGTTGCGCGCGGAAGTAGGCAATCACCTGGCGCAGCTCTACGAGGTTACCGGCGACAAGGCCGAAGCGCTCTGCACGTGGAACCTGGCCGCCGCGGCCCTGGGCAAAGACGGTAACCCTGAGCTGCGCGAGCAGATCCACGAAGGCGTGCGGCGGCTGACGGGCGCCGTTCAAGCCGCGGCGAGAGGCAGCCTGCAGGACCTGCGGACGTACACGATCAGCCGTCCGGCGGGAGTGAGCGGATGGGGCACATACAGGCTGGAGATCACGGCCGGGGGCGTGATCGAGGCGCGGAAGATGACGGGCGAGAAGGCGATCACGGGCGTTGATCCGGAGATCGACGCGATGAAATTCCCGGAGCTGATCCCGTCGGGATCGAAGGCGCACCTGCTGCGGAGCGCGGTGGTCAGCTGCTCGATGGCGAAGACCTGCCAGGTGGTGCTGGTGCCGGATGGCGGGCTGCAGACCGAGGCGGCGCAGTAGCCCAGCAGTCAGTGGTCAGCGGTCAGCAGGCGGTAGCCGAGTGAAGAGCCGCTCTGACAGGGGCCGCGTTTCCCAAAAAAATGCGGGGGGGATGCGGCAAAGCACTGCAACGGCTTGATTTCTGCAAAAGAATTAACCACAATGTTATTGCACGCGCGGTAACTGTTGGGGCGGGCCCGGTATGTCAGATTGTGACGATGACAACCTCCTCCTACAGACCGAGACTGATTCAGGCGCTGCGGCGCACGCTGCGCTCCATTGAGGAGCAGGAGCGGCTCGCGCCCGAGGACGCGAATCTGCGGGAGCTGAAGCGGTCGATTGTGCAGACGCTGGCGGAGCTGGACAGCAGGAGCGAAAAGACAGAGGCAGGCGAACTGGCGAAGTAGGGCGGTCAGCGGGTCAGCGGGTCAGCGAGTCAGCGAGTTAGCGAGTCAACAAAGATCATTGAGACTTCACCTTCCGAACTTACCGGCGTGACTGAAGTCGTCCCCCCCACACAAAGCAAGGCAGGAGACCTATTTGACTCGGCTCCGGCCGGGGGTAGGCTATCGGGGCACACGCATCTTGGCCAGCGGCGCCGATCAGACCGTCCCGGCTCCCGGGAGCCACAGCACGCGCGTGCCTTCCAGCCGCTCACGCAGCCGGCTGTTCTCGCGCAGGATGTCCATTTGATCGCGCTGCATCTGCAGCACCAGGTCCTGGGCTTCCATCACCTGCCTGAGTACGGCCGTCGACTCACCGGCGGCGCTGCAACGGGCTATTTCCGAGAGCGTCTGAAGAAGCAACGCAGCGTTCATGCAAATGCACCTTCCTCGCGGGGATCGAGGGTTGTTCCCACAACGGGCCCATATTATGACCAGAACCCTGTCAGATGCGGATTTACCTGCCTGATTGCGCGCGGTGGCGTGCTTTGGCGCAGGCTCGTCCAGAATTTTTAGCGGTGAAGTCGATCCGGTTGCGCCGATTTCCGGTCGAGTATTGACACAAAATGACAGCGAGGTAATCCTCGGCCCGGCGGGCGAAGTTCAAGCCCTCTTTTCATATTGGGGCGGCTCAACGGCACGAGTGAAAAGTCTTGCCCTGATACACGATCCTGCCGAGCGAGTAAGACAATCGGTTTCCACTAACCATCCACCGATGGTGGGATTCGTGGCGGTAAGCCTGATGGAGTACGATGCAGGGAAATCTCTGAAATTCCATCCTCCGGAACTCAGGATCGCACTCGAATCCGATGAGAACCTTCGCATTGTTGTGCCTTTTGCTGCTCTCCTGTTCGTTCCTGCACGCTCAGGAAGACCCCGGTCCGTATCGTCCCAACAATCGCACGCTGCTGACTCCGGATTTCCTGACCACCAGCGGAAGGTTCCTGAGCACGGAGTTTCTGAGAACGGACCGAAAGCTCCTGGCGACGGACTTTGTCACGAGCAACCGCAAGCTGCTGATGACGGAGTTTGCCGTCCGCCAAAGCGATGCGATGACCACATACATGGCCGACGGTTCGGGGATGTGTCCGACGTGCCGAGAGACGGAACTGCCGAGTGCTCTCTCGCGGTCGCTGCCCGGCATGATTCTCTATAGCGGGGCGATAAGCGCCGGAGTGGATGGGATGGCCTCGCTGCTGTGGCGCCACGGTCATCACAAGCTCGCGCGTACAGCGATCCTCGCCGATGCCGCTGTTGACGGCGAGGCAGTTGCCTACAATGTGAGGAGCCTCGTCCGCTACTCAAAATAAATCAGGGTAGCCGCGCCAGTGGTTCGCCGGGTTCTGTGCAAATAGTGGAAGGCTCACCTTATGTGCCGAAGCGCACTGCGCCGCGCGCCCGTGCTTTAGCGGCTTCTTCTTCGCGGCTCTTCGGCGGAGCGCCGGTCGTGAGTGACTGGAGGAGCCGCGAGCAGGCCGCGCTGATCTCGTCGATGGCAGCGTCAAAGGCAGGCTGATTCGCATGCGATGGCTTGGTGAAGCCGCTGATTTTGCGCACGAACTGCAGGGAGGCAGCGCGAACTTCCTCGTCGGTGACAGGCGGATCGAAGTTAAATAGCGGTCTGATGTTGCGGCACATGTTCAAATCGTAACTCGCCACACGATGGGCCGTGGAGACTCGCGAACCGCGCGTGCGAACGTTTGCGGGCGCAGCTTCGACCGGGCCGCATTATGCCTGAGCCGGCATGGCAAACGGGATAAAGATGGTGAAGGCCGTGCCGCTGCGCTTCGGCTCCACGCTGCTGGTCACGGAGATTGTGCCTCCGCGGGACTGAATCAGCTGGCGGGCGAACCACAGACCGATGCCGGTGCCGAATTCTCCCTTCGTGGTAAAGAACGGCTCGAAAATCCTCGAGAGGTGTTCGGGCCGGATCCCCGCACCCGTATCGCGGATGGTGATTTCAACACCGTCACGTCCGGAAGAGACGATCTTGCGGGTGTTGATGGTGAGTGTACCGCCGCGATTCATGGCGTCGATAGCATTGGCAATGATGTTCGAGAAGACCTGGAGCAGCTCGCCCCGGCTGGCAACGATCTTCTGCATGTCGTGGAAATGAACATCGACGGCGATTCCGGTGGAGAGAAGGCGGGAGTTATAGACGGTGAGCACGTTGCGCAGAAGGTCCTCGAGAGAAACTTCCGTCGGCGCACTGGTGTCGCGATAATAGCCGAGCGTCTGCCGGGCCAGATGCGAGACTCGCTCCAGTTCCTGTTCCGCCGTGACGAGGTAGCCGTGCGCCTCGCTTTGAGATTCGCAGTTCTCGCGCGCGAGATAGATGAGGTTCATCAGCGATTCGAGCGGATTGTTGATCTCGTGGGCGATGGTGGCGGCCATGCGTCCGGTGGCGCTGAGCTTTTCGCTCTGGATCAGGATGCGCTCCATGCGGCGGCGGTCGGAGATGTCGCGGGCGATCTTGGAAGCGCCGGTAACGCGGCCCGAGGCGTCCCTGATGGGTGAGACGGTGAGGGAGACGTCGATCCTCTCGCCGTTTTTCTTCATACGCACGGTTTCGAAATGGTCGATGCGCTCTCCCGCGCGCAGCTTCGTAACGATGTGATCCTCTTCGGCCTGCAGTTCCTCGGGAATGATCATGCGGATGGAGCGGCCGATGGCTTCTTCAGCGGTATAGCCGAACATGCGAGTGGCTGCCTGGTTCCAGGTGCGGATGATGCTGTCCAGCCCCTTGCTGATGACGGCATCGTCCGCCGAGTCGACGATGGCGGCGAGGCGCGCCTGGCTCTCCTGATAAACCTTCTGCTCCGTGGTGTCGCTGGCTGCTCCGAACCACTCGGTGATGTTGCCGTTTTGGTCGAGCAGCGGGATCGCCCGGGAGAGCGTCCAGCCGACGCTGCCATCCGCGCGGCGCACCCGGTGCTCGAGAACAAACATGCTCTTCGTGCGGATCGCTTCGTGAATGGCATGCAGAAGCAGCGGCTGGTCTTCCGGCAAGATGTAGTCCTGGAGCCAGGCGGGCTTTGGCGATTCGGTGGGGACCAGGAAGTTGCCGCTGGTTAGCTGCCGCATCTCCGACCAGTCGGGGCTCATGCGGTAGACGGAGTAAAAGCTGGCCACGGCTAGAGCGCGGAAGCGCTCTTCGCTCTGCCGGATGCGCGACTCCGATTCGCGACGCAGGCGGGAGAGCGTCAGGTGGTTGTCCACGCACGCGAGGAGCTGCCGGGCGGAAAACGGCTTGACCAGATAATCGTCAGCGCCGGCCTCAGCGCCTTCCACAAGCGCTTCCTCGCCGGCACGCGCGGAAAGCATAATGACCGGAATCGTGGCAGTCTGCTCATGCGAGCGCATCGCTTTGAGCAGTTCGAAGCCGTCGAGCCCCGGCATCATGATGTCGGTAAGGACCAGATCGGGCGGATCGCGCAGCACGGCCTCCAGAGCCGACTGGCCGTCGTCCACCGCAATAACTTCGTGGTTGGGCTCGAGCAGGTGCTGTACGTAATCGAGCATGTCGCTGTTGTCGTCGGCGACGACAATGCGCGTGCGAGGTTCGCTGGATGGACGAACCCCAGGCGCTGGCAGCGCGTCCGCGGTAGCTGCGGAACCCCAGCGCGATGCCTCCTGCAGATAAGCGTCGGCGCCGAGGGAAGAGGATGATGTGCGGGTCGCGCCGATCCGGTCCTGCGGCAAGTGGGCAGAACCAAAGGGCACGGAAACGGTGAAGACGGTGCCCCGATCCAGTTCGCTCTCGACGCTGACTTCCCCGCCATTGAGCTTGACCAGCTCCTGCACGAGCGCCAGGCCAATGCCGGAGCCTTCGTAGCTGCGTCCGCGCGAATTGCTGACGCGGTAGAACCTTTCGAAGACGTGGGGAAGATCGCCCGGTGCGATGCCGGTGCCGGAATCGCGAACCTGCAGCCGCACTTCGCGTCCGGAGGCGCGCAGGCTCACTTCGATGGAGCCTTTCAGGGTGAACTTGAAGGCATTGGAGATGAGGTTGAGAACAATCTTTTCCCACATCTCGCGATCCACGTAAACGGGCTCGGGGAGCGGCGGGCAGTCTACGGTATAGGTGAGGCCGGCGCGCTCGATGAGCGAGCGGAAGACACTGGCCAGTTCCGCGGTGAAAGCGGCGAGATCAACCGGCTCGTAAACGGACTGGACGCGTCCGGCTTCGATGCGCGAGAAATCGAGCAGAGTATTGACCAGCTTGAGGAGGCGCAGAGCGTTGCGGCGGACGACGGCAATCAGGTCACGCTGTGCGGCATCGAGGCGCTCGGGAGCTTCGCTGAGGAGATCTTCGAGCGGGCCGAGCATGAGGGTCAGCGGCGTGCGGAATTCGTGGCTGACATTGCTGAAGAAGCGCGTCTTGGCGAGGTCGAGCTCGGCGAGTTGTTCGGCGCGCCGGCGCTCGGCTTCGTAGGCGTTCGCATTCGCCAGCGCGCCGGCGATTTGCGTGGAAAGCACAGTAACAAAGCCGCGGAACTGCTCATCGAACCGGCGATGCGGGTTGAGTCCGGCGAGCAGGACACCGGCCGGGCGCTTCTGGCCCTGCTGCGCAATGGGAAGCAGAACGGCGCAGTCGGGCGGCTGGTTCCAGCCGCCGTGTGGCAGATCGGGGAAGCGCTGGGGAAGATCTTCAACCAGCACAGGCTCGCCAGTCTCGATGACCTGGCGGAAGGGCCACGGCGCAGAGGGATCGTCGAGCGACAGTTTGCGAACGGCGGCGGGGTGTCCACAGGCAATGCCGGCCTCGCCCGTACAGGTGAGGGTTGTGCCGTCGCCTTCGAGCAGGTAGAGGAGCGTAAACGGAAGGTCGCGGCGAGCTTCCTGCAGGCGGCGCGTGGCGGCCTGGCAGACTTCGGTCGGCGTGCGCGCGCCGGCCATCGCAGCGGTGATTTCGCGGAGCAAGGTCAGGCGCCGCTCATCGATCACGCCCTCGGTTTCTTCCGTGACGGCGCAGAAGATGCCGCCGATGCTGCCATCGTCGGTAGGGAGAGGGCTATAGGAAAAAGTGAAGTAAGTCTCCTCGATGTAGCCATGGCGCGCCATCATCAGGAGCAGAGCCTTGTCGAAGGTAGACTCGCCGCGGAGAAGGACGGCGTCGGTGCGCGGTCCGATCTCGTCCCAGATTTCGGACCATACCTCACGCGCCGATCGGCCCAGCGCCGCAGGATGCTTCACGCCGAGGAAAACGCGGTAGGGGTCGTTGTAGAGGTTGAGGAGTTCCCCGCCCCACCAGATGAACATCGCGTAGCGAGAATTGAGGATGATCTGCACTGCGGTGCGCAGACTCTGCGGCCATCTGGAGATGGGACCGAGAGAGGTATTCTGCCAGGGAAAGGTGCGGACCAGCTCGCCCATTTCCCCGCCGCCGGGCAGAGCGGAGATGCTGCGTAATTCACCCGAGGCGCCGGAACTTTGGTCCCTGCTGGCGGACTGAGGTACGTGTTGCGGCTGACCCACTGATATTCCTCTGACGTATTCCTCTGACGGGGAGAATGGCTCTGCGCCGGGGAAGCGCGCGCCAGACTCACAGAGACGGCGGCCGTCGATGTTAAGTCGAAGCTATCCTGAGATGCGGGAGGTGCGGAGGCGCGTTGCCCAGCAATCGACAGGGGCGCCTTCGAAGAGGGTTTGCAAGCAGGTTGGGGCTGACCCGGAAGGTGTGAGGGCGAATCGCGGAATCAGGAGGAGAAGGTCAGCGAGGAGATGGGTCCCGCGAGGCGGCCGAGAGCTGCTCGAGCCGGTTGTTCAATTGCCTGAGATGCTGGGAGATTTCCTGGCTGTGGGAATCAGGATCGGCATTCACGACGCGTCCGGCTAATTGCAGGATCGCTCTGACTTCGTGGAGCAATATCCCTCTCTCTCTCGGATCACGCGCGTCAACGGCTCGTGAGAGGAGCCACGTTGCCATTTCGATCTCCGTATTGAGGAACCGCATCCTGGTTTCATTGGCTCGCCGCTGCAGTTCATCGATGGACCTCGCCCGCGGGTGCGTTCCATTCTGGCCGACTGGCTGGCGGTGTGTCTCTGCTGGCAATTGTGAGTGGCCGTTAGTTCGCGGAAAACGAGTGAGAGAGTCGAATGTCATTTATTTCCGGTTTCTTTTTGGGACAGCAATTGTTCGACTGCGCTGACAAGCCCAGTGGGCCGGTTATCGATGGTGAGATCCGCAAAGCGGTCCGCAGAGGCTGAGCGGGCGGAAACAAAGATGACCGGGGTCGCCGAACCAAGTTCGCGTATGCGCCCGACCAGGTGCTGCCTCTCCTGCTCAGGGACCGAATGGCAGAGCACAACCACGTCGAAGTGAGCGGCGCGAAAATGCTGCATGACCGCTTCGATGGATGAGGCGGATTCGACTGCATAACCTGCCGCGCGGAGCACAAGAGTGAGAGTCTCGAGGAGGGTCGGCTCGTAGCCGACGTTGAGGATGAGACCGGCGGCAACGCCCGCGGGAGTCACTGCAATCTCCCTATCCGCAAGACGGAACGGAGATCGCTCCGAAGGGTAAAGGAGACATCCGTGAGAAGCCGCCTGAGCGGGGTGTCGTTCACATGTGCCTCATTTCGAGCCCGG
>DASYYN010000188.1:0-5044 GCA_035933815.1 Acidobacteriaceae bacterium
TCCGTCAGATGGTTGAGCACCGGGCCGCAGAAATCGAAGGACGCCTTTAGCCCCGCGACCAGGTCGGCCTTTGAAGCCGTGTTGCTCATGTGCAAAGCCGCCGGCGGAGTTGTGCCCGACAGCGCCCCACACAGGCCTCCGTTCGACTGCGCAATGTGCGCAACGATATCCCCGAATGTCCGTTGGTCGGGCGTGGGGCGATAGCTGTACTTGTTTTCGGGCATCTGTTCGGCCGCAGCGATCATGTTCTTCGCATCGTGCTCGTAGAGCGACTTTGCGCTCCACACCACGGGGTTGGCAGCCGCTTCGGCGGGCAGCGGCGCAGCGGGCTCCTGCGCCAACACGACCGTCTGAGCGGCCAGAGCCATCATTGACGCCAGGAAAACTCTCATCGGTACTCGCACAGGGATTGCCTCCTCGTGGGTCGGTATGGGTGCCCAGTATAGCGGAGGGATAGCTGAGAAGCGGTCAGGTGAGAAGCGGTTAGTGGTGAAACGGTCAGTGGTTCCACCCTGGCATCGGAATCCCCACTCAAGCCAGAAGAGGGCTTGAGTGGGGCACCCGCCTCGAAATGTCCATAGTGCGGAAATACGCTCTTGCTGCTGAAGTCCCCTCACGACGGGTGAGATTGGCCAAATCCTGCGAAGTCAGAGCCGGTTGGGAATGGTACGTGTTCAGCGATAGCCTCGGGCGAGGAGATATTTTGCGCCAGCCTCGAAGGCCTCCGGACCGGGCACAGAGAACGCGAAGGCGTCAGCCAGACGCCCGATCACATTGAATGAGAAACAGACGGCGAGCGCATCCTCAATCTGCTGGCGCGATGCGCCAGCTGCGAGGACTGCGCGCATGTCATCGGCGTTTACCGTGTGCTCGCGCGTTAGCTTGCCCAGCATGAGCAGCGTCGCTCGTAACGGTTGCGCCAGGTCTGACGTGTCCAGATCGGACATGGCTGCGCCAACCGCTCGCCCGTCGCCATAGGCTCGCTGCGCCACTGCCGAGTGCGCCTTGATACAGAACTCGCATTGATTGGTTTTGGCGACGAACGCGGCCATCAATTCGCGATCGGCAACGGACCAGGAGGAGGGCCCGCGCATAGCCTCCTGCGTCACCTTCGACATGGGCTTGCCATAGAAGTCAGCCCGGTAGCTGACCAGCTTCACGACATCAAGTACCGGCTGACGCGAGACGGTCCGAATAAACGCGAAAAGCATCTTCGCGCCGAAGCTGTGCCCGTTATCAAGAATCCGGAGTCGCATGCCTACTCCTGCGCGGTGGCCGCCGCAAGCGCCGCCATTGCCGAGTCGTACTGCCGAGCCGCTTGCCCGACTGCGGCGCTCACCACGATTTCGAATAGCTGATCTTCGGTGAGGCCCGATGCCTTCGCCGCAGCGATGTCCTCGTCGGTGACACGACAGGCATGCCTTGCGACCTTGTCTGTCAGCACGTTGAGTGGAGCGGCGAGGCCATCATTGTTGAATGCGGCTTGACGTTCGGAGGGTGAAGCCTTTCCGTCTCCTTCGAGGATTCGCTTGAACAGCGCTTCGCGGGCATTTCTGGTATCCGACATTTAGCCTCCTTCCGACCCTTCGGCAGCATGGGCAAATTCCTGCAGGGGCCGCCCCAATCGCCTTCGCGGTCGAAGAGTAGACGCATCTCATCCCGACGCTCCCATATCGCAATTGTCAGGCCGGTACTGGGCGAAAAGTCGGCAACTCCGTCGAAAATCATCTCAGAAGTACCTGATTTTCATTCATATGGGTGGATCGAACCGATCCATGCGTAACTCGGAACTTTCAATCCGTTATATGCCTATGAGGGGTCGCTCCGCTCGTCAGGATGACAGGAGATGCAGGTGCTTCGACTCGCGACTGAATTGATGTTGCGCGAACAGCGCGCGCAACAATTCGGATGCTTCGCTCAGGATGACAGGAAATGCAGGTCCTTCGACTCGCCGCCTGCACTGGTCTTGCGCCAACAACGGGCGCAAGGTGCGGCGGGCTCGCTCAGGATGACAGCCGGTTAGTGGGGGCGGGGAGTTACTTTCCAGCGGAGGATGGGGAGGAGGCTGGAGCGGTTGTCGGTCCAGGGGTAGAGGCCGCGGTGCTCCGGCATGGGGTCGGCGGCGTTGAAGATTTCCGGGTCGTTCAGGATGGTCTCGCTGGCGCTGACCAGAACCCATTGCGCCTCGAATTCTCCGCGGCTGTCGTTGGCCGGGGTGTCGATGTAGCGGGCCTCCATGCCGGAGGCGAGGGCGAGGGCGGCGACTTCGGGCGCGAGGTCGAGGAACTGATTCGAGACATGGAAGGCGAGTATGCCGTTGGGGGTTAGCTGGCGCTTGTAGACGTCCATGGCCTGGGTGGTGAGCAGGTGCATGGGGATGGCGTCGCCGGAGAAGGCATCGATGGCGAGGACGTCGAAGTGCTGGGGCGGCTGGGCGGCGAGCGAGAGGCGCGCGTCGCCGAGCACGATGGAGATGCGCGCGGGGCTGTCGCGCAGATACGTGAAGAGATTGCGCGCGATGGGCGGGACGGAGGGGTTGATCTCGTAGAAGGTGATGCGGTCGCCGGGGCGTCCATAGGCGGCGATGGTTCCGGCGCCGAGGCCGACGACGCCGATGTTGCGCGGGCGGTCTCCGCAGCAGACGTCGAGGGCGAGGCCGATGCCGGAGTCGGGGGCGTAGTAGGTGGTGGGCGTACGGCGGAAGTCCGGCGCGAACCACTGCGTGCCGTGCGTGACGGTGCCGTGGGTGAGCGTGCGGATGGTGAGAGCCATGGGCGCGTTGGTCTGCGTGACGCGGAGGGTGCCGTAGAAATTGCGCTCCTGGAGCAGGCTGCGGCCGTTGGCGATGTGGAGCATGATGACGAGCGCGAAGAGTCCGGCGGTGGCGGCGGACCAGAGGAGGCGCGCCTGCCAGCCGCCGGTCCAGGTGGCGAAGAGCGCGACGGCGGCGGTGAGGAAGAAGGCGAGGGCGATGTCGTAATTGGCGTCGAAGAGGAGCGGGCAGAGGATGCCGATGAAGAAGGCTCCGGCGGCTCCGCCGGCGGCGATGAGCAGGTAGAAGAGGGTGGCTTCGGAGGCGTGCGCGGGGCGGAGGGCGTAGGTTTCGGCGTGGCAGAACCAGCAGGCGAAGAACATTTCGGCGACGAAGAAGCCGACGGTGAGCAGGATGGGCAGGGTGACTCCGGTTTGGGTGAGGAACCAGCCGAGGGCGGCGAGCAGGACGATGAGCAGGCGGACGATGATCCAGCGGCGGTAGAGGGCGGGGATTTCGAAGGCGAGGATGAAGGTGAGGAGATAGATGGCGAGGGGGATGATCCAGAGCAGCGGGATGGCGGCGATGTTCTGGGTGATGTGTTGGGTGACGGCGGAGAGCTGGATGGAGGCGGCGGCAGGGATGAGGAACCAGAGGAGACGGGTTCGCCCACGCCCACTCAAGCCAGAAGAGGGCTTGAATGGGGCACCCGGAGTGTCGGTTGGGTCGGGCTTCGTGGAATCCCATGTCTCCAACTGCGGGAGACATGGGGCACTCGGGGTGTCGGCCGGCTTCGGTGATGGGGCACCCGGCCTACTCAAGCCAACATCGGGCTTGAATGGGGCACCCGCTATGGCGGTGCAGAGGAGGGCGTAGAGGATGAATCCGGCGATCCAGGCGAGGCGTTGCGTGGGGAGCGCGAGGTGCGGTTCGATCAGCGAGGGGTAGAGGAGGAGGGCGAGGAGCGATCCGGCGTTGGAGAGGGCGAAGAGACGCCAGGGGATGCGGCCGGTTTGTTCGCGGGCCATCCAGACCTGGAGCAGAGGGCTGGTGGAGGCGAGGAGGAGGAAGGGGAGTCCGATGGAGAGCGAGAGGGCGCTGAAGATGGCGGTGACGGGGTGCGTGGAGGCGCTGCTGAGGTTGGGTTGCGGGAGGAGGATGAGGAGAAGGACGGCAGCGGCGAGGAGGGCGATGTGGAGGAGTCCGGCACCCCGCTCTGTCCGCCAGATGCGGGCGGGCCTAAGTGGGGAAGCGGGGGATGGGGCACCGGGTCCACTCAAGCCAACACCGGGCTTGAATGGGGCACCCGGCACCCGGAGTTTCGTGAGGGCGTGGGCGTAGGCATATCCGAGGAGCAGGGCGGTTTGGAAGAAGACGAGGCAGGTGATCCAGACGGCGGAGGAGCCGCCGAGGGCGGGCAGCAGGCGTTTGGCGGCCATGGGCTCGACGGCGAAGAGGAGAAAGGCGCCGAGGAAAATGGCTGCTCCGTAAAGGATTCCGCGGGAGACGGGCATGCCGAAGAGAAAAGGTAAGAGTAGCTAAAAAGCGGTCAGGTATGAAGCGGTCAGCTAAGAAGCGGTCAGGGGAGAAGCGGTCAGCTAAGAAGCGAAGAGCGAAATGGCTCTTTGATACGTCTGTATCGATGATGGCTCGGGGGCGGGGTGTGTTTGGCGAAGCCCTTTGGAGTAGCATGAATTCGCAGGAACCTGGAAACCCATGAAACACGGAATGGAACGAAAGCTGGAGCGCCGGAACGAGGCTGGTTTTACGCTGATGGAGCTGCTGATCGTCATCTCGATCATGCTGATCCTGATGCTGATTGCGATCCCGAACATGCTGAACCTGAAGGCGTCGGCGAATGAGACGTCGGCCATCCAGTCGCTGCGGGCGATTCACGAAGCGGAGATTCAGTATTCGACGGAGTTCCCGTCGAACGGCTTTGCGTGCTCGCTGTCGGCGCTGGGAGGGAACCAGTCGTCGGGACCGCCTACGCCGCAGGGGGCGCAGATTCTGCAGCCGGATCTGGCGGGCGGGTCGAAGTCGGGGTACCAGTTCAACATTACGAACTGCACCAAGTCGACGGTGAACAACCAGGATCAGTACACCAGCTTTGAAGCGACGGCGGTGCCGTCGGCGGTGGGCAAGACGGGGCACAACGGCTTTTGCCTGGATATGAGCGGACAGATTCTAAAGGATCCGACCGGAGGAACCAACTGCACGGTGCCGATTCAGTGAAAAGCAGGCAACAGGCACCAGGCAACAGGCAACAGAAAACAGGCAACAGGCAACAGG
>DASYYN010000245.1:0-6248 GCA_035933815.1 Acidobacteriaceae bacterium
CGAACTGGCGTACTTCGGCCTCGGCGACAGCCTGCGGGGTCAGAAGAAATATGCTGAGGCCATCGAGGCATATCGCGACGGAGCCTTCCAGCCCACAATCAGCGCAGAACTGAAGCGCCGCTGCCTGCTCGAGGCCGGCAAGACCTACGACCTCATGGGCGAGCATCACAACGCTGTTCAGGAATACGCGCAGGTCCTCAACGCCGGCAGCGACACCGTTCAGGGCGACCTCGCCCGCAAATACATGAAGTCCGGCTATCTCGGGAACTGACCTGCCCGCCCCGGCCCGCTCACTCGCTCGCCGCCTTCGCTGCTCTACGCTTTCGCTGCCCGATAAATGCAATGGTCGAAGCCCCTCCAGAAGACGATGCGATCGAGCCTCAGCCCATTCTTCTCCGCCACGCGCCGCGACGGCAAGTTTTCCGGGCGAATCATCGAGATCACACCCTCAACGCCCAGCGCCCCAAAAGCGTATTCGCGTACTGCGCGAGCCGCCTCTGTCGCCAGCCCGCGATTCTGCCATGCCGGATGCACGTGGTATCCGATTTCCAGCTCCTGCCGTCCATCCACGTCCTGCCATACCGCACCGCAGTCGCCCACCAGCGTACCCGTCTCCTTCAGCACGATTCCCAACAGCCCGGTGCCCGTGCTGTATCGCTCGATCTGCCGCTCGATGCCGCTGGCAATCTCCTCCGGCGTGAACGGCCGCGCGTAAAAGCGCATATTGTCGGGATCGCCCAGAATCGGCAGCAGCGCCTGCGCATCTGCAGGCGTCAGTTCGCGCAGGAGAAGTCGCGGTGTGTGCAGGACAGACAAGTCGAACCAGTCTACCCGCCAGCACACTCACCGCAACAGCGCTGTTTTGCTGACTGCTGGCCGCTGACTGCTTCCTCACACCTTCGCCCAGATCGCCTGCCGCGGATCATCGGGATTCAGCTTGGCCAGCTCACGCAGGATCTCCCGCGAGCGCTCGTCGCGCAGCTGCGGCACCGTCACTTCTACCGTTACGATCTCGTCGCCCCGCGTCCCCTCGTGCGTAGCCGACGGCACGCCGCGCTCCCGCATGCGCAGTTTCTGCCCGCTCTGCGTCCCCGGCGGAATCTTCAGCTGCGCCCGCCCATCGATCGTCGGCACCTCGATGCGGCTGCCCAGCGCCGCCTCCGACACCGTAACCGGCACTGTGATGTGAATGTCATCCGCCTGGCGCGTAAACACCGGATGCGGCCCGGTGCGGATGATCAGATACAGATCCCCAGCCGCGCCCCCATTCACGCCTGCATTTCCCTTGCCGGCCAGCCGAATCCGCTGTCCGTCGCGTGTGCCGGGCTTGATGCGAAACTCCAGCGGCTCCGTGCGAAACACGACGCCCTCGCCGTGGCACGTCGGGCACGCATTCTGCGCTTTGCCCGTACCGCCGCAACGCGGGCACTGGATGTTGAACTTCATCCGTCCGCCCATCTGCGTCACCTGGCCGGTGCCATGGCATTCTGGACAAGTCTGCGTCCCGCCCTGCGCGCCGCGCCCGTGACACGTAGGGCAGACCTCCTGCCGCTGAATCTCCAGCCGCGCCGTTCCACCGCGGATCGCCGTCCAGAAATCCACGTTGACCTGGTATTCCAGATCGGTTCCCGGCTGCGGCCCTCGCGCCTGCCGCTCGCGGCCAAACATGCTCGAGAAGATGTCGCGGAAACCACCGAACCCGCCGCCCGCGCCCGCTCCCGGCGCCTCCTCCGAAAAGTCGAAACCGCCAAAGTCGAACGGAACGCCTCCGCCCGCGCCCTGCGCCGCTCCCGCGCGCGCCGCCGCCTCAGCCGCGGCCGGATCAATCTGATCCGAATAGAAGCCGAACTGGTCGTAAATCTTCCGCTTCTTCTCGTCGCTCAGAACGTCGTTCGCCTCGGAGATCTCCTTGAACCGCTCCTCCGCCTTCTTGTCGCCCGGATTGACGTCGGGATGATACTTGCGCGCCAGCTTGCGGAAGGCCTTGCGGATCTCCTCCGCCGTGGCGCTCTTCTTCACGCCAAGAGTCGCGTAATAGTCTTTGTGCTGGGTCGCTGGCATTTGTTTTTAGTCTGTCATCCTGAGCGAGTCCGCGCGATGCTTTTCGCGCGCCGAGTCGAAGGACCTGCGGTTTGAAACTTGGGCGATCGCGTCGTGGCCGCAGGCCAGCAGAAATGTCATAGGCGCGTTCGTGCCATTGTAGGGAACCCTTCTCCCACCGGCAATCAGTTCCACACCCCATAAGCATCCACCGCCTCAACCCGCCAGAACAGATCCGGCTCCACGCGCTCCATCTGCGCGACGAACTCGCTCGCCTGCTCCTGCGTATCGAACACCACCCGATTCGTCACCTGGCCGGCGCGCATCTGCTCGCACTTCCAAACTCTGTTTGTCATGTTCCTATTCCCTGTTGCCTATTGCCTATTGCCTGTTTTCTGCCTCTAACATTCGGGGCGTCCCTCGCGGAACGCCCCAATCGCTAACGGCTGGCTGCTGGCTGCTGACCGCTTACTTCTTGTCTTCCACGTCCACGTACTCGGCGTCGATCACGCCCTCGTCTTTCTTCTGCTCGGTCGTGCCTCCCGCAGCGGTTGCGCCATCGGTCGGCGGCACACCCGCGCCCGGACTCGCCGCGTTCGCCTTGTACATCGCCTCCGCCAGCTTGTGCGAAGCCTGCGTCAGCCGCTCGCGCGCCGAGTTCATCTCCGCCGGACTGGGCTGCCCTTCGAGGGTCTTCTTCGCGTCGGCCAGAGCCGCTTCGACATCGGTCTTATCCTGGCCGCTCACCTTGTCGCCGTTCTCGCGCAGCATCTTCTCGATGTTGTACACAAGCCCGTCGAGCTGGTTCCGCGCCTCGATCTCCTCGCGCTTCGTCTTGTCTTCGGCGGAGTGAGCTTCGGCTTCCTTCGCCATCCGCTCCACTTCTTCCTTGCTCAGCCCTGAAGACGACGTGATCGTGATCTTCTGGTCCTTGCCCGTGGCGCGGTCCTTCGCCGTCACGTTCAGGATGCCGTTGGCGTCAATGTCGAACGTCACCTCGATTTGCGGCACGCCCCGCGGAGCCGGAGGAATCCCGCCCAGCTTGAACTTGCCCAGCGTGCGGTTCTGCCCCGCCATCGGACGCTCTCCCTGTAGCACGTGCACCTCGACTTCCGTCTGGCTGTCGGCCGCCGTCGAAAACGTCTCCGTCTTCTTCGTCGGGATCGTCGTGTTGCGCGGGATCATCGGCGTCGCCACCCCGCCCAGTGTCTCGATCGACAGCGTCAGCGGTGTCACGTCGAGCAGCAGCAGGTCCTTCACTTCGCCCGCCAGCACGCCCGCCTGTACCGCGGCGCCCACCGCGACCACCTCGTCGGGGTTCACGCCCTTGTGCCCTTCTTTGCCGAACAGATCCTTCACCAGCTGCTGGATCCGCGGCATGCGCGTCTGTCCGCCGACCAGCACCACCTCGTCGATCTTGCTGGCGTCCACGCCGGCATCGGCCATCGCTTTCTTGCACGGCTCCACCGACCGCTGGATGATGTCGTCCACCAGCTGCTCCAGCTTCGTCCGCGTCAGCTTCTTCACCAGGTGCTTCGGACCGGTCGCATCCGCCGTAATAAACGGCAGGTTGATCTCCGTCTCGAGCGCCGTCGACAGCTCAATCTTCGCGCGCTCCGCCGAATCCTTCAGGCGCTGCAGAGCCATCTCGTTGCCCTTGGCCCGCAGGTCCAGCCCTTCATCCTTCTTGAACTCGTCAATGAGCCAGTCCACGATCCGCTGGTCAATGTTGTCACCGCCCAGGTGGGTGTCGCCGTTCGTCGACTTCACCTCGATGACGCCTTCGCCCACTTCGAGGATCGAAATATCAAACGTGCCGCCGCCGAAGTCGTACACGGCGATCGTCTCGTCCTTTTTCTTGTCCAGCCCATAGGCCAGCGCGGCCGCCGTCGGCTCGTTCACGATGCGCTTCACGTCCAGACCGGCAATCTTGCCCGCATCCTTGGTCGCCTGCCGCTGCGCGTCGTTAAAGTACGCCGGAACCGTGATCACGGCTTCCGTCACCGGGCCGCCCAGGTGGTCCTCCGCCGCCTTCTTCAGCTTCTGCAGAATCAGCGCGGAGATCTCCGGTGGCGTGTACAGCTTGCCCTGCGCCTCCACCGCCACGTGGTCGCCCTGCTGGACCACCTTGTAGGGGACCATCTTCATCTCGTCGTTGACTTCGTTGAAGCGGCGCCCCATGAACCGCTTGATCGAATAGATCGTGTTCGCCGGGTTCGTAATCGCCTGGCGCTTGGCGACCTGACCGACGAGCCGCTCGCCGGATTTTGTAAACGCGACCACGGAGGGAGTCGTCCGGCCGCCCTCCTCGTTGGCGATCACCTTAGGCTCGCCACCCTCCATCACGGCCACGACCGAGTTCGTCGTGCCGAGGTCGATACCAATAATCTTTGCCATCTCGAATCCCTGCTCCTGAAGTGCCTTGCCTTCGCTAGCTTCGCACTTGAGTGTGTTATTGTCAATCTATCTGATGCGCCGAATATCCCCCGCGATGCAGAGATCGCAAAATATTTGAATTCCAAGACTTAGCCTGCCAACTTGCGCCCAAATCCTGTCCCGCCCAGCCGTTATCCTCAGATGTCTGCATCCCGCAGCCACTCTGCTGTATCCAAAACGCAGACCAAGGCTTCCGGACCACCTTGAGCGATTCCGGCTGAGTTCCCCTCAGGCAGGGCTCCTAACCTTTTCGATTCCAAAACCCAGGAAGAGGGCATGGCAGATAGCGGCCAGCAGGCGCAAAACGCAGGGGTCAATCCATGGCTGATCGCGGTCTCCGTGATGCTGGCTACCTTTATGGAGGTGCTGGACACGGCCATCGCCTCCGTGGCCCTGCCCTACATCGCCGGATCCCTCTCCGCCACCACCGACGAGGCCACTTGGGTCCTGACCAGCTACCTGGTCGCCAACGCCGTCATCCTGCCGGCCAGCAACTGGTTCTCCCTCCGCTTCGGCCGTAAGCGCTTCCTCATCACCTGCGTCATCATCTTCACCATCGCCTCCTTCTTCTGCGGAGCAGCCCCGACCCTGGGCTTCATTCTCATCGCCCGTGTCATCCAGGGAGCCGGTGGCGGAGCCCTCCAGCCTCTCTCGCAAAGCATTCTTCTGGAAAGCTTTCCGCCCGAGAAGCGCGGAGCCGCCATGGCCATGTTCGCCTTTGGCGTGGTCGTCGCCCCGGTCCTCGGCCCCACCCTGGGCGGCTGGCTCACCGACACCTACAGCTGGCGCTACGCCTTTTACATCAACATTCCCGTCGGCGCGCTGGCCGTCTTCATGATCAGCCGCTACATCAAGGACCCGCCCTACATCGCCAATGCGAAAGTCAGCAAATTTGACGGCATCGGCTTCGGCCTGCTGGCCGTCTGGACCGGGTTCCTCCAGATCATCCTCGACAAGGGACAGGAAGACGACTGGTTCAGCGCAGTCTGGATCCGCTGGGCGGCCCTCATCCTCATCATCGCCTTCACCTGGTTCGTGGTTCACTCCTGGCGCAGCCGTACCCCGCTGGTGAACCTGCGCACGCTCAAGGACCGGAACTTCCTGCTCGGATGCAGCCTCATGGTCCTGCTCGGCCTCTGCATTTATTCGATGATCACCATCCTGCCGCTCTTCTACCAGGAGCTGCTTGGCTACACCGCCTTCGCCGCCGGACTGGTCGTCGGCCCGCGCGGCATTGGCTCCATCATCGGCATGCCGGTCATCGGCTTCCTCACCAACAGGGTTGACGCCCGTTACCTGCTCACCTTTGGCTTCATCGGATTCGGCATCATGTCGCTGGTCTTCGGCAACGTAAACCTGGGCATCAGCCCGTGGACGCTGCTGGTCCCCATCATCGCCACCGGATTCGCGCTGAGCTTTGTCTTTGTGCCGATCACCACCCAGGCCTACGCCACCCTGCGCAACGAGCAGATCGGCAATGCCAGCGGCATCTTCAACCTGGTGCGCAACGTCGGCGGCTCCATCGGGATCTCCATCGCCCAGACGCTCCTCGTCCGCCGCACCGATCTGCACCAGACAGAAATCGCCGCCTACGCCCCCCGCACCCAGTACTGGTTTGAGCAGCAGCTTGCGGCGCTCAGCGCTTATCTGAGCCATCGCACGGCGTCGCCCAACGCGCAGGGAGCCGCAGCCGCCACCCTCTACCAGCAGCTAGGCCGCCAGGCCCTGCTCTGGTCCTTCGTCGACGTCTTCCGCTGGACCTCGCTCATCTG
>DASYYN010000285.1:0-37043 GCA_035933815.1 Acidobacteriaceae bacterium
GCTGTTCGATGTATTTCTGGCCGCAGCGCTTTCCTACGTTGCACACGAGAGCGCCGGGGCGGGACAGACCAAGAATTTCCTGCGGGACAAGGTCATCGTGCAGAATGCAGGAAGCCTCGCCAATCAGACGCGCGGCGCGCACCGTGAGCAGGTCGGGATCACCCGGTCCGGCACCGACGAGAAAGACCTTGCCTGGCTCTGGAATTGTCACTCGTGTGCTCGCGGCTCGTCCGCAGTGGAGGGTTGACGCGCGGCACGGCGGCGCATATCGTCGCTCAGCAGGATGGCATCGGCAATTTCCCGCATCGACTTGCGACGATCCCGACTCTCCCGCTGAAGAGCGTGATAGGCCTCCTGCTCGTCAATGCTGAGATCGCGCTGCAAAATGGCCTTGGCACGGTCGATGATGCGTCGGGTCTCCAGACGCTCGGTGAGCTGGATATTTTCGAGATCGAGGCGGGCCCGCTCAATCTCCGCTCCCACCAGAAATCCTATGGTGGTGAGCATTCTGACCTGCCCTGGCGTGTGATGGTACGGCTGGCGGTGCTGCAGGTTGATCACGCCGACGATCTTGCCTGCGGTTTGAATGGGAACCGCAAGCATCGCTTCGAAGAGATCTTCCGGCAAGTCCCTAAGCGCCTGGAAGCGCGGATCGCGCAGCGCTCCTGAAGGAATCGCCACCGGCTTGCGGTGTTCCGCGACCCAGCCGGTGATTCCCTGGCCAAGCTTGAGGACTACGTGATCAATGAGGCTGGCATGCGGATTACGCGATGCGCGCAGCACCAGCCGGTTCTCCTCGAGTGAATAGATAAAGCAGGAGTCACAGGGAATGATGGTTGAGACGAATTCAACGATGCGGTCGAGCACGCCGTGGAACGGGTCGGCAGCGGCCATGCGGCTGCCGATTTCGTGCAGGAATTCGACGCTGTGCGTCAGCCCCGCGTCTCCGGCGCGCGCGATGCGCAGATCGCCGGCATCCAGGGTTCGGGCCAGGGTGGTTCGCGTCGACCGGCTGGGCAGTGTAACGGACGCCCGCGCCAGTTCCACAGCAGGATTTTCAGATTTCCTGCGATCTATCAGCTCGGGAATGCGCTCGGCGCTTTCGCTCAACAGGCATTCGATCCTAGGGTGAGAGGGCTCGAAGTCGGGAATCAGGCCGTGACGCTGCAGTTCCTCCGAGGTGCTGGGCCCGATGGAAAGGATGACGCGGGACTGCAATCCGGCTCGCAGCGAATCGACGCAGCCCATCTCCGCCGCCACCTGAAAAAGATGGATCACCTGAACAGCGGTGGTGAAGAACACAACATCGACATAACCCTGCGTGATGCCCAACACGCATTCGCGCAGCGGTTTTACGTCTTCCGGCAGAGCCCATTCATAGAGGGGCACACGCGTGACAGAGAGCGTGCGCTCGGCCAGCAGCAGAAGAAACTCCGGATTCGATGCCGCGTATTCCTGCACGGCGACACGCATGTCGCGCAGGCTGTCGCCGAAACGCGTATCGAGTTCTCTCATTACTTCGCGCCAGGTGCAGGGCTCCGGGGCAATTGCAGCGATGGGAATCTCGTACTGGGCCAAAACGGCCGCCGGCTTATGGCCGCGGGATACGATCGGCACTTTGCGCAGAGCAGCAAGAAAATCACCCAGCGAATAATGGGCGCGGACTTGCTCGATGAGCGCGCGAACTCCTGGATCGGTGAGAAAAACAAGGAGGTCGTATTCGCCGCGCAGCAGCGCATCGGCGAAGTGGAAGGCGTGCTCCTGCGGCTCCAGTCGAATTTCGCGGCCTGCGGGCACCACGAGCGGCTCTCCGCCGCAGGCGCGGATGTGCTGCTCAATGTCCGCCGATCGGCGCGTCTCGAGCGCTAGGACGTGCAATCCATGAAAGCCGACCTTAAGCTTATTTCGAGCGGTGGCCTGAGCTCGGGGATGCACTGATGGATCCGCCGGCAGGGGCCGCTCAATCGCACGCATCGGTTGGAGAGAGCGTCCCATGGCCATCAGAATCCTTCCTCAATGGATCGATGTTCCTCAGCAAACGCTTACATTTCAGTTTCTGAGGATGCTCCTTTAACACGCCGAGACTTCCACGGCAGGGCAGTCCTGCTACTGCTGCCAGTCTTCTGAGTCTTTCAAGTGACAGCTAAAGATTTCATGAGGAACATGAGGTGGCCCTAACCCGCAACCGATTCCGTGGCCAGAGCAACGCCTCCGCTGGTGCATTCGGCCGGCATAAGAGGCGCATTTCCTCGCTCACACTCGCGGACCTGAATGCTGATGATCCCGTCATCGATGCGAACCGGATACGTTGCCACGCAGGCTCGTTCCGGCTTGAAGACGAAGCCTTCTTCCAGATCTACCTTCCAGGCATGCAGCGGGCAGACGACTGTGCAACCGGAAATAATCCCGTCAGCCAGCGGTCCACCTCGATGAGGGCAGCGATTCTCGAGGGCGAGAAAGCGGTCGCCCAGATTAAAGAGCGCAATCTCGCGGCCGTCGATCTCGACGGCGCGACCCTCGCGGAGAGGGATGTCTTCGGCGTAGGTGATGCGAGTCCAGGAATGCGAAGTATTCATTGGGTCACCATCTCCATAGGTAGAATTTGCACAAATTGCGTGCGCGTGCGGGGCTGGTTGCGTTCAAGCCAGGGATCGGACGAAAGTGCTTTGGCTTTGGCCAGCCGATCGAGCAGGCCGTGGCGCGCTTCTTCCGAGGCATAGATTGTGTCGCGCCGCACCTTCTCAATACCGACGCGTTCGACGAAATCGTAAGTGCGTTCGAGGTAGTTTGCCTGCTCGCGGTAATACTGGAAGAAGAGACACGCGGCCTCGAGAGCTTCGTCTGTTGTTTCGACCGTGGTCAGGACGTCAGCCTTGCGGACTTTTTTGCCGGCAGCTCCGCCCACCACCAATTGCCAGCTACCTTCCTGGCCGACGAGACCGATATCTTTCACGGTCGCTTCAGCGCAGTTACGCGGACAGCCGACGGCGCCCATCTTTACTTTGTGTGGGGTGTAGAGGTTTTCGAGCCGTCGTTCCAGTTCGATGCCGGCGCTGGTGGAGTCCTGCACTCCGAAGCGGCAGAAGTCGGTGCCGACGCAGGTCTTCACCATGCGGACGCCTTTGGTGTAGGCCTGTCCTGAAGGCATGCCGAGATCTGCCCAGATCTTCGGCAAATCGGCCTTCTTCACGCCGAGCAGATCGAGCCGCTGGCTGCCAGTTACCTTCACCATGCGGACGTTGTATTTCTCCGCCACGTCGGCAATCCGGCGCAATTCATCAGGAGATGTGACTCCGCCGCGCATGCGCGGCACTACGGAAAATGTGCCGTCCTTCTGGATGTTTGCGTGCACGCGGTCATTGATGAAGCGCGCCGAGCGGTCCTCCTCGTGGTCGCCGCACCAGACGACGTCTACGATGTAACTCAGCGCCGGTTTGCAGATCTCGCAGCCCACGCCGTTGCCGTAAATATCCAGCACATCCTGCACGGAGCGAAGTTTCTGGCTGCGCACCATTTCGCGAATCTGCTCCTGCGGGAACGGCACACAGGAGCACAGCACGCGCGCTGTTTCTTCCGCGAATTCAGGTGCTGCCGCTTTGAGCAGGGCGCGGCAGGTATCGGTGCAGCTTCCGCATCCGGTCGATGCACGCGTGACGTCCTTCAACTGCGCCAGCGTGCAAACGCCGTTCTCGCGGATGGCCTCGAGAATCGCGCCCTTACTGACGCCCATGCATCCGCAAACGGTGTGACTCTCCGGCATTTCGGCAACGGCCAGCCCGTCGTCCTGCGCGGGAGGCGGAAAGAGCAAATGCCGCCGCGTGTCGGTCAGATCGCGCTGGCTGCGCAGCATGTCGAGGTAGCGAGCACTGTCGCTGGTGTCGCCCACGAGGATAAAACCGGCGAGCCGATTCTGCCTGATGACCAGCTTCCGGTAGAGGCCCAGGGCAGGATCCTCAAAACGAATCGCTTCGCCACCGATTGCGCCCTCGTCCCAGGATCCGGCGGAGAACACCTCCACACCCATGATCTTGAGCTTCGAGGCGGGCACGGCCGATTCGAAGCCGGGCACCACATTACCGGTGATCGCCGCCGCCAGCGCCTTGCCTTGCTCGAGCAGCGGCGCGACCAGTCCATAGCAGATCCCGCGATGCTCTGTACATTCACCGACGGCGTAGATGCCGGGATGCGAGGTTTCCATCCAGTCGTCAACGACAATGCCACGATTCACCTGCAGCCCGGCATCGCGCGCCAGCTGCGCATTGGGCCGTATGCCCGCAGCGATTACGACGAGATCGGCATCGATGCTCGAGCCATCTTCGAACCCCACGCCTTCCACGCGGCCATTGCCCAGAATGCCGGTGGTGCTGCGGCTCAGCAGAACGTTCACGCCCATGCGCTCCATCTGCGACCTGAGCAGCGCGCTGCCGGTGGAATCGAGCTGGCGCTCCATCAGATTCGGCATCAGGTGAATGACTGTAACGTCGCAACCCTGCACCTGCAGGCCGCGGGCGGCTTCCAATCCAAGCAGACCGCCGCCAATCACTGCTGCTTTCACGCCGACACCGCTCCGCTCCAGCAGAGAGCGCGTGTCGTCGAGTGTGCGGAAGACGAAGACGCCATCACGCTGCGTGCCCTCGATGGGCGGAATCAGGGGCGTGGAGCCGGTTGCGATGATCAGCTTGTCGAACGGCGTTACGCTGCCGTCATCCCCCGTGACCGTGCGGTTCTCCTTGTCGATCGAGATGATGCGCACGCCCACGCGGAGCGTGATTCCGTGGCGCCGATACCATTCGAGATCGTTCATCACGATGTCGTCGGCGCATTTTTCTCCGGCCAGAACGGAGGAAAGCAGGATGCGGTTGTAATTCACGTGCGGCTCGTCGCCGAAGACCGTGATGGCGAACTTCCGCTGGTGGCGCAGGATCTGCTCAAGACATCCAATCCCCGCCATTCCGTTGCCGATTAAGACCAGTCTCTCCATGCCTGCTCCCTTGTCTTAGCGATGGGCGGTTGCGGGCCGTTCCACCCGGACCGCGCACTGTTTGTAATTTGGTTCCCGCGAGACCGGATCGAACTCGCTCTGTGTGATCGCATTGGCGTTCCACTCCACAAAGTGGAACGGCATAAACACTTGTCCGGGCGCGACGATCTCCGTGACGCGCAGCTCTATGCCGCGCACAGTTCCCCGCGCCGACAGGACATCGACCCGTTCATGCGGTCGAAGCCCCAGCATGCGCGCGTCGCGCGGGTTCATCTCCAGCCAGGCGCGCGGCGAGAGGGTGTCGAGAATGGGGATCCCGGCGGTCTTGGTGCGCGTGTGCCAGTGCTCCACCGTGCGCCCGGTATTCAGGATCAGTGGGAAATCCTGCGAAGGCTGCTCCGGAAAAGGCTTCCATTCCCCGCAGATCAGCCGGGCGCGGCCGCTTTCCGTCGGGAAGACGCCATCCGCATACAGTCGTCGCACAGCACCCGGCGCTTCATCGCTCCCCGCCGGATAAGGCCACTGGATGCCGCCGTGCTCCTCAAGCAGTTCGTAGCTGATGCCGGAGTAGTCGCACAGCCGTCCTGCCGAAATGCTCCGCCATTCCTCGAAAGCATCGCGTGGCCCCGTCCATGCAGGGAAGAGTTCATCAGCACAGCCGAGCCGCTGTGCTAACGCGAGAAAAATGTCGAAATCGGGTCTCGCTTCGCCCGGCGGATCGACGGCGCGATTCACCTTGCTCACGCGGCGCTCGGAATTCGTATAGGTGCCCTCCTTTTCACCCCATATCGCAGCGGGCAGAACCAGGTCGGCGAGTTCCGACGTCGGCGTGGGATGGAAGCCGTCCTGCACGACGAGAAATTCAAGATTGCTGAGAGCCTGGCGAAGTATATCCAGATTGGGAAAGCTAACGACCGGATTCGTCGCGACGATCCACAGCCCGCGAATCTTCTTTGCGAGCGCCGCCTCGATGATGTCCGGGTAGGCAAGACCGCGCGCCGCGGGGATACGCTCCACGGGTACCTTCCACAAGGCGGCGAGTTCAGCGCGGTCCGCTTCGGATTCGAAGTTGCGGTAGCCAGGCAGGCTCGAGGTGAATCCTGCCTCTCGCGTACCCATCGCGTTGCACTGGCCGGTGATGGAGAAGGCCGATGCGCCGGGCCGGCCCAGATTGCCGGTCAGCAGTGCGAGATTGTTGATGGCGTTCACCGTTTCCACGCCGATCGAGCTGTGGTTCACGCCCATCGTCCACGCGATCGTTCCGCGCTTCGCCCGGCCGTACAGCACGGCGACCTGATGCAGAACAGCAGTGCTCAGCCCGGTGATCTCGCTGACGAACTCGGGCGTATAGCGTTCGATGAATGTGCAGAGCTCGTCGTACCCCTCGGTATGCGCCTCGATGTACGCGCGATCCACCAGGCCCTCGCGAATCAGCAGGTGCGCGATGCCGTGCAGCAGCGCCAGGTCGGAGCGCGGCCGCAGCGGCAGGTAGAGGTCCGCCATCATCGCCGTCTTCGTGACCCGAGGGTCGGCAACGATCAGCGTTTTGCGCGGATTGGCGTCGAGGTGGCGGCAGAGAATCGGATGATTCTCGGCGATGTTTGCGCCCAGCAGCAGAATCACATCGGCGCGGGAAAAGTCCTCGTAAGCACCGGGAGGGCCATCGCTGCCAAAGGAACGCTTGTATCCGGAAACTGCGGTGGCCATGCACAGCGTTGTGTTTCCGTCGTAATGCGGAGTGCCGAGGCCCAGCTGCACCAGTTTGCCCAGTGTGTAGAACTCCTCGGTCACTAGCTGGCCGGTGCTGATGACGCCGAGCGCTTCGTTGCCATAGCGCTCCTGAATGCTCCGGAATTCGGTCACCATCGTGTCGAGCGCGTCACTCCACGAGACGGGCGAGAGTCTGCCATTTCTGCGGAGCATCGGGTGCAGCGCGCGGCCCGGAGCGGCGATGGCGTGGTGTTCCGCAAGACCCTTCGGACACAGCTTGCCGCCATTCACCGGATGATCGGAATTGCCGCGCGCTGCGACCGCCTTGCCCTCGCGGATGCCCAGCAGCATGCCGCAGCCAACGGAGCAGTAGCCGCAGGTGGTCTTCACCCAACGATCGGCGGCGCGCTGCGCAGAGACATAGCCCACGCGCGGGTCTTCCGCATAGGCGTACCGGTCGCGCTGCGTATCCAGTCCCAGAAAGCCGCGCAGTGTCTTCATGCGGCCTCCCGCGCCTGTAGATACGTGGACGCCACGCTTTTCGGTACGACGCTGACGAAGAACAGCCAGCGCCCGAGGACTTCGAGGGCGAGCGCCAGGACAAGAGCAGCCATTGTCCAGGCCACGCCCGCAGTCGGACGCATCAGCAGAAAGCTCGCGCCGATCAGTCCCGCCGCACGGGCCAACAGCCAGGGCCGCAACCGAGTCGAGAGCAGACGAGCCGTGGCGCGCATCTCAAACACGTCGGAATTGGCGAGCCACAGCAGCCGGACCATCTGCTCGAGCAGGGTGGCCGCTGCCGCTCCAGCAGCAAACACCAGCAGCGAACGCTGAAGGTCCGGCAGGAACAGCGCGGCGAATAGTGGCCCGCTAAACGCCGCCGACAGAAAGAACTCCGCCAGAGTGTGGCCGCTGTTCCAGGCGGGGCGCGCGCGAACAATGTAGATGCGGGCGCTGGCAAATACCGCGGCGATACCCGCGGCGACGGTGCACAATCCAAACAGCATGGCCAGCCCGCCGCTCCACCACAACGCGACGACGTAAACCAGGCCCAGGCCTGCGAATGCAGTGAAGAGCAGCACCTCTCGGCTCAGCCAGGAGCGCCGCCACATGCTCAGCGCGCGCCATGCATACGCTGGCCGTCCCAGGTGCAGCGTGGAAGCAGCCAGGGCGATCGCAACCACCAGCAGCGAGGCCCACGCCGCAGAGCGAACGACGCGTGCCGAGTGCATCCACTGATCGAGCAGCAACGCGCAAAATCCTCCTACTGACGTTTGCGTGAGCGTCGTCATCAGCACCAATGGCCAGTGCGGTTGTTCAGGCCGTACGCGAAACGCATCGGCCCGCTCCAGATCCGGAGACAGACGCACAGGCAGTGTGATCCGGGTTGTCGACAGGCTGTCATCCGCCGACGGAAAACCGGGCGCATTCGCGGCCTCGGCATAGCCGGCACGCCAGTCTGCAACCTTGACGATCTCAATGCGGATGGCTTCTTCGGGGCACGCATCGACGCAGGCCGGCGCGCGCTGCTCCTGCAGACGGCCGTAGCACATGTCGCACTTGCCGACCACACCGCGCTCGGCGTTGTACTGGGGCACGTCATAGGAGCAGTTCCACGTGCAGTACTGGCAACCGATGCAGCGCTCCGCGCTGTGCAGCACGATGCCGGTCAGCGGATCTTTCGTGTATGCGTCGACCGGACAGCCCTCAAGGCAGGTCGGCTCGAGGCAGTGATTACAGCCCATCGAGAGATACATGCGCGACGTGTCGGGCCAGATGCCGCCTTCGATCTCACCTACGCGCCGCCAGCGGATGTGCGCCGGATTTCCGTTTTGCTCGTTGCAGGCCACCACACAACACTGGCAGCCGATGCACTTTGTCATGTCGAAATGGAAACGGTACTGCTCGCCGTCAGCAGGAAGACGCAGCGGCATGGGCGCAGCGGCAGCGCCGCATTGGGCGCCGGCACCAATCGGATCGTTCCGGTGATCCAGCAGATCAACGGGCATCGATCCGTTCTTCGCGTTTTCCAGCAACGGCAGCTTCACAGGAACTCCAGCAATGGCGATTCGGTTGTGTCATGGCGACGCGTGCGCAAGGGAGTTCAGGCATGCGCGCACACGGCCGCGAGCATCGGGTTGAATTTGCTGCTTGCGGAAAACCAGGCTCGTCGCAGAGCCTTGCTTCTTCGGGTTCCGCGGCTCTTCAGGGAGAGCGGAATCACCCGGCGAAGATGTGACGGGACATCTTCTATGCTGCCTCGCGTCAACACGGATCGAAGGCAGCTTTGAATTTGGATGTTAGCACAACGAAAACGCGATGCAAGCGCACTCCCGCAGAAAATCGGCGAGCCCGCTCGATTCCTATCGGAGCCATAGAAGTTTTTGATAACTCTTGCCCGCAATATCATTCCGGGTAAACTCGCATTCACACGGACCGTCTCGCTCGCACCCTGACGTGCCGAGACTCTCCGGTTCCTAACGCAAGCGGCGCTTCCACGATCCTGAAGATTGCCGCGCTCCTGTCAGCAAATAACAACTGAGTGTGTTGTCGAGCAACGCAGGCAACCGATCGCGCCGCTAAGTGCGACCTGCGCTGTCGCAGTCTGCCGCTCAGCGTTAACTGCCGCTCAAACTACTTGTCCCCGAGAGCATTTTGAGGAAACGATTAGAACATGAGACGAATCGCCGCAATTCTGATCGCCGCTTCATCCAGTCTGTCGTGCTGCGCGCAAGCTACGCCGCCGAAGGGCGCTCCCCCCGCCCATTCGGTACGGTTCACGCTTCTCGATCGCACGCGGTTCGACAGATGGCAATGGTTCGCCGCGCCCCCGGAGTCGGCGAGTTATGCCTACGGGGAGTCGCTGCTTCGCATCGGCATTGCGCAGAGTATCAGCCACTGGGACTGGAAGCTCGAACTGGCGCAGGCTGCCATTATCGATGCGCCGGCCAATGCGGTGTCGCCGGTCAGCGCGCAGGGCCAGTTGGGGTTCGGTGGGTCCTACTATGCGGCCAACGGCAACAATAGTTATCCCGTCGCAGCATTCTTCAAGCAGGGCTTTGCGCGCTACCACTTCCGCGGCCGGGAACGGAACCTTCGTCTTGGCCGCTTCGAGTTTGTCGAGGGACAGGAGACAAAACCCGCTGATTCGACCATCGGCTGGCTGCAGACGAATCGCATTGCGCATCGCCTGATCGGGAACTTCGCGTTTTCGAATGCGCAGCGCAGCTTCGACGGTTTCGATGTCAGCTACGGATCCGGCCCGTGGACCGTGACCGCCATGGCGGCTCGCACAGATCAGGGCGTCTTCAACATGAATGGCAACCCGGAGCTAAACGTCGACCTCCAGTACCTGGCCGTCACGCGCTCTGCCGCAGGAGGCCACGTGCTGGCGCGCGCCTTTGGTGTGGGTTATCACGACGGCCGTACCGGCCTCACGAAAACCGACAATCGCCCACTCGCCGCGCGTCAGGCGGACCACAAAAATATCCGCCTGGGAACGTACGGTGGCGACGTGCTCGCGGCGATCCCCGCTGGCCCCGGCTCATTCGACGTTCTTTTCTGGGGCGCGCTGCAGACCGGCAACTGGGGAGTTCAGAATCATGAGGCTGGCGCCGCGGCCATCGAAGGTGGCTATCGACTCATTTCCATAGCAAGCTCTCCATGGCTGCGCGCCGGCTGGTTTCGCAGCACCGGCGACAACCATCCCGCGGACAACACGCACAACACCTTCTTCCAGATCCTGCCCACGCCGCGCGTCTACGCCAGAACACCGTTCTACAACCTGATGAACAGCACCGACGAATTCGTCCAGCTGGCGGATAGACCTTCACGAAAACTGGCCGTTCGCGCCGATCTGCACGGGCTGCGAGTTACCTCCGCCAAAGACCTCTGGTATCTGGGAGGCGGCGCATACGACAACAAAGTCTTCGGATATGTGGGTCGGCCAGCGAATGGACATTCGGCATTCGCATCACTGGCCGACATCAGCGCCGACTGGCAAACCACCAGCAGCCTGGCCCTGAACTTCTACTACGGGTACGCGTGGGGCAGGAGCATTCCCGAGGCGATTTATCCCGGCGGGCACAACTTGCAGTACGGATACACGGAACTGGTCTACCACTGGGGTGACTGAGGCGCCGCCTGCGGATCGTCTGCCATGGCCAATCGAATCTCTGCACTCCGAAACCTCACGGGGAGAACCAACAGGTATGAAGACACACAAGGTCGAGCAACTCATCATCGCCACAGTTGGCTTTTTCTGGTGCTTTCTCATGTGGTTTGCGACAGCCGCATTCAGCCCCAGCATCGCGGCGAATTATCACCTCAGCATCAAGGCACTGGGACTGCTGGCCAGTTCCGCGATCTGGATGGCGCCCATCGGCCGTGTCGCCGCGGGATGGGCGTCGGATCGTTTCGGTGCGCCGCGCACCTTCGCCTTCATCCTTGCGCTCTGCGGAGCAGTCTCCATTGCGTCCGCCTTCACGCTCAATTATCGGCTGCTCTTCATCGAGCGCGTCATCGTCGCGATAGCCGGCGTGTCATTCGTGGTCGGTATTCAACATGTCGCGCAGTGGTTCCGAGCCGAAGAGATCGGCACGGCAGAGGGCCTGTACGCGGGAACCGGCAACGTGGGAGCCGGAGCCGGGGCGCTGGCGCTGCCGCGGCTTTTCGGCACGAACTATCACAGCGCGTTTCTGTGGCTCGGCGCGATGGCTCTGGTCATTGCAGCGTGGTATCTGGTGCGCGGATGCGCGGCCCCCAGCGCGGAGCGGCGGGACCTGGTGCGCGAACGCAGCAACTTCCGCGGCAATCTGTTCATCTGGAGTCGCTACATCGCAGTGGCGCTGATGCTCGCGTATGCCATGTCGTTCGGCCTCGAGATCGCCATGAATGCCTGGCTGCCGGGATACTTCACGCGCGGCTTCCACGCGGCCATCGCGGCACTCGGATTCACCGGCGTGGCCGGTCTGCAGATCGCCGCCGGAACGTTTGCCGCCGTGGAGTCGTTCACCGCGTCACTGTTTCGCCCGTTTGCTGGGTTTATGTCAGACCTCTTTCAGCGGAAGAACTGGACGCCGCTGCCCTTCATCGCAAAAACTCTGCCTTACTCTCCGCGTCTCCACTGGCTGGGCATGTCGCTGATCCTGATCACGCTGGGCATGGCCGGACTTACGGTGGCCGGCCTTTCCGGCTCCCTGCACATCTCTGTGACGCTGCTGGTGATCCTCGGAGTGTTCATCTCCTTCGGAACTGGCGGAACTTTCGCTCTCGTCCCGCTTCTGTTTCCTGACCGCCCTGGCTCCGCGGCCGGATTTATCGGCGGTGTATCGACGGCCGCAGGTATTGCGTACCCCATCATCTTTGCGAGCGGCGCGAACATCCACATGGGCTATCTCGCCGTCGCGCTCAGTATGTTCCTGCCCTTTGTGCTGTTCTACTTCTGGGCGGCGCGATACGAACTGCACCCCGAAGAGCATGGCCTGATGACCAGAACGCTGGCAGAGGAAGAAGCTGCCTGATCCCGAATCCCTACCTTTCGAGGTTCCGATGAAACCGTCGTCTTCCAGCAAGCCTGCCGCACATGACTCCTGGTACAAGTATGGAGTCGCCGTCCTGCTGCTCGAAATGTGCATTGCTGTCGCGGTCAGCACGTATTCGCTCTACATGACCTTCCACGGATTGGGAGGGTTTCCGGGCAAACATTAGGCCATTAGGCCGCCGATTCCGCAACGCCAGGTGCAACAATAAAGACAGTGGCGGCGAAGTCCAGGCTTCGTGCCCAATCATGCATATGGCAGAAACTGGCTTTGGCGGGCTGCGTGTGCTCGCACTCGAGAGCAGGCGTGCAAAGGAAATCGCGACGCTGATCCGTAACAACGGGGGCGTCCCAACGGTAGTGCCCGTGATGCGCGAAGTTCCTCTGGAATCGAATGAGGAGGCTTTTGCTTTCGCGCGCCGACTGATGGCGGCAGAATTTGACGCTGTGCTCTTTCTCACCGGCGCCGGTACGCGGATTCTGTTTCAGGCCATTGAAACGCGCATCCCGCGAGAGGACTTCCTGGCTGCCATGCGGCGCACGAGAATTGTTGCGCGCGGCCCGAAGCCAGTGGCTGTGCTGCGGGAATGGGGACTGTCGGCGTCCATCGTGAGCCCGGAGCCCAGCACATGGCGCGAAGTGCTCGATGCACTCGACAACGCGGCGGGGGTCGAACTTCGCGGCATGCGCATCGCTGTCCAGGAGTACGGTGTTCCGAACCAGCCTCTGCTCGATGGGCTGCACGATCGCGGCGCCGTGATCACGCGCGTGCCGGTCTACCAATGGGCACTGCCGGAAGACCAGAGCGAAATGCGTGGAACTATCGAAGCTCTGGGCAGGGGAGCATTCGATGTCGTGCTCTTTCTCACCGGAACCCAGGCTGCGCACCTGTGTCAGGTTGCCGAGCAGATGGGGCGCAAGACCGCGGTCCTCCAAAACCTGCGTCGCATGGTCGTCGTCTCCGTGGGACCGTCGACCACCGAGGAACTGAGCCGTCAGGGCATCACGCCCGATTTCCAACCCTCGCATCCGAAAATGGGAATTCTGGTGAACGAGTCCGCACAAGCGGCCGCACACCTGCTGGCTTTGAAACGGAATACCCCGCCCCGGGCAAGTGAAGCTCCATAGCAACTCTGTTTCGGTAAAGCCTCGTTCTTTCTGCATGCTCAGCACCTGTCCGGCAGCAAACACGGGAAGCCGTGGCCATCTCACAGCCAGCTTGATCGTCCGCTCTTTTTGCGCAGAGACGAATTCGTGAGCGAATGCATGGAAATCGCTCACTGGCGTGAACTCATCAGGCACCGCTCAACGGCAGCCATAGAGTAAAGCTGGCGCCTTCTTCCGGCCTGCTGGATACCTCGATGCCGCCGCCATGTGCTTCCAGAATGGCTTTAACAATGGCGAGTCCCATCCCCGTGCCACCGATGGCCGTTTGCCGGCGTTTCCCGCGGAAGAATTTATCGAAGACAAAGGGCTGGTCGTCGGGTTCGATTCCGGGCCCACGGTCGCTGACGGTGACGAGCAACCTGTATTCATCACGTGCAGCGCTGAGGGAAATGGGTGAACCGGAAGGCGAATATTTCGCCGCGTTCTCAAGCACATGGCGCAGGATGCGATGCACCAGTTCGCGGTCGAAGGATACGCGGGGGAGATCGGCAGGAATCTCTAGCTCGATCGGATGATCGCGAAAGAGCGTGCGCATCTCGTCGGCGGTGATTTCAATTACCTCGGCGACGTCCTGCAGCTCAGCATGGACCTGCACGGTCTCGGCGTCGAGTTGGGCCATCTCCACTGCCTGGCCGATGAGACGGTCGAGCCGTGCGCTCTCTTCATCGATGACGGTGACGAGATCTGCCCGGTCCGCCTCAGGCAGATCGGTCTGGCTGGCGAGCGTGGTTGCCGCAGCGCGGATCGCAGTGAGCGGCGTGCGCAGATCGTGCGTGACGGAGTCCACGAGCGCGGTCCGCAGGCGTTCGCCTTCGTGCCACGCTTCGAGGTGACTGGAACGCTCAAGGGCGGTAGCACGCTCCAGCGCAATGGCGACGAGGCTGCCGATGGCTTCGCAAACTCGTGTTGAAACTCCTGCATCGCTTACGGCCAGAGCGCCCAGCGAGCGCATGCCCAGCGAGAGGGGAATGATGATTGCACCATCGCGTGCCGTAACGCCCGCATCCGGCTGTGCAGCGGCGAGTTTCAGATCGATGACGGGGGGCAGCAACTTGCCGGGGTCGGAGTAATTTCCGGCCTCCTCGCCGTGTATGTAAAGCGCGACGGCTGAGAATCCGAAGACGCTGGCAGTAAGGGCAGGTAAAGCGCGGGCGACTGCGCGGAGGTCTTCCTGCAGCAGCAACTGCTGACTGAATTCGTAGAGCTGTTCCACTTCGAGCCGGCGTGCCTCGGAAGTTTCCGCCTGACGGCGCTCTTTGTTGGACAGGTGACTCACCAGGACGCTGGTGCACAGAAACGCCCCCAGCGCGACCCAGTTACTGGGTGCGGCGATGGTCAGGCGTCCCACAGGCGGTAGAAAGAAAAAGTTGTACAGAAATGTGCAGAGGATGGAGACGTAGACGGAATAAGCCAGGCGCCAGCGCGACGCCGTGAGCAGTACCAGAATCAGGAACGCGAGCGCGACGGTGGTTTGGTTCACTGGAATAACGATGCGGAAGAGCACAACAAGCAGGGCGGCGGCCGCGGTAAGTGCGACATAGCGCAGCACTGCTTTCCCCATGCCTGCCGAGGCTGTGTTCACAGAATCGCACTGCCTTTCTGGCCGGCGCACCAAAGTCCCTGAACTGCACGGACAAGACGGCGCGTATGCTTTTCCATGACAGGCGATGATACCCCGGAGCAAGGCGCATGGCGGAACGGATTCTGGTAGTCGATGACGAGACGCAAATCACGCGGGTACTGCGCGCTTCGCTTTCGGCGCAGCGCTACGACGTGAGGACGGCGAACGATCCGGACGAAGCGCTGCGGCTATTTGAGGAATGGAAACCCGATCTGCTGATCACCGACCTGGTAATGCCGGGCATGAGTGGGATTGAGCTGTGCCGGGCCATCCGGCGCAAGAGCCCCACACCCATCCTGGTTCTTTCCGTGCGCGACCAGGAGCACGCCAAGGTGGAGGCTTTGGACGCGGGCGCAGACGATTACGTCACGAAGCCGTTCAGCATCCAGGAACTGCTGGCGCGGGTGCGGGCACATCTGCGCCGAGCGCCGGAACGGGCTGGCGATGAGCCGGTGCAGGTTGGTGACTTTGTTGTCGATCCGGAGGCCCACACGGTTTCGGTGTCCGGACGCGCAGTCCACCTGACGCCCAAAGAATTCGATCTGCTGCTGCTCTTCGCACGTAATGCGGGCAAAGTGCTGACGCACAAGGCGCTGCTTACGTCGGTGTGGGGATCGCAGTCGGCGCAACAGCCGGAGTACCTCCGCGTGTTTGTCGGGCAGCTTCGCAGGAAGCTTTCGGGCGAAGCGAACAAGGAGTACATCCAGACCGAGCCGTGGGTCGGCTACCGATTTATTCCCGAAGGCACACGGCAGTAATCCACTTAGCACGCCGCAACGGCGGTCCCGAATGCCAGTGTTTACGACTCCCTTACGAAATCCTTAGCGCGCCTTAGCGACTGAACGGATTTACTGAGGACGACGTCGAGCGGGCCATCGCGAATCCAGTACTCACGTTTTGACCAACGTTTCGTGATGGCAGCGCTTGCCGACCTGCACACGAGGCTGTCGACTTATGTCCGATCTTCTGATGATTGTCTTCACGATTGCGTTCTTCGCTGTAGCGCTCGTGTATGTCGCCGCGTGCGAAAAGCTGAGCTAAGCATGAGCCTGACCATTCTAATCATCGTGGCAATTACCGCGGCACTGCTCGGCTATCTCACGATCGCACTGCTGTATCCGGAGAAGTTCTGATGACAGCGAATGGCTGGCTGCAGTTTCTGATCTATTTCGTGGTGCTGCTGGTTTGCATGCGTCCGCTGGGGATTTATATGGCCGGCGTGTACTCAGGCAAGTACAAATTCCTGCGCCTGCCCGAGCGGGTCATCTATCGCGTATCGGGAATCCACGATGACGAAGAGATGACCTGGCGAGATTACACGATTGCGATGCTTCTGTTCAGCTTTGTATCGCTGCTGCTGACGTACCTGTTTGAACGGGCACAGCAGATCCTGCCCTGGAATCCTCAGCACCTGCCCGGAGTTAGTGCACTGCTGGCGTGGAACACGGCAGCCTCCTTCACGACGAATACGAACTGGCAGGTATACACGCCCGAAACCACCATGAGCTACTTCACGCAAATGGCGGGCCTGGCATATCACAACTTTCTGAGTGCGGCGGTGGGCATTGCAGTGGCCATCGCGCTGGTGCGCGGCGTGGCTCGGAGGGAGTCGAAAACCATCGGCAACTTCTGGGTGGATACGACACGAACCTGCCTGTACGTTCTGGTGCCGCTGTGCATCGTGTATGCCTTGGCGCTGGTGAGCCAGGGCGTGATCCAGAACCTGCACTCGTACACGGTCGACCACACGATCGAGGGACAAACGGAGACGATTGCCCAGGGGCCTGTCGCTTCGCAGGAAGCGATCAAGATGCTGGGCACCAACGGCGGCGGATTCTTTAACGCGAACAGCGCGCATCCGTTCGAGAATCCAACCCCGCTCAGCAATTTTCTGGAAATGGAATCGATTTTCCTGATCGGTGCTGCGCTCACGGTGGTTTTGGGCAGGATGACCGGGTCGCCGGGGCATGGCTGGGCGATCTTCGCCTGCATGTCCATCCTGTTTGCGGCTGGGTTCGCGGTGACCTACTGGGCCGAGGCGCATCCGAATCCCGCGCTGCATGGCGTGGATGCGCACACGACCGCGCTGCAGTCCGGCGGCAACATGGAAGGCAAGGAGACGCGCTTCGGCATCGCGAACTCCGCGCTGTTTGCCACCATTACGACCGATGCAAGTTGCGGAGCTGTCAACGCGATGCACGACTCGTTCATGCCGCTCGGCGGCCTCGTACCGCTCACCAACATCATGCTCGGCGAAGTCATCTTCGGCGGCGTCGGCTCCGGCTTATACGGCATGCTGATTTTCGTTGTGCTCTCGGTTTTCATTGCCGGGCTGATGGTGGGGCGCACGCCGGAGTATCTGGGCAAGAAAATTGAAGGCTACGACGTGAAGATGGCGATGCTGTACGTCCTCATCTTCCCGTTGCTCATTCTGGTGCTCAGCGCCGTGTCGGTGCTGTATCCGTTTGGGCTGGCCGGCATCACGAATCCAGGACCGCACGGGCTCAGCCAGATCCTCTATGCGTTTAGTTCCGCGGCGGGCAATAACGGATCGGCCCTTGCCGGCATCAACGGCAACACGACCTGGTATAACACCGTGCTCGGTTTCACTATGCTGAGTGGGCGCTTTCTGATGATGATTCCGATGCTGGCGCTGGCCGGCAATCTGGCGCGAAAGAAGAGCATTCCGCCTTCGCCGGGCACGTTTCCCGTGAACTCGGGACTTTTCACGGTCCTGCTGACCGGAGTGATCCTCATCGTTGGCGCGCTGACATTCTTTCCCGCGCTGAGTCTGGGACCCATTCTCGAGCATTTGCTGCTGCAGCACGGAACTCTCTTTTCATAGAGGCCAGGAGAAAAGAAGCATGGCAACGAAGCTGAGTCTTTGGGACCCGGCGATCTTGCGTCAGGCGGTGGTCGGCTCGTTCCGCAAGCTCGATCCGCGGCTGATGATGAAGAATCCGGTGATGTTTGTGGTGGAGGCGGGGAGCGTCGTCACCACTGCGCTGCTCATTGAGGAGCGGCTGCACCACAAGCCCATCGGCTTTGATCTGCAGATCACGTTGTGGCTGTGGTTCACGGTGCTGTTCGCGAACTTCGCCGAGGCGATTGCGGAAGGGCGCGGGAAGGCGCAGGCCGATACGCTGCGCAAAGCCAAGGGCGAGACCATTGCCTACCGCTATCGCGACGACGGGGCAATGGAGACCGTCTCCAGTTCAAAGTTACGCGTGGATGACATCATCAGGATCGAAGCTGGGCAGTTTATCCCTGGCGATGGCGAAGTGCTTGAGGGGGTGGCGTCGGTGGATGAATCGGCAATCACGGGCGAATCGGCCCCCGTCATTCGCGAGGCGGGCGGAGATCGCTCGGCCGTAACAGGCGGCACGCGCGTCCTCTCCGACTGGATTAAGGTGCGGATTACGTCGAATCCGGGAGAGACGTTTCTGGACCGGATGATCGCGCTGGTGGAAGGCGCGCAGCGTCAGAAGACCCCGAATGAGATTGCGCTCAGCATTCTGCTGGCCGGGCTGACGATCATTTTCCTGCTGGCTGTCGCCACGCTGCAGCCATACGCCATCTACTCGCACGCTCCGCAGACGATCTTCGTGCTGGTTTCGCTGCTGGTTTGCCTGATTCCGACGACGATTGGCGCGCTGCTTTCGGCGATTGGCATTGCGGGCATGGACCGCCTGGTGCAGTACAACGTGCTGGCCATGTCCGGCCGGGCCGTCGAGGCGGCAGGCGATGTGAATACGCTGCTGCTCGATAAGACCGGTACTATCACGCTGGGGAACCGACAAGCGACCGAGTTCTTTCCCGCTCCGAACATCAGCACGGAGCGTCTGGCGGACATGGCGCAGCTGGCGTCCCTTTCCGATGAGACGCCGGAAGGGCGCTCGATTGTTGTGCTGGCCAAGGACAAGTACAACCTGCGCGGGCGCGATGTCACCGGCATGCACGCGGAATTTGTGCCCTTCACAGCGCAGACGCGCATGTCCGGCGTGAACCTGCCGGGCAGCAAGATCCGCAAGGGGTCAGCGGACGCGATCGCGCGCTGGCTGGAACAGCAGGGATCGAATATGCCGCGGCCGTTGAAAGATCGTGTTGACGAGATTGCCCGGATGGGCGGCACGCCGCTGGTCGTTGCCGAAAACAGTACCGCACTCGGCGTGGTTTATCTGAAGGACATCGTCAAGGGCGGCCTCAAAGACCGGCTGGCACGGCTCAGAGCGATGGGCATTCGCAGCATCATGATCACCGGTGACAATCCGCTAACGGCTGCGGTGATCGCGCGAGAGGCCGGTGTGGACGATTTCCTGGCCGAGGCCAAGCCGAAAGACAAGATGGATCTGATCAGGCGGGAACAGGGGAAAGGCAAGCTGGTGGCGATGACTGGCGACGGCACGAACGATGCTCCGGCGCTGGCGCAGGCCGACGTGGGGGTCGCCATGAACACCGGCACGCAGGCCGCCAAGGAGGCTGGCAATATGGTCGACCTTGATTCCAACCCGACCAAGCTGATCGAGATTGTTGAAATCGGCAAACAGCTGCTGATGACACGCGGCGCGCTGACGACCTTCTCGATTGCGAACGATGTGGCCAAGTACTTCGCGATTATTCCTGCGATGTTTGCCGGCGTGTTTCCCGTTCTAAATGCGCTGAATGTGATGCATCTGGCGACACCGCATTCGGCGATCCTCTCGGCAGTAATTTTCAACGCGCTGATCATCATCGCGCTGATCCCGCTGGCGCTAAAGGGCGTGAAGTACGAGCCAATGTCGGCCCAGGCGCTGCTGCGGAGAAACCTGATCATCTACGGTATGGGCGGGCTGATTGTGCCGTTCCTGGGCATCAAGATCATCGACCTGGTCATCAACGGATTGCACCTGGCGTGAGGAGACAGCGATGAGCACGACGATGAGCATGCAGACGACTGCGGCCAAAGCGAACAAGGCGGAAACCACTCTGCGCCGCACACTGGCGGTCGCGATTCGCTACACCATCGCGACCACGATCCTGCTCGGCCTGGGCTATCCGCTGTTGGTCACGGGACTGGCGCAGATCCTGATGCGCCACAAGGCCAACGGACAGCTGATTGTGCGTGACGGACAGGTGATCGGATCCGCCATTATCGCGCAGGGGTTCACGAGCGACCGGTACTTCCATGCGCGTCCGTCGGCTGCGGGGATTGGTTACGATGCGACGAGTTCCGGCGGGTCGAACCTGGCGCCGAGCAATCAGGCGCTGATTACGCGCATCGATGCGGCGATCGCACAGTGGCAGAAGAAAATCCCAGGCCAGCGCGTGCCAATCGGACTGGTCACTGAGTCGGCGTCTGGGCTGGATCCAGATATTTCGCCGGGGGATGCGTTGTATCAGGTGCCGGCAGTGGCAATGGCGCGGCATGTGCCTGAAGGCACGGTGCGCGCGCTGGTTGAAAGCCATGTTGAGGGGCGTCAGTACGGAATTCTGGGCGAGCCAAGAGTGAACGTGCTCGAACTAAACCTCGCACTGGATGTGCCGGCCGTGCGGCATTAAGAACCCACGGTCGCATTTCTGATGGACATGCGGTCAACTCACGTCGCGCGCAATCTGGTCTGGAAGCAAAGCGGACGTGGACAAATGATGCTGCAGTGGCACTTCCGCGGCGGCAGATCGCAGTTGGTCTGCTCTGATCAGTTTGTGTTCCACGAAGTTGTAAGGGGGAACGGTTGCGCCCTGAAGCATGGTGAGGCCGAGGTGGATCAACGCTGGTCCATACTTCGCAGCTTCGTACGACACGGATCCGATCCATGGGCTGGCAGGACGCTGCATCTCTTGGAGGGCTTCCTGGATACAGTCCTGTCCGACAAGAGCGACATGCTTCTCGCGGCTTAGCTGGCGCACAGCTTCCAGTGCGCCGAGCGCGCTGGTGTCGTTCGCCGCCGAGATGAGGATGTGCCGGTCACGCTTGTGGCATTTCATGAATTCCGCTACGATTCGAGCGCTTTTTTCCCGAGTTCCTCCGCCATCCATTCGGAGGAAAGCCTCGGCCGGCAAAAGAGGCAGGCGCTTCTGGATCGCCTGAAAACTGCCGGTGATCCGGCTCTGCACGATGGGCCCAGCTTCGTCAATATCGAGGCCGAGTACGGAATCGACCCTGCCGTCCCACACCTGCTGTGCATGCTCTGCCAGCAGCTCGCCTGCTTCAAAGCCGACACGATAGTTGTCCACGCCGAAGTATATTGCGCGCGGGTGCGGGATATCGATGGCGATGAGGGGAATGCCGGCCGCGGCTATTTTGTCGGCGATCACCGGCGCGGCGTGCTGGTCGATCTGAAACTCAATCACCAGGTCGACCCTTCTGCGTACGAATTCTTCCGCCACATGGATCGCAGTCGCGGCATCGTAACGGTTATCCAGAACGACGAGTTCGACTCCGGCGCGTACGGCCGCGTCGCGAAGGCTGGCAGTGACGGCTTCGGAGAAAGGCATTTCGCGACACTGCTCCCCAAAGCCAAAGCGCGGCTTGCGGGGCCGGGTAACCACGCGATAAAGGCCATCCTGCGAATTGGCCAGATACCCTCGGTGGACGAGGGTCTTCAGGATTCGATATGTGGTGGTTTTCGAGACCTGAGTTTTCCTGTGAATGGTTTCCAGCGTCAAAGGCTGATCGTACCGATGCAGCACCTCAAGAACGTCCAGCGCTTTGGACAGCACCGGGATGAGGTAACTGGGATTGACGGCACGGCGCGCCACGGGATCAGCCTCAGGAAACGACAACGATTCTCGCCCTCACTCGGCAGAGCTGAGGGAGTAAAGGGTCACCGGGCCAAGCAGTCCCGAAGGCAGCAGGGGCGAGTTGGCGCGATATGGCTTGACCGCGGTGAACGTGTATTTTGCTGCGCCGGGCTGCTGATCGCCGATCATCCGATTCACCCACGCATTCGTCACTTTAACGGTCAGTTCATTGCCGCCAGGCTTGAGCGCCGGCGTTAGTTCAATGCGGTAAGGCGTGTGCCACACCACGCCCAGGGATTTGCCATTGACGGAAACCCGGGCAAGGTTTTTCACATCGCCGAGATCGATCCAGACATGGGCACCATTGGCGAACCAGGACTCGGGAGCATCGATGGTTTTCGTGTAGGTGCCGGTTCCTGAGAAATACTTCACGCCTGCATCGGAGTTATCGCTCCACGAAGCGAGCTGATCGAGAGTGATGGATGCGGGCGCTCCCCAGTTCCGCGGGAACGTGACGGTCCATGGACCGGATACCGTTGCGAGCTCCTTCTGCTCCGGCGCACGAACGGTTCTCGACGTTTCGCCCGTTGGAGTGCGAAAGACAACGAAGACCGTTCCCCATGGCTCCAGTTGCAGAGGCACTGTAGTGCGATCTGACTGGATGTTGTAGGAGGCAGGCACCGTCTTCCCGGTCTCCGCATACCACAATTGCGGCGCCTTGCCGGAGACGCGGAATGTCGCGTCGACTTTTCGGGCGCGATCGCTGCGGTTCTCGACAAAATACACGTCGCCATCGTCGAGCCTGCGGTGCACGAATTCCAGGCGCGTGTCGCTCTCGGGCTTCGTGTAGTCGAAGTCGGGCGCCACATTCATGGCCTTGAAGGCTTCCGCCGGAGTTTGCCCGGCGTAGACCGTTCCTTTGCCGACATGGTGAACGCCGCTGCCGTTTCCAAAGAGTTCCGTGCGCACGCGATGGTATTCCGCCTGATCGTCAGCCAGGCTCGGATCGTCCGTGGGCATCGGACCCGCAACTGTTGCGCCATCCATCACCAGCTTGTGAATAGCCTGCAACACCGGCAGAGACATGTGGCGGCTGTACGGATCCAGGCCGAGCAGGCGGTAGGTCGTGCCTCCCGGCGTGGTGATTTTGCCGTCGGCGACACGCAACTCATGGATCAGCGCATCAGCATTGATGTAGTCGAAGCCATATCCTGGAGGCACGTCGGGAGATTTGTGCTCAAAGATGGCGGTGAGGTTTGAGTCCTCTCCGTAGAAGTAGACCAGGTCGGCGTCGAAGTGGCCCTGCTGGAGCATATAGCTGGTGCGCGCCAGGTAATCGACCCAGGGACGCGCTTCGTCGGCCCAGGTCTCATTGCGATTGAACCATTGGCCGAACGGCCCGAGGCTGAGCCCAGGTTTCTTATCCACCAGCGGCTGATGTGCCGATTCGTGAACGACAATGCGGTTGATGCCATTCAGAAATTCCTGGTCGGCGGTGGGCTTGAGTGTGGCGGGCGACCACGCCCAGGGCGCGGCGGCGGCCGTCATCGATTCAGCAGCGACGAACTGGCGGCCGTAAATGTGCGCGACGGACGCCGATTCGCGATCGTCCGCGTTATAGCCGTACTGCTCCTCGTTCACGCCAGGGCTTTGCGTCCACATGGCGCTCATCGGGACTTCGTTGAATTTCTTTACCTCCATTCCATCCGCGACAAAGGCGCGGCCGCTCTCGTGCGACTCGCCATAGTGGCCCATGTTCCACTCGTGCAGCACGGTTTCGAGTTCGCCGTAATGCTCATTAGCGATCAGATCGGCAATCGTCTTGCGGAAATCCCAGAGGAATCGATCGCTGGCAGCGGAACTCTCCACCACTTCTCCAGTGAGCACCGGCATCCAGGGAGTCGGGTCGTAGCCGCGGAGTTTCCGGAACTGCTGGATCATGTTGTCGGTCCAGTTCTGTGAGCCGGCCTCCCAGCTGTCGTTGATCACATAGGAGATTCCGCGTTTGCCGATGAATTCCGGGCCGACGGTCTCCTTGTAACTGTCCAGATATTTCTCCATGTAATTCCGGACATAGCGATGATCGAGCTTATCCACTTCGAGCCCTGTGGCCTCAGCCGTCGCAGGGTGATTCGTAATGCCGAGCAGGCTATAGCCGAAGCGCAGCACAACCCAGTGCCCGGGCGGCGGAGTCCAGTCAAGCGTTCCGTCGGGATGCATCTTGCTGGTCAGATCGATAACACTGGCTTTTCTGACCGCGTCGGCCGGACCGAAGTCCGGAGTTGCGGAACCGTAAAGATCCGGTACCGGAACGAAAGCTGCCTTCTCCTCGAAGTTGTTCACCCGCGCGCCGGGATGCAGCACGAGTTCTCCAATCTCATAACTGGTGGGTGTTGGTGGGATCGGGAAGCCGAAGGACTTAGGGTCGAGTCCGGCAGCCCATGCAGGACGCGGCGGCGGAGTACCGCGCGTGAACGTGACGCGGAAAAACTTCGCCGTCGCCGGCGCGAAAGAAACCGTGGTCTCCGGGGCCTGACCTTCAGGCAGCTTCGCAATGGCATGGAAGTTCTGGCCGTCATCGCTTGCCTCCAGAGCCTGCTCCGGAGCCGCAATGCCGGTGAACATCGCCACGAACCGGTTCGGGGCTTTGGTGGCGACCGTGATGGAGCGAATCGTCGTGGGTCTTGCGAATTCATACTCGATCCAGGACTTATCGCCCTCGGCTGGGATCGGAATCTCTGTGGTCTTTTCGAGATCCCTATCGGTGAGCATCGCGAAATCAGGCGCTCCACCACTGGCGGTCATCTTCGGACGCAACGATTCCAGCGGAACATCGCTGGAGGGTTTGCGATAGGCGATGACTAAGGAATCGGCGTAGAACTGCGGCGCGGCCTTTGCACCCGGGGGCGCACCAAGCGCGTCACGAATGCCCACGTTCTGAAAAGCTCCGGTAACCTGCGGCGGGTGCGCCAGCGTCCCGCTGAACGGCTTGCCGCCTTCGACGATGGTTTCGCTCCACACATATTTCTTCATGCCCTCGGAGGGAGGCACCCATGGACCGCCGGACTCGCTCCAGCCTGGCGATCCAGCGATGGCTTCTTCCATGCCGTACTGATCGGCGAGAAGCGTGGCGTCACGGAACGCGTCCTTCCACTCCGGGGTCATGTAGGCAAGCCGCTTCTGGACGACCTGAGGCGTGGAGAGCGCTGCATCGAAATTCTGAAAACCGGCGAGCCCAACGCGATGCATCCATTCGAGGTCAAGACCGATGCCGATGGGCGTGATGTTGCCGTTCATCCAGTGCCACCATACGCGTGGGCGCGCGCTGGCCGGCGGGTTTTCGAAGCCGGTGCGCAGCGTGTCCGGCGCAGTCTGCGCCGTCGCTGCGGTCAATCCGGCAACCATGAGAATCGTGGCACTGAGGCTCGCCTTGCGCAGTTTCATCGATGCTCCTTCTGTCTCTGCATCTACTGTTTGGCGGCATCCAGGTCGATTGTCAGCTTCACCTCATCGCCGACCACGGCCGCAGGATATTTCGCCGCAATTCCAAAAGCCGTGCGGCTTATCGTCGTAGTTGCCGAAAATCCGTAGTGTTGTTTGTGATCCATTCCATTCACTGGTCCCGTTGGACCATCTACCTGCAGAACTACCGGTTTGGTTACGCCGTGCAGTGTCAGGTTGCCATTCACGGTGAGACCGCCACTGTTCTTCGCCACGCTCGTACTGACGAAGGTTGCAGTCGGAAACTGAGCGACGTCGAAGAAGTGGTCGCTTTTGAGATCTGAATCGCGTCCGGCTACGCCCGTGTCGACTGTGCTCACGTCGATGGTGACGTTGACCGTCGACTTCGTAATGTCGGATTGGTCCAGCGTGATCGTCCCGCCGATGTTCCCGAAATGGCCTCGCACGTTGGAGAGGCTCATGTGAAGAATCGAGAAATTCACTCCGCTGTGCGCCTTGTCCGGAACCAGGGTTGCGGTTTGTGCCGGTGCGACTGAAGAGAAGACCAGCAGGATTCCAGCGATCCACGATATGCGATTTGTCATGACGTTCCTTCTGAGATCGAGAGTTGGTGAGGATACGAGCATGTTACCCGTTTCCGGCATTGACCAACTCCAGTCGTCATGCAGGTTCGAGACGCTCCCACAGGTTCTGTACAGATCAGCGTCAACGGCCAGCACAGAGAACTCCTCGCGCCCGGGATGCGATCAACAATGCTGAATCTGGACTCCTCAGCGGGCTGTTACGGGCTGCCGCCACTCGGACGGATGTGACGGCAACCCGCGTAATGGATTTCAGAACACCAGCTTTCCGCTGACCTGGATGATTCGTGAGGCAGAGGCAGAGGTGATCTGCCCTGCCGTTGTGGATGTGATGGAGTTGCTGATGGAAGAGCCTCCACCGGATCCACTCCCGATCAGGGCCCCTGTATTCACTGCGTACTGATGGTGATTGAAGGCGTTGAAAAAGTCGCCGTTCAGTTTGAACTGAACGCGCTCGCCAATGGGGAAGCTTTTTCCCAGGCCCATGTCCCAGTTGTTAATGCCCGGCTGGCGAAGGAAGTTGCGGGGGGTGTTGCCAAATACGCCGAGCGGTGGCTGCGTAAAGCAGCTGAAGTTAATGCGCTGCAGGACTTTGGTTAGGCCCTGGTGAATGTTGCAGCCGGAATTCTCGTTGGCTCTCTGGAAGAACGTGCCCAGCACGCCGCCCAGATCGCCGGCTGTGATGCTGAACGGGAATCCCTTCTGGAAAGTGGCAATACCCGTTGTTTCCCAACCGCCGATGACGAGATCGGCAGCGCGGTTCACGCCAGACGCCAGCTTCTTCCCGCGACCAAAGGGCAGCTGGTAAACGTAGCTGCTAACGAATCTCTGGTTGACGTCGAAGTCCGACAGCCCGTAATCCAGTTGCGGATGGTGATTGTCCATGAAGCCCTGGAATCCCGAACCGGTTGCGCCCACGCCTGCCGCAGCCGATTTGTCATCCTTGCTCTGCGCCCAGGTGTATGCCGCGGTTACGGCCAGGTCGCCAGCGCGGTGCTCGAGTTTCGCATTCATGGCGTTGTAGTGCGAGTACCCGTGCCAGTCGCTGTTGATGTAGATATTCGTGAAGTTGGGGTAGGGCCGGCGGCTCGCGTTGCTGCAGGGAGCTGTGCCGAGGTTGACATATTGCCCATTCACCTGCTGCTGGCAAAACGCCAGGCTGCCGGCTGGGATGGCGTTGGGTTGGGCGATATCGTGCCGGTCAAGCAGATGAACGGCATGTGTACCGATATAGTTCACCTCGACATTGGTGTGACTCGCCAACTCCCGCTGAACTCCGGCGGTCCAGGACTGGACGTAAGGGTTCAGCGGGTTGTCGGATTCGATCACGGCAATAAAGGTGAGGGTGGAGGCGGGGAACGGGCCAAGCTTAGAGAACGCGGGGAACATGTTGTTGGTCAGCTTTGGTGCTGCGCTATTGGTTGTCGGATTGAGGGCATTGCGAATGCTATAGGGGTAAATGTCGGCCGAGTCATCAATCTCGCGGCCCTCGGCAGAATCAAAGAAGATCCCGTAGCCGCCTCTGACGACAGTTCTGGGCGTGAGCCGGTAATTCAGGCCCAGGCGCGGAGCAAACGGCGTTTTCGGACCCGGGTGCGGAACTGAACCGCAATAGCGCAGGATTGGTCCGCTCTTATTGTCGCCACCCGGCGCTACGCCATCCGTCGAGAGCGCTTTGTCGGCGTAACAGAGCCCTCCGTTAGTGTTTTTGTCATCGAGCCAGAAGAAGTGGTTGTGTGCTTCGTAGGGGGCTGCGCGGAAATCCCAGCGCAGGCCAATATTCAGCGTGAGCTTTTGCGTGACCTTCCAGTCATCCATCGCGTAGGGACCGAAGTAGGTGAAGACGTGGTCCTGCGGGTTGCCGGCCGTGGTGGTCGGGCTCAGAGGACCCGGAACGAATCCGCCTACGTTGCTGTAGTAGCCCAGCAGCATGTCGGCGATGGAGTTGCCGGTGCCACAAAGACCTGTCGCATTCGTGCATCCACTACTGTTGTTCTGGATCGTGGTTCCGCTGAAAGTCCAATCTCCGTAGAAGTCATCGTCCAGGTTGCGGATCAGATGCCACGTACGGTAGTCTGCGCCAAATCCGAGCGTATGTCTGCCGTGGACGGTCGTGAATGAGTCGGCATATTCCCAGGTTGGACCCTGCGATCCCGTGTAGGCATTCACGCTGCCGCCGCCCTGGCCGAATCCGCCGGTGTTGAAAGCCACACTCGGCCAGGTCTGCTGCAGGGCGCTGAAATGGGTGAACGTTCCACTCAGGCCCAGAGCAGAAACCGCATCAGCCGTAATCGCCGGCCCGCCCTGCGGAGCATTCGCATTTAGGTGCCCAAACCGGAAATTGTTCACGCTCGCTTTGCCGAAGTTGAGCGTATGCGATACTTCCCAACTGGTCTCGTTCTGCAAATAGATCTCGTAGCCGTGTACCAGGTCCTGGGAGTTATAGAACCCCCGGTTGCTGTAGTTGGCGTCGGTGTAGCGAAAGAAGACCGAGCCAAGCTTGCCGAGGTTCTGATCGCCTCGATACGTCTGCTGATTCTGGCGCAGCGGAAATTTGACGCTCTTGATGAAATTGACCACGCCTTCCGGCTGGTTCGGAATCGTAGGCGCCTGCCAAAAACCGTTTTTTACAGCGACCAGCCCGACATTCCCTGTTTGTGCCGAAGAAGGTATTTTGTTACCCGGAAATGGCTGCCCTGTCGCAGGGTTCACCGGCATGCAATTGCCACCCACACTAAGCAGCTTGCTGCAATCAGCCGTTCCATAGGCCGGCAGCAGGCCGCCGGGAAGACCGGACCCGGCGGGAGGCCGATAGCTTTCGGCGGAAAAATCACCGGTCAGAATGGCTGGGTTCGGCATGTCTGTAAGCTGCCGCGAGCCGTTCGTGATGCGCCAGCCTTCGTAATTCGCCATAAAGAAGCTTTTGTTACGACCGTCGTACACCTTGGGTATGTAGATCGGTCCGCCAGCGACAAAGCCAAACTGGTTCTGGCGCAGAATCGGATTTTGGGTTGGCTTCCCTGAGATGTAGTCGTTCGCTGTGGGGAATGGCTTAGCGTCAAATGAATCATTGCGGTCGAACAGAAATGCGCTTCCATGCAGGTTATTCGTGCCACCCCTGCTGACGATGTTGACCTGCGTCGCGCTGAAGCCCTGGTCGGCTGCGTAGGTCCCGCTCGACACCTTGAATTCCTGGATCGCATCCTGCGACAGGATGACGGCCGGCGTCACCAACGCCGCATCCGTGTTTACCAAGCCATCGAGCGTGTAATTGTTGCCCTCGGGCCGACCTCCGTTCACACTGATCGCAGCTCCTTCTCCCTGGCGCATGGTCGCCTGCTCGCCGCCGACCGTGACGGCACCCGCGCCCAACATCAGAAGTTGCATGAAATTTCGCCCATTCAGGGGCAGGTTCTCGACCTGCTGCTGACTGACCAGGTTCGAGAGCTCGGCGGTATCCGTATCCAGCGAGACCGCCTGCGCTGTGGTCATAACGGTTTGGGTCACAGCGCCAGGTCTGAGTGACAGATCGACGCGAGCGTGCTGGTTTACCGTCAGGGTGAACGCCGAGATGACGCCTTTCTGGAAACCACTCGCCTCCGCCGCAACCGTATAGGTCCCCGGGTTCAGAGCGGGGACGTTGTAATCGCCGACGCTGTTTGTGGTCGTTTTCGACGACACCTGGGTTGCGGTGTTCGTGACGGTGATCCTAGCGTTCGGCACAACCGCCCCGGTGCTGTCGGTCACGGTTCCAAGGATTGTGCCGGTCGCGCCGGCTTGCGCGAACAGAATGGATGGAATGGCAAGCAGGATCGAGAACCCGAGTAGCAAGCGGGTGGATCTCATTTGTGCGCCTCCTGAAACTGACTTTCATAGCTGGCGAGGTTTGGCTTTGTTCCTGGAGCTGCCCGGGAGCTTCTTGTCCCAGCAGCCGAGTTTGGGGATCGTGATTTTCGTCCTCTGCTGGCTTGGTACTGCCCGTATTCCAAAAGGGAAACATTTCCCCCAGAAGCGACGCCAAACATAGGCGCACCTTTGCGCTATTCACAAGGTTCAGAACGGTTTACGGGCGGCCGTTAAGAGCAAATTGGCAGTTAAGTATCGTCAAATCAATTCTTCGGAGCAACGACGTTAAGCCCAAAAAGGTGCCATTCGAGCCACGCGTCTGCTAATATTCGTGCCACTCGCTGGGCGGGCGCGCAGGAGGAGAAATGCCGCGGACGACCGGAGCTGCCGAAAAATCCGAGGGAACTGGACACCTGACTGCCGAGTTCCAGGCTGCAGTTCGATCGGAGCTGGAATCGATGCTCGGAGCGCCGATCTTCGTGCAGAGCAGCCGCTGCAAGCGGTTCCTCCGTTTCATCGTGGAAGAGACGCTTGCCGGCAATGCCGGTCAGCTGAAGGAACGCACGATTGGTGTCGCCGTATTCGAGCGCGCCAATGATTACCACACGGGCGACGACTCGATCGTTCGTGTCACTGCCAACGAGGTCCGCAAGAGAATCAGCCAGTTCTATCAGGAGCTGCACCACCCCGCACTGATCCAAATCGAGCTTCCGCGAGGCTCCTATGTGCCGGAATTTCGAGTGCAGCCCGCAGGCCGGCCAGAAAAGCTCTTTGAGGTCGCTCCGGCTAATCGGCCGGACATCGTGTCCCATGTATTCGCTGCTTCGGGTTCCGTACGGGAACCGATGCGTGCCGGCGCGGCGCCCGAACAACAGCACATCGCGTTAGAGACAATCGCACCGCACCCGACGACCCGCCGCAATCGAGTTGCTTATGGACTGATCGCCATCCTGCTCGCAGCGGCAGTCGCAGCCCTCGGCGTCTGGAAGGAGAGGGACGCCAGCAGAGTTCCGGATCTATGGGCATCCTTCCAGAACTCGAGCGTTCCCATTCTGGTCTGCATTGACACGCACAATCTGCAGTCGACTGCGGCGGCACCATCCGCAGATCAGCAGCGATTTGTCGACGTTGTGCTGCGCCGGCAGATCATTTCGCTCGACGACGCGGCCATCCTCTCTTCCATGTCGCGCGAACTCGGAAGAAAGGGAATCCCGTTTCGCGTTGTCGGAGCAGAACAAACCTCTTTGTCCGACTTCCGCAGACAGCCCGTGATTCTCATCGGAGCAATCGATAACCAGTGGACGCTGATGCTCACCCAGACTCTGCGGTACCGCATCGAGGTCGCCAACCCTCCGGGTTCAGGTTCGGCAAAAGACCCTGTTGCCTCCATCGTCGACTCCAAAGATCCTGCGGGCACCCGGTGGGCTACCGATTTCTCAGTACCCTTTCCGGCGTGGAAGAGCGACTATGCCATCGTGGCGCGAATGGACGATACGACCACTGGCGTCCCGGTCATGATCGAAGCAGGATTGGGCAACGATGGAACTGTCGCCGCCAGCGAATTGATCACCTCGGGCGCCATGAAAAAGCGATTGGCCGAGGAGTCTTCGTGCAAAGACAAAGCCAACTTTGAAGCTGTCATCGGAACGCAGATCATCGAAACAAAATCCGGTCCGCCCCACGTCCTTCGCCTGACTTGTTGGTGACGGTCCGCGGTTGAGACGCGCTCAACAGACCTGAACGCAGGGAATTTCCAGCAGGTCTGCCAGTTTGCGAATCTTGCCGGCAACATGGCCTATCCCTACGGCACAGTGGTGCGCCGGGCCCTGCTCGTTCCAGCGCTCAACAAAGGCGCGAGCTCCGATTCTGAATCGGTAACGGCTGTTGGTATTTCCGATGGCCAGCGTAGGCCCCGGCTCGGATTGCGCCTCGGCCACGACAAAGCGAAACCCGCGTTCGCGGTCTTCGGCGACGGACAGCAGCGTCACCGGGCCGTAGCGGACCGACATTTCGACGGACAAGCCGCGGCCGACCTTGCCGTGATAAACCTCCAGCGGCCGTACTCGGGTCCTGCCTTCGGCGATTCCGATGTGGCCCGGGCCATCGTGTCCCATCAGCAGGACGTCATCCGCCAGATCGAGAGCGTAATACTCCGTGAAGGAACCGCCTGCGTCGAAAAGATCCATGATTTTCATCGCCAGCGCGTTCTTCACTTCGTATTCCCCGGCGACGGGAACGTGGCGCGCCGTGAGCAGCGAGGTACCGAGGATGATTGAGCTCATCGTATCCTCGTTGGCTTCGACGCCAGTCCCCTTGTAGTAGTACGCAAGCAAATGCAGATCGTGCCGTCGCGCGAGTTCGTCCAGAGCAACGGATGTCCGCCCCGCACGTTCCAGCTCCGCCGCGGAGCAGTCCGGCTGCACATCGAAGTGGTCCCGGAATTCCCGCACTCGCTGCGCAACCTGCTCGTCGCTGACGCAGGAACGCAGCGCGCTCAGCTCATCCACTTCCAGCAGCTCGATGTGACTGCCGAACGTGATGGAAACCTGAGTAATATCGGTGGCCACGTCCAGCATCCCGCCGTAATAATGGCCCATCAGGCCCAGCCGCGTGGTTGCCAGAGCGGCTTTCACCCGCGCGGCTGCAACCCACTCTTCGATCTCGCTCCAGGTTGCCTCGTCGGTGAGCGCCTCTGTCACCTGATGAAAGGAAATTCCAGCACGCCGCAGCACATTCGCGATTTCAGGTACTGCACATGCCGAGCACCACGCAAGCCACTGTCCGGTCATCGCGGTGCGGTCGGGCAGCCGATTGAAAGTGTCGTAGTCGATCTGCGGGCCCGGCTGCAAATTCAGTACCACGACCGGAACCCTGGCGCGCTGCAGCATCGGGAGAACCGTGCTCGAGAGCGCATACGTAGTCACATACAGGAAAACGATTTCTACTTCGCCACGCCGGCACGCCTGCCCCGCTTCGATGCCGCGCTGCGGTGTATCCACCAGCCCGAGTGCTTCAACGTGAACCCCCATCCGCTCGAGTCGCTGCTGGACCTGTAGAAGGTTTGCTTCCAGCAGCTCGCGCAGGCCCGCAAACTGCGGCCAGTAAGCATCCAGTCCAATGCCACACAGCCCGATCCGCAGCAAGGCATTCCTCCGCTGTACCTACTGCGCCGTGAGCACGGTTACCGCAAACGGCGCCACGGTGAGATCCCTTCCGGTGATTTTGCCCATCCGCGGCGGCTCGTCGCCGGTAGACTCATCGACCGTCGCATAAGTAGCCGCGTTGAACTCCGCCGGAACCACGATCGACTTCTCGTCGTTGGCCCGGTTCACCACGAGTAGTGCCCGGCGTTTCGGCGTGAGGAATGCCTGCACGACTGGCGGATCAGCGTCCTGGCTGGCCTGCACACTGGTCGTGACCAGTTTGTCGCCGGGATGGAAGTTGTCCTTGATTAGCTTCAGCACCCAGTACCGTGCATTCGGCTTGCCATTGTTGTAGTCGATCATCGAAACGCTGGGAAATTGCGACGGATACCCCACCAGCTGCGACTCGCCAATCACATCGACACCGAGCTTCGCCAGCTGGATGAAGAGATAGCCATACAGAGCCCCAGCCGCGTTCCAGTACCGGTGCGGAATGTGATCCGGCAGCGCCTTGCCGGCACCAATCTCCAGTCCATCGGTCGGCAGAATCACGCCCAGTTCGTCGGCATCGATTTTCGTCTGCGGCGAAAGCCGATCGCGGATCGCAAGAATATACCGCGTCGCCCCCAGAAATCCGTCTGCCTGATCGAAGAAAGTATGCTGCCACGTCTCCGGAGACTCGTCGAGCGCCGGTGATGCGTAGAAGTGGAATGAGATAAGGTCCAGGGGAATGCCCGGCTTGTGGTTCTTCGGGTTCAGGAAGTACTCGAACCAGCGTGGATCGCGACTGGGAAAGGCGAGGGCGAGTCCCATGAACTTCGTCTCAGGACTAACGCGGTGAATGGCGGAGACGATCGCGTCGTAGCGCTGTGTGTACTGCTCGGGGGTGGTGTTGTGCTCCATTTCCACTTCGTTCAGCACTTCCCAATACGGAAATGAATAGTGGTAGCCCGATTCGTGCCGCTTGCCATTCTCGTCGGTGAAGCCGCCCTTTGTGTACCAGCTCACCAGCCGCGCATAGTAATCGCCCAGTTCCTTGCCCGCCGGATCGCGCAGCTCGGTGCCTTGCGTGTAGTTCCACACGACCTGGTTGGGATCGCCGGGATACGTGACTGGCTTTTCGGATTTGAAGAGCCACGCCGGTATCGTGCTGAAATTCATGATGGTCGAGTGGCCGCTCGTCGCATCGAGAAAATCTTTTGTCATCGGATCGATCAGCGTGAAATCCCACGAGGTGCGCTCGGGCGTTGGCGGCTCCAGTTCCGCAACCGCCAGCTTCGGATAGGGCAGCCACGGCACATAGCGAACGTAGTCCGCGCCCAGATCATTCAGCGCGCGGAAGGCGCCGTCGTGGATGGGCGAGCCCCGCTCCAGCATTGGATTGACGACCACCTGCAATGTGGGCGTGGATTTTGATACGAGAATCGTCTTGTTCCAGTCGATCGAGATCGCGTCAGCGTTCTGCCCCAGGACGGGCAGCGCCATCGAGCAGCATAACGCAACACCCCCCCACGCCATAGCTCGAAGTACCATCATGGCTCCTTACGGTCAGCGCCGCCGCAACGCCCGGAGTGCGCCTCTACGGTTGTGTTTTGTCGTCCAGTTGCTGCGGGGTCACGGCATCCACAACATTGGAGCTACGCAGTGTAACCGGTGTGACCCGGTGCAGTTTCTGGAACTCAGCCAGCGCTTTCTTCTGCCCATCCGTGTCTCCTGTGGCGCGATCTGCGCGCGCAAGCCGCCACCATGCGACTTCATCATCGGGCCGAATGCGGGTTGCGCGCTCCAGCAGCGGCACAGCTTCCGTCGCCTTTTGCTGCAGCAGATCAATCTGAGCCAACCCGACCACCGCCTCTTCGAAATCAGGAAACTGTTGCAGGACCTGCTGATATTGACGGCGCGCTTCGTCCAGATTTCCCAGGTCTGCCTGCATATTGGCCAGTTCGTATTTCGCATTCCCGTTCTCAGGATCTATTCCGAGTTCGGCGGTGAACTCCTGCATCGCGGCGTCGCTGTCCTTCGCTTCCTGAGAGTCGCGGAAGCGTGCCAGATAAATGCGCCCCAGCTGGTAATGAATACCCGGCCTCTTTGGATCGAGAACAAGGACGTGATTGAACGCGACAATCGCCGCTTCCCAGTTCTTCTGGCTTTCATTCGCCTCGCCCTGCGCCTGCAGCATCCAGACTGAATTCGGAGCCGTGTCGTGCAGCTTTTCCATCGTGTCCCAGGCAAAGCTGCCGTACACCCGTCCCGTGTGATACAGAACCTCGGGATCATTCGGATACAGCTTGTTCAGCGCCAGCGAGGTCTCTACCGCATCGGGATCGCGATTCAGCGCGGCATAGGCGCGCAGCAGTTCCAGTCCGCACATGCGGCGCACCTCAGGATCGGCTGTCTGCCGGAACCCTTTCTCCAGACCCGGCAGAGCATCGCGAAACCGCCCCGTCTCAGCGAGCGAGAGCCCCAGCAGGCTGTCGAGCTTCGGCAAATCCGGCTTGATCCGTTGTGCGGTTCGAGCTTCGTGGATGGCTTCCTCGTATTCGCGCTGTTTGAAACAGATGGCAGCAAGCGTCGCATGCACCTCTGCGACGCCCGGCTCAAGCCTTGCCAGCTTTTCGAAAGCTTCCTGCGCCGTATCGAACTGTCCGCGCGCCAGGGCCTGTTGCCCGGCCGCCGCGTACTGCTCCGCCTCATCTGCTCTGCTGCTTTGCGGCTGCGCGATCGTTGTAAAGAGGCAGCATCCCGCCAGCACGCAGCCCCGTGTCCGCCAATTCCGAGCCATGCTACTCAGATTCCTTCTCAATAAAACGAGCCTTCGTGGCCACAGACAATACGCAGGCTGCGTAGCGATGTCAATTCGCTTCTGAATGCGCGACACTTCCGAGATGATTCCAGTCTTGCAGCTCCTGGCGATTTTCCGCCGGCACCAGGGACTCGTTTGGTAAGGCGTCCTGGTTGTCTCGAGCGAACCGATGGAAACGGAACGGATGATCGCGCTGAGCGGATGTAAGAAGCGTCAGCAACTGGTCCGCCGCGCTCGGGGAGACGGATATCGTCAGGGAACTCGATGATCAGGGAGTGCATGTAATGAAGCGTCTGGGCTGCTCGTCTGAGCGAGAGATTGACCCGGGCAAGGTTTAGGTCGCACTTCACTGTTTGACCAGGTGACGGAAAGTTTATCGCGCGATGGACAGCGTTGCCGCAGTCAAAAACTCTGCTGCGGTACGAAACGAGGGGCGGACAATAGCAAGATAATCGGTCCCTGAGCGCATGACTGGAGGCTGTTCCGGCGGCTGTTTGTTTTCATGCGACCAACTGCACTGTTGTGCGGCATCTATATGACTGCTAAGGATCCTCAAGCCAGCAGTCACGCTGTCGCATACATCTGTGTGCGACCGGGCCAAAACCGAATCAGAAGGTCGGGGCGTCGAATCTCTCACGGCGCGCCGTTGCTTTCAACAGCTTAGGTCTCCTTTCCTGATGGCCGGGGTTCGTCCGTGCGTCTGGACGAGCAGGTTGTGGTTTGCGCGCGAAGCTACGATCGGCGTGCAAAGCTGACCTTCGGGCCTTGCTGCAGGAACTCGCATCAGGCAACCACAAGTCATCCGATTGCGATCCCCTGTCCTGGTCTCTAACAGACCGTGAGGACAGAACATGACGGCTCGGCCTACCTGGTCCGGATTTCTGCAGATATCTCTCGTTTCCATCGGAGTGAAAATCTACCCCGCCAGCACAACGGGGCGGCAGGTTGAGTTTCACCAGATCGATCGGCGCACGCACCAGCGCGTTCATCACCCCAACGTCGATACCCGAGGCGAAGTGGATCGCGGGGATATCGTGAGAAGGCTTTGAGTATGCTCGCGGCAAGTACATTGAGATCGACCCGAAGGAGCTCAGGTCTCTTCGCATGGCTACGGCAACGGCTGTACAGATTCAGCAGTTCGTCAAATCCGATGAACTGCCTCGGGAACTGTTTGAACGGCCGTACTTCGTCGCTCCAAAAGACAAGGCGCAGGCAAAGGCACTGGTTATCATGACTCGCGCGCTGCACGAGACCGGGACATTCGGGGTTGGCAAGGTTGCCTTCAGCGGACGTGAACACCTGGTTGCCATTGGGGCGCCCGAGGCGGCAAAGCAGAAGGGGTTGATGCTGTACCTTCTGCGGTATGCGGAGGAGTTGCGGGATCCGAGGTCCGCGCTGTCGGGGATTCCCAATGTGTCGATCACGTCGCAGGAACTGGCGCTGGCGAAGCAGCTGATCAACGGCAGCACC
>DASYYN010000037.1:0-18382 GCA_035933815.1 Acidobacteriaceae bacterium
ACCGTATCGCTGCGCAGGTCGATGGTCTCGACGGCGCCGGGAGTAGTGGAAACAGGATCAGCGAAAGCAGCAGTTCGTGAAGACATGATTTCCTTGTGGAATTAGATTTCCTGGTGGTTTGGCTAACAGCCTTTCTCTAACAGCTTGTTTCTAACAGTTCTTCTGTAAGAGCTTTTCTCTGGGCCCTGTCACGCTGCCGCCGGCTCCGCCAGGAACCGCGCAAAAACCTCATTCGACAGCAAACGTCCACGCGGGGTCAGTGCGACGCGATCCCCTTCGTGGAAACTCACCAGCCCCGCGTTCTCCAGTTCGCCGAGAACATCGAGCGATTCCCGCACCGCCGCATCAGAAAACTCGCTCCGCAGCGCCGCAAGGCTCACGCCCTCGTTCAGCCGCAGCCCGAGAAACCAGGCTTCCTCCAGCTCTTCATCCCGGCTCAGACGGTGCGCATCGTCCCAGCCCGCGTCTTCCAGATAGGGCTGCAGCTCATCCGTCGTGCTGAAGCGCAGCGCGCCGCCGCTCCGCAACCGCAGCATCGAATGGGCATCGACACCCACGCCCACATAGGGCTGTCGCCGCCAGTACTTCAGGTTGTGTACCGACTCCTGCCCGCTGCGCGCGAAATTCGAAATCTCGTACTGCGCGAGACCATGACCTGCGAGGAAACCGATCGCCTCCGAATACAGGTCCGCGATCAGATCTTCCGGTGGAACCTCCCGCGCGTGGTACCGGCCTCCGGCAACCAGAAGTTCCCGCCCCAGGCGCGAGTCATCATCCACCTCAAGCATGTACACGCTGGCGTGATCCACTCCCGAGTCTACGAGCACGTGCAGCGATTCGTACCATGAGTCGAGCGTCTGCCCAGGCAATCCGGCGATCAGGTCCACGCTGATTTTCTCGATGCCCGCGCTCCGCACGCGGCGAATGTCTTCGAGCGCGACGGCGCGCGTATGCAGGCGTCCCGTGCTGCGCGCCTCGCGATCCACAAAACTCTGGACCCCGAAGCTGATGCGATTGACGCCGCACTCCACCAGCGCGTCGAGCACCATCGGCTGCAGCTGACCCGGCGCGCACTCCATGGTGATCTCCGCGGTCGGCATCACTGCGAATTCCCGCCGAATCGCCGTAAACAGCCGCCGGAACAGCTCCGGCGCAAGCAGCGAAGGTGTGCCGCCGCCGAAGTAAACCGTATCCACAGTGTTCGGCAGCACCGCGCCCCAGCTCTCGGCCTGCAGATGAATCCTGCGCAGGTCCTCTTCCAGCCGGACAACGTAGCGTTCGTGGTACGAGGCAGGAAAAACCCCGGAAGCAAAATTACAGTACGTACATTTAGAGCGGCAGAAGGGGACGGACAGGTAGAGTCCGAGCTTTTGCATACAGTTCTATTCTCCCACTCTGGTCAGCTCAGGCCCAAGTATACCGGTATGCGGGACTCGATTCCGCATAGCGGCACGTTCGAAATGCCGATCCACAGTCCGCGTGCCTCCTCCGCAACTTCTCGCCCGCACTTGCGTTCATTCAGGCAGAGACGACAAGCGGTTCCGAAGTTCGAAAGAAATCCGAAGCGGAACCCGAGGAGGTCTCAGATGAAAAACATCGTTCGCGCACTCGCTCTTACCGGAATTTTAGGTGCAGCCGCTGCTGCGGCTCAGGCTCAGGTCGGCATCGCCATCGGCGTTCGTACCGCCCCTGTTGTGGCGGAATACGATGAAGGCGTACCTCCCTGCCCCGGCGATGGATACGTTTGGCAGCAGGGCTACTACGTCGGATCGATGTGGTATCCGGGACAGTGGGTGTACGCCGGCTACGGGTATGCTCCCCGCTCTTACGGCGGCTATCGCGTATATTACCGCGATGACTACCGCCGCTACGATCGCGACGATTTCCGTTACCGCGACCACGACGACTACCGGCACTACGACCGTGACCGCGGCGGCTACTACGGTCACGATCGCGGCGAGCACCGCGGATGGGATCACGACGGCAGGTAAGTGCGCGCAGGGTTGACAGGGCATGCCTCCCCGGCCATGCCCTCTACGCACCCGTTGAAGCTCTCCGCTTCCGGGTGCGTTTCCCTTTCCGGCATGTCTTTTTCGCAGGATCCAAAGCCCGCTCTCCAGCCGCCCGATCGGGCTACGATCAGCCAGCGGTCTCCGGGAACCGCGGCGCACCTGCCTGCGTAATTCCCAGTGACTGCACTTCGGAGGCGTCCATGGCCAGTCTGATTGGCGTTGGACTCTATTTCCTGCCCTCACTGATCGCGGTGGCGCGGCGTACCCACAACGTGACGGGCATCTTCCTCTTCAACCTGTTCCTCGGCTGGACCGGCGTTGGCTGGGTCATCGCCCTGCTGGTGGCCATCTGCTCGTCTCCCTGGTACTACTGGTACTATCCGCCGTACGCTCCCGGGGCCTGCCCGCCGCCGGGGGCATACTCCCCGCCGGGAGCATACTCCCCGCCGGGAGCTTATCCCCCGCCGCGCCCTTGGTAGGAATGGACTTGCGCCCGGAGATCCGGCAGATTTCCGGCAGTGCTATTGCGCAACATTTTGGCGCGTCTCATGTTAATAGGGATAGCGAACCGCCGGTCCGGGAAAGGAAAACGGCGGGACGCGGCCAGATGCGCTGAACCCGGCAATCTGGCGGGAGGAATTCCTATGACGCGCGCTCTGCGCTGTGCACTCATGATTGCCCTGCTGGCAGCCCCCTTTGCGCTCGCCAAACCGGCGCACGCTCAGGTGTCTGTCGGTATCGGGATTGGGCCTGTGGTGGAGTATCCGGCGCCTTATGTTGTCGCCGGCCCGCCGGTCTGCGAATGGGGCTATTACTCTTACTGGCCTTATGAATGTGCCCCTTACGGCTACTACGGCCCTGACTGGTTCTACGGTGGGGTCTTCATCGGGGCCGGGCCGTGGTTCCGTGGCTGGTATGGCCATCCGTGGGGCTGGGGCTGGGGCCGCGCCGGATACTGGGGCGGGTGGCACCGCGACTGGGATCATGACGGCTGGGCGCGCGGCGGCTACGGATACCGCGGCGGCTACGGCTATCGCAGTGGCTATGGGTATCGTGGCGGCTACGCTGCCGGATACCGTGGCGGGTACGCGAACGGCTATCGCGGCGGATACGCGGGTGGCTTCCACTCTAACGTCTATGGCGCCCGTCCCTATGGCGGCGGTGGCTACCGCGGCGGATACGCGGGTGGCTTCCACGGTGGCGTAGGCGGCGGTGGATTCCGCGGCGGCGCGGCTGGTGGATTCCACGGTGGAGGCATGGGCGGAGGCGGCTTCCATGGCGGCGGAGGTGGCGGTTTCCATGGCGGTGGAGGCGGCGGCTTTCACGGCGGCGGCGGTGGTGGATTCCACGGCGGCGGACACCGATAATCTTCAACCTTGAATGGAAAACGAAGGCCTGCTCTCCCGAGCAGGCCTTTTGCTGTTTGCGAACGGGTGTCCCATTCAAGCCTTTTTTTGGCTTGAGTGGGCCGAGTGGGCCGTCGCAACCTCCATCGCCATCGCGGCAATCCGCTCCGCCGCGTCCGGATGCGCCAGCCGCCGCGCCGCAGCCGACATCCGTTCCAGCGCGGCCCGATCTGGCAGCAGACCGGCGACCGTCGCCTGCAGCTTCTCGGGCGTCAGCTCCGCCTCGATCAGCATCCTTGCCGCTCCTGCCTGCTCCATCTGCTCGGCATTTTTCCGCTGATGATCGTCCGCGGCCTGCGGGAATGGGATCAGCACGGCCGGCTTCCCCGCCGCTGCCAGCTCGGCCACCGTCGATGCTCCGCTGCGCGCGAGAACCAGATCCGCAGCGGCAAACCGGGCAGGCATGTCATCGAGAAACGCCGCCACCTGCCACCGGTCCGCAGGAGCACCGCTGGCCTGATACGCCGCAAGCGTCGCTTCGGCATGCCGCGCCCCCGCCTGATGCAGAATGGTCAGGTTCGGCACGGCGTTCAGCAGCGCGCCGGCAATCTTCGGCATCGTGTTGTTCAGCACGCCCGCGCCCTGGCTCCCGCCAAACACCAGCAGATGAGGCGGCGCCCCGGGAGGCCGCGCCGGCAGGCTGAAAAACTCCGCCCGCACCGGAATTCCGGTCACCTGCGCGTTACGCAGAAACTGCGCCGCTGCCGGGAAATTCACCGCGGCCGCGTCGACGCGGCGGCCCACGAGCCGGTTCGCCATGCCGGGAACGGCATTCGGTTCGAAGGCCAACGTCGGAATACCCATGAAAATCGCCGCGCCCATCGCCGGCCCCGATGCATACCCGCCCACCCCAATCACCACGCCCACACGGAAGCTCCGCAGCAGCCCCACACACTGCAGCACGCCGCGCGGCAGGTCCACCAGCGTCTTCAGTCGCGTGCCCAGCGAAACATTGTTCAGCTGCCCGGCGCGGATCAGCTCCAGCCGGTAACCCGCCTGCGGCACCAGCCGCGACTCGAGCCCTCGCGCCGTCCCGACAAACAGGATCTCCGCCCCATAGCGCGATTGCAGCGCATCAGCAATCGCCAGCGCGGGAATGATGTGTCCGCCCGTGCCCCCGCCGGCGATGAGAATGTGCGGAGCAGCACTAGCCACGGGACACCTGCACCGCGTAGATCCCAACCGGAACGGAGAAGCAAATCGCCGCACCCTCACGCCGCGGCTGGAGATCCATCGCGTCGTCTGTCAGCGCGTCCTCGAACATCCGCCGAATCCCTGCCTCGTCGCCTGCGTTCGGATACGAACGACTGAGAAACTCATCGAGATCGAGCGCCAGCCGCATACGTTCCACCTTGGGTCGCGGCAATCCGGCCTGCACGAACAACTCCGCCATCTCCTCCACGGCCAGCGCGCGTGTGTGCGACGGATCCCGCAGCTTCTCCATCGCGTTGAACGCCTCCGCTTTCGCGGAAGCCGGAGCGCTGTCGGCGATCACAATGCGCCCGCCGGGCCGACACACCCGCCGCATCTCCCGCAAAACACGTAACGGCTCCGGAAAATGGTGCACCGCAAATCGGCACGTCACAATGTCGAACTGCGCGTCTGCATACGGCATCGCGGTGACGTCGCCCTGATCCCACGCAACGTTCCCGACGCCCTGTTCCTGCTGCGTTCTGCGCGCCTGCTCGAGCATCGCGGGCGTCAGGTCGATCCCCCGCGCATGACGGACATGCCGCGCCAGCGCGGACGCCAGCACTCCGGGACCGCACGCCACATCCAGTGCGGTGTCCGATACATCGGGCTGCGCCAGTCGCAGCATGCGCTCCAGAATCTCTTCACTCCGAGCCGTCGGCGAAGCCGCAAACTGCGCCGCCTGCCGTGTGAACTGGTCAACAATGGCTTCGCTGTGCTTCATACCGGAACGCAAAAGAATGGTGAGATCATCCAGAATTTCGCCAGGGATTTATGTATCAGCGCACGACTTCAGTCGTGCCAAAACGTGCCGCGAAACGCCTGGGCTTTAGCCCCTGATGCCTCACTCTACTTCCCGCGTGATGTTCAGCAGCACCCCAATCAGCACCAGCATGATGAACAGCGACGTCCCGCCGTAGGAAATCAGCGGCAGCGTAATGCCCTTGGTGGGCACCAGGGCCAGCACCACGCTGATATTGAAGAATGCCTGGATCAGGATCGTCGCGGTAATCCCAAACGCCAAAAACCGGGCAAACGGGTCGCGCGACAAAATTGCCGCCCGCATCCCGCGCCATCCGATGAACACAAACAATCCCACGACCAGCAATCCGCCCAGCAGCCCCAGTTCCTGCGCCACCGTGGCAAAAATGTAGTCCGTATGCGGCTCCGGCAGATAGAACAGCTTCGCCGCGCCATCCATATACCCCACTCCCCGCACGCCGCCCGACCCCACCGCGATCAGCGACTGCAGAATGTGATAGCCCTTCCCCAGCGGATCCGACTCCGGATTCACGAAAGCGAGCAGCCGGTCGCGGCGCCACTTCACGCGAAACAGCATGAAGTAGAGCACCGGAGTCGCAGCCAGCAGCGCGTACCCCAGGTATTTGAAGTTGACGCCCGCCAGCCAGAGCATCAGCGCCGTCACGCCCGCGCACACCAGCGCCGTCCCCAGGTCTGGTTCTTTCAGGATCAGCGCAATAAAAATCAGGCTGGGTAGCGCGGCGGGGATAACCGTCTGCCGGACGTTTTCTATGTCGCTCATCCGGTTCTGCAGGAACCACGCCATGAATAGCACGAGCGCCGGCTTGGCGATCTCCGATGGCTGAAACGACAGCGGCCCAAAACGGATCCAGCGGTGGGTGTTGTGCGAGTCGCGCATCAGAAACGCGGCCAGCAGCAGAATGATCGTGATGCCCACCATGGGGAATACGACATTGGGCCGGTTATAGCGGCCATAATTGACGCGCATCAGCAGCGTCATCGACACCAGCCCCACCGCCGCCCACAGGGTCTGGCGAATCAGGAAATAGTAGGGCGAGCCGAAGCGATCGCGCGCCATCACTGCCGACGCGCTGAAAACCATCGCCAGCCCAATCACCACCAGGGCCAGCGCTGCAAAGTACAGCCACTTGTCGACGCCTACTCTCTTAGCCATTCCCTAAGTCCCTGCCAGCGCCTTCACGCCGCGCCGCGAAAGAACCGTCTCCTTGAAGACCCGTCCCCGATGCTCATAATTCTCAAACTGATCGAAACTCGAGCAAGCTGGCGCCAGCAGGACAATATCACCCGGCTGCGCCGCCGCACCCGCCAGATCGACAGCCTTTTCGAGCGTGCCGGCACTCACCACCGGTACCGCGCCCTCGATGTGCGTATGAATCTTCTCCGCCGCCGCGCCAATCGTGTAGACCGTCTTCACGCGCTCGGTCAGCAGCCGCCGCATCTGACGGTAATCCGAGTTCTTGTCCTTGCCGCCGAGGATCAGATGAATCCCGCCCGGAAAAGCCTCGATCGCCTTGATACTTGCGTCAACGTTGGTCGCCTTCGAATCGTTGTAGTAGTCCACGCCGTTCAGCGTCGCCACAAACTCCAGCCGATGCTCCACCGCCCTGAACTTCGCTACTGCGCTGCGGATCGTCTCCGCCTCGATGCCCGCCAGCCGCGCCGCGCAAACCGCCGCCAGAACGTTCTCGACGTTGTGCGCGCCCTTCAGCGGAATCTCCTCCACCTTCAGAACCGGCTCGCCCGCGCTCTGCTCCGATTCGCGGAACAGAATCACTCCGTCGCGAACGAATGCCCCCTGGCGCACCACGCGCGTTCGGCTGAACCAGTACACCCGCGACCTTGCCCGCGCCGCCGCGGCCTTGATCGGCTCGTCATCCGCATTCAGCACCAGCGCGTCCTCGGCAGTCTGCTGCGCGAAGATCCGCTCCTTGGCTGCCACGTAGTTTTCAAACGTGCCGTGCCGGTCCAGATGGTCCGGCGTGATGTTCAGGATCACCGCAATCTGCGGATGGAATTCGTAGGTCGTCTCCAGCTGAAAGCTTGAAACCTCCAGCACCGACCAGCCGTCCTCGCGCGATTCATCCACCAGCGCGATCACAGGCACGCCGATGTTCCCGCCCACCTGCACCGGCAACTTCGCCGCTTCAAGAATCTCGCCGCACAGGCTGGTGGTCGTCGTCTTCCCGTTCGATCCCGTGATCGCCACCACTTTGCCCTTCAGGTAGCGCGCCGCCAGTTCCACCTCGCCGATAATCGGCAGCCCGAATTTCTGCACCTGCTGCAGCTCCGGAGTGTCGAGCGGAACCCCTGGGCTGACGACAATCAAATCCTGCCGCCGGAACGTCAGCAGCCCGTGGCCGCCCGCCTCGACGGCAATCCCTTCTTCGATCAGCGCCGGGATGTCCTTCGCCAGCGCCTCGGCGCTGCGCACGTCCGAGACCGTCACCTGCGCACCCCGCCGCCGCAGAAACAGCGCTGCCGCCAGCCCGGACTTGCCCAGACCCACGACCAGTACCTTTTTTCCCTTGATATCCATGCGCGAAGTCAGGATGTAGGACGTAGGATTCCGGGCCTCTCAGCCACTGCGCTCCGCATTAGAACGGAAGGAGTTTGCGCCACACCTACACGCTATACCCTGGAGCCTACCCCCTGCTTCATTTATCGCAGCTTCAGCGTAGTGAGTGCAAAGAGTGCAAACACCAGCGCCGCGATCCAGAACCGCGCGATCACCTTCGACTCCGACCAGCCCAGCAGTTCGAAATGGTGGTGCAGGGGCGCCATCTTGAAAATTCTCTTGCCACCGCGCAGCTTGTAGCTGCCCACCTGCAGAATCACGCTCACCGCCTCGAGATAAAACACCCCTCCAATGAACGGCAGCAGCAGCTCCTGCTTGATCACCACGGCGATGGTCGCCAGCGCCCCCCCTAGCGCCAGCGAGCCCACATCGCCCATAAAGATTTCCGCCGGATGGGCGTTATACCAGAGGAATCCGATGCTTGCCCCGGTGAGCGAGCCGCAAAAGACCGTCACCTCGCTCACCAGCGGCATCCGCTGCAATTCGAGATAGTCGGCAAACGTCACGTGCCCACTGACGTAGGTCAACACCGTAAGCGCCCCGGCAGCAATAATCGTGCAGCCGATCGCCAGCCCGTCCAGCCCATCGGTGAGGTTCACCGCATTGCTCGTCAGCACGATCAGCAGCATGATGAACACGATGAAAGGCAGAAATGCCAGCAAGCCCAGATGCGGAATATGGGTCAGCCCCGGAATCGCCAGCCGCGGCCGAACATATTTGGCGAACGGCACCATCAGCCGGGTCGAATAGCTGCCGCGGAAATCCATCAGCACCAGCACCACAGCGATCACGCCGGCCGCGATGAACTGATACAGCAGCTTCTGCCGCGCCGTCAGGCCGAGGTTCCTGCGGTGAACCACCTTGATGTAATCATCCGCGAACCCAATCACGCCAAAGGCGGCCGCTGCGAACATGACCAGCCACACAAAGGGATTCGAGAGATCGGCCCAGAGGAACGTCGGCAGCAGAACCGCAATGCAGATCAGCACCCCGCCCATCGTCGGGGTTCCCGCCTTCTTCTGGTGCGCCTTCGGGCCTTCCTCGCGAATGTACTGCCCGATCTGGAACTCGCGGAGTTTTTCGATGACGTACGGCCCGATGATCAGCGTGATCAGCAGCGCCGTAAGCGAGGCAAAAGCCGTGCGGAACGTCAGATACCGGAAGATACGAAAGGGTCTGAAGTAGGGGAACAGCTTCTGATAAAGGAGCCAGTAAAGCAAACGTCCTCCGGCTGCGAGTGCTTGCCGCTATCTTAACGGGTCGGGCTGTGCGAACCGTGTCTTTTTATGCGCCGGTCAGTACTGTCAGGGCACGTTCCAGCCGCACGCCGCGCGATGCCTTCAGCAGCACCGCATCGCCCTCGCGCAAATTGTCCCGCAGCCACGCGCCGGCCTCTTCCGGAGTCTCCACGAACCGCGCCTCCGCCCCTCCGCCCTGCGCGGTCTCGACAATATGCTGCGCATTCCCGCGAACGCCAATCACAACCTCGATGCCCGCCTGCGCCGCCGCCTTTCCGCAGGCCGCATGCAGAGCAGCTGCTTCCGCCCCCAGTTCCAGCATCTCCCCCGCAACCAGAATCCGCCGCTGCGCCTGCGTCGCCTTCAGCGTGGCAATCATCGACTTCAGCGCCTCGGGATTGGAGTTGTAGGAATCATTGATAATCGTTGCGCCCCGGAACTGCACCACCTGCCCGCGTTTCTCGTCCGGGCGCAAGGCTGCGAGCGCCTCGCAACAGGCGGCCAGCGGAATTCCCGCCTGAATGCCCACCGCAATTGCCGCCAGCGCGTTGCTGGCGTTGTGCTCGCCGGGCAGGCGCAGCACCAGCTCCGCCTTCTCGGCTCCCGCGCGCACCTGCATGCGGATGCCTTCCGCCCCCAGCGGCTCCACGACGTCCACTCGGGGATCGGCGCACGGCCCGCGGCCAAAATAAACCGCGTTGCCCTCGAAGCCCCGACCGAACTGCGAGACATACGGATCGTCGCAGTTCAGAAACGCGACGCCGTGCCGCGGCAGCGCCGCCACCAGCTCGTACTTCGCGCGCGCTATCCCCGCCACGCCGTCGAAGAAGAACTCCGCGTGCGCATGCCCGACGTTGGTCACCACACCCCAGTCCGGCGCGGCAATGCGGCACAGCGCTGCGATCTCCCCCGCCGCCGACATGCCCATCTCAATCACCGCCACCTCGTGCTCCGGCTGCAATTTCAGCAACTGCAGCGGCACTCCGAAATGGTTGTTGAGATTTCCTTGCGACCGCAGCACCGAAAAGCGTGCCGCCAGCACCGCAGCCACCGCTTCCTTAGTCGTCGTCCTCCCCGCCGATCCCGTAATCCCAACGACACGTTTGCCCCACTGCCGCCGCACGCTGGCCGCAAGGCGCTGCAGCGCCATCAGCGGATCGTCGACGACGAGTAGCTTCTCGTGATTTGGGAGTTGCTGGGCACTCGCCCGCGCCACCACAGCAGCACACGCGCCGCTCTCGAGAGCTTTGCCGACGAATTCATGCCCGTCAAAGCGCTCTCCGCGAACCGCAAAGAACAGGTCCCCTGGCTGCAGCGTACGCGAGTCGATCGAGTATCCCGTCGCGCTGACCGCATCCCCGCCCGTCAGCGGCTCAGCGGCAATCCACCTCGCAATCTGCGTCAGCGTCAGCTTCATGCGCGCACTCCGGCCCCTTCGCGAATCACCGCCCGAATCGCCGCCGCGGCCACCGCGGCATCGTCAAACGGAATCGCGCCGTCCCGCAGTACCTGCTCCTTCTCGTGTCCCTTGCCCGCCAGCAGCACAATGTCTCCCGGACGCGCCGCTTCGATGGCCATGCGAATCGCCCGACCCCGGTCTGCTTCCGTGCGATACGGAGTGCCGGTGGCCACGAGCCCCGGCAGCGCGTCCTCCATAATCCGCTCCGGGTCCTCGCTGCGAGGATTGTCCGACGTCAGGATCACCAGATCGCTGCCCTCGCCCGCCGCGCGCCCCATCTTGGGACGCTTCGCGCGGTCCCGGTCGCCGCCGCAGCCGAAGACCGTAATCACGCGACCGCGCTGCTGCATTTCCCCGCCGCCGGACGATTCCCGTCCGACAAACTCCCGCGCCAGCGCCGTCAGGTTCCGCAGCGCGTCGTCCGTATGCGCGTAATCCACCACGACCGTAAACGGCTGGCCTTCATTCACGGTCTGGAAGCGCCCCGGCACACAGGCCAGCGCCGCCGCGCCCGCCGCAATTTGCTCCACCGTAAGCCCGCGCGCCAGCGCCGCGCCCGACGCAGCCAGCAGATTGTAGAGATTCACCCGTCCGGTCAACCGCGTTTCCACGTGGGCTGTCCCCTGCGGCGCGATCAGGCGGAACTCCATACCCGCTGCGGACATTCGCACATCAGCGACGCGAAACTCTCCCGATTTCAGCCCGTAGGAAACCACCTCCGCTCCCGCCGCCTGTGCTGCCGGAACGAGTTTGCGTCCCCACTCGTCATCCGTGTTGATCACCGCCACGCGCGGCGCCCGGCCGAGACTCCCGTCGAAGAGCGCCCGCTTCGCCGCGAAGTAATTCTCCATGGTGCCGTGAAAATCCAGATGATCCTGCGTCAGGTTCGTGAAGACGGCAACGTCGTACGGCAGCCCGTATACCCGCCCCTGCGCCAAGGCATGCGATGACACCTCCATCACTGCCTCTGTCGCGCCCGCATCCGCTCCCTCGCGAAAGAGCGCCAGCAGGTCGCGCGATTCCGGCGTTGTATGCGGGGCAGCCTGAACGGTTCCGGCGATGTGATTCTCGATCGTGCCGATCAGCACCGTCTTTCGCCGGGCGGCGTTCAGCATGGCCTCGAGCAGGAACGTCGTGGTCGTCTTGCCGTTCGTGCCGGTAATCCCGCTGAAGGCGAGCTGCTTTTCCGGATGTCCGAAGAAGTTCGCCGCCAGAGTCGCCATCGCCCGCCGGCCCACGCCCGCTGGAATTTCAGCGACCGCTGTTTCTGGATGCTGCTGCGCCGTTTCGCCGAATGCCATTGCGGAATCAGTGACGATGGCTGCCGCGCCCTGCGCGATGGCCTTTCCAATGTAGCGATTGCCGTCGGTCGTCCCGCCCTGCATGGCGATGAACAGCGAGCCCGGACCCGCGCGGCGCGAGTCGTATTCGACGCCAGCGATCTCCGCGTTCGGCCCGGCGCGCCGCACCACCTCGCACCCGCGCAACAGCTCATCCAAGCGCATATCAGGTCGATTGTAAGCGCAGGCCCTGCATTGACGTACCCCGGACAGGTAGACGAGGTCTGAGCCACTGCAACAAGGCCAGCAGCATCAACTCGGCAGCTTGCGGAAGAATTAGTGCTTTGAAGGGGTACGGCTTCAGCCGTGCCGTAAGAGGCACAAAATCAATCGGGCTTTAGCCCCTGAGGGAAGGTTTTCCGCAGGTTCCTTCTTGCAATCAAACTGGTGCTGACGTGCCGCAACCCGCTCCGAATCACTGACAGCCGATCACTAACAACTGCCTTCTCACCGCCCAAACCGCACCACGATATCCGTTCCCGCCGGCACCAGTGTGCCTGCGGCCGGCATCTGGTCCCGCGCCAGTCCCGACCCCACCACATGCACGCCCAGCCCCGCGCCGCTCGCCTGCACCACCACATCCCGCAGCGATTTGCCCGCAAAAGACGGCACCGCCACCCGCTGAGTCGCAACCGCCACCGATCCACCTCTCGCATGCGGAGTCGCCGCCGCAGGAACAAGCTGCGGCGGCGATGTGGGCGGGGGAGGTACGTCGTTGTGGGGGGAGGATATCGATGCAGCCAAACTCATCGCTGGCGCTGCCGATGCGACCTGCGAATTATCCGTGGGAGCATCCGCGGCAACCGCACTCTGCGCGGGCGCGCTGCTGCTCAGCGGATCGTCCGCCGGCAAATGATTCACCTCAGCAAACAGCGACTGCAAATCCGCCGTCGTGTCCTGCGGGACATCATCCATCACCGGAGCCTTGCTCTTCGCAATCTCCTTCACCGGCCGCAGATCCTGATCGTGCGGCACGCCCAGATACTCCAGAATCTGCTGCGCCAAATCGTGAAACACTGGCGCGCTCACCGCCGTCCCATAATGCGAGCCCTTCGTCGGCGAATCCATCACCACGGCAATCGTCACCGCCGGATCGTTCACCGGAGCGAAACCCACAAAGGACGCCACATACTTCGTCTTCGAGTAGGTGTGCGTCTTCGGATCGATCTTCTGCGCCGTCCCCGTTTTCCCCGCCGCGCTATAGCCATCCAGCTGCGCCGGACGGCCAGTGCCGTAGAGAACGACGCCTTCCATCATCTTGCGCATCTGCGCCGCCGTCATTTCGCTGATCACTCGCTGCGCCCCCGCCGGCAGCGGATTCGGCAGCTCCCCCTCCGGATGAAACGCCACCGGCTTCAGTTCAGGATTCCCGCGAACCTCGTTCGTGTGCTGCAGCACGATGTGCGGCGGCAGGTGAACGCCGCCATTCGCAATCGTCGACGCCATCGTCACCAGCTGAATCGGCGTCACGGCGATCTCCTGCCCCATCGGAATCGATCCGATGGTCGTGGGCTGCCAGCGCTGTGGCGGCTTCACCAGGCCGCGTGTCTCGCCCGGCAGTTCGATCCCAGTCTTCGAGCCGAATCCATAACCGTGAATGTATTTGTAGAAACGGTCCGGACCCATGCGCTCCGCCAGTTCAATCGCCGCGACGTCGCTCGACTCCTGCAGCGCTTCCGTCACCGAGATAACGTTGCCGCGCGCGGCCTCATACCGAATCGCGTCATTGTCGTCGTGCACGATCCGGCCCGCCACATTGATCTGTCCACCCAGCGTGTGGATCATCTCCGTCGGCGTCGTCACATGTTCTTCCAGCGCCGCCGAATACGTCACCAGCTTGAAGGTCGATCCCGGCTCATACACATCGCTCACCGCGTGATCGCGCAGCAGCGACGGATCGTCGTGTCGAAAATTATTCGGATTGAACGTCGGCCGGATCGCCAGCGCCAGAATTTGCCCCGTGTGCGGATCCTGCACCACCACCGTTCCGTTCGCTGCGCCGGTCCGCTCCATGTTGGCGTCCAGCGCCTTCTCCGCCATGAACTGGATGTTCGCGTCGATCGTGAGCACCAGGTTTTCGCCCGGCAGCGGCTCGCGCTCGTGGCTGTCCAGCACGTGCCGTCGCGCATCCACGGCCGTCAGCATGCGTCCTGGCATGCCATGCAATTGCTTCTCAAAATCCTGTTCGACGCCCGCCAGCCCGTTGTCGTCCATGCCCACATACCCCAGCACCTGCGCGGCCAGCTGCTGGTCGGGATAAAACCGCTTGAATTCCTTCTGGAAATAAATGCCCTTCAGGTGCAGCGCCTTCACCGCGTTGATCACCGCCGGCGACTGCTTGCGTGCCACCCACGCAAAATTGCGTGAATCCCGCAGCCTGGCAAGGATCTGCTTCTGCGAAGTAAACCGATCCTGAGGATCGGTGTGCACCACTCGTGCCAGCGCGGCCGCCGTGCGCTCCTTCTCCACATCGCTGTCCATCTCCGACGGAACCGAATACACGGAGTCCGCCGTGACCGTCATCGCCAGTTCCTGCAGATCGCGATCGTAGAGAACGCCCCGCCGCGGCGCCACCTGAAACGTGCGCTCCTGCTGCCGCTCGGCGCGGTCCTGCCAGTCCGAGTGCTGGATCACCTGCAGCCACAGCATGCGTCCGGTAATCAGCACGGCCCAGGCAATAAAAATGCCCAGTACGCCTACGATCCGAAGACGGCGCATAGGCGTGACCAGGCGACGAGAAAATGGGGGAGGGCCCGAAAACTCCCCCTCGCGCGAACGTTCTGCGCGAGGAGGATCAAACTCGGAGGAGAACGCTAAACGAGACACCGAGAGAACCCCTCCACCGAGGAAAACTTAGTGCACAGCAGGAGCAGGCGTGGCTTCCGCCATCACCGCCGAATTCCCGCCTTCCGTCACAGCCGCATTCGGATGCACTACCTGCCCCGGATGCGGAGCCGTGAGGCCAAAATTGCGCGCCATCGAGTCGATCCGTGAAGGATCGGCCAGCTGCGCCTGGGTCAGCCGCAGTTCGCGGTTCTGCTCTTCCAGCTGCTGCAGCTGCTGCTTTTCCGCCTCGAAGCGGTAGCCGTACTCAATCGCGCTGAAGTGCTGCCATCCATACATCAGCGCCAGCGACAACAGAAACGCCATCGCACAGGCAAAGCTGCGCATCTCTCTCCCGCGCGCCGGATCGGCCGTCTTCACCAGCCGCGTATTATCGATGCGCTTCGAGAACAGCGCCTCAGGCGTCGGACCGCGCCGGCGGCGCCGCTGCGCCTCCATCAACAGCGCGTTGTGCTCCGCGACCCATTCCGTGTCGCGCCTGGCTACCCCGATTGTTTGCGCTGCGATCGCCTGTGTCGCCATAAAGTCTCCGATTACTGATCCATCACTCACTGATTACTGCGAACTGCTTTTCGGCCCCTTCCAACGACCGGGCCAGGGTCGCTGATCTTGGAAGGGATGGGGTATTGCGGGTGTCCTGAATTACTTTCGCCGTTATTGCGGTAGGACGACCCCGGCCCGATCCTTAACTGCAGCGTTTAGCGGCTAGCGTTTAGCGTCTAAAGGTCTACACCCTATACGCCGTCCGCTATACCCTATCCGCTGCCTTCCTCTCCGCTGCTCGCAGCTTCGCGCTGCGTGCCCGCGGATTGCGATCCGTCTCTTCTGCGTCGGCCGTCACCGGCTTCCGCGTCAGCACTTCGTAAATTCCCTGCCGCGCTCCCTCGCGCAGCGCATCTTTTACCCGCCGGTCTTCGAGCGAGTGGAAGCTGATCACCACCAGCCTTCCCCCCGGTTGCAGCAAATGCGGCGCTATCCCGAGCAGCGCGTCAATCTCGCTCAGCTCGCTGTTCACATAAATTCGAAGAGCCTGAAAGGTTCGCGTCGCCGGATGAATTCGTTCGCTTTTCATTGCCGGGGCCGCGGCCGCAACGATCCGGGCAAGCTGCCCTGTCGTCGTTACCGGCCGCGCCCTGACAATGGCTCTGGCGATTCTCCGCGACCTCCTTTCCTCTCCGAATTCGTAAATCAGGTCGGCAAGCTCTTTTTCGCCGGCCTGGTTTACCACTTGTTCGGCGGTCATTCCCTCCCGCGGATTCATCCGCATGTCCAGAGGGCCTTCCGCCTGAAAACTGAATCCCCGATGCGCCTCGTCGAACTGCATTGAGCTGACCCCGAAGTCCGCCAGCAGGCCATCCACCTTCCCGCCCGCCAGCTTCTCTCCGGCTCGCGAGAACTCCACGTCGTGCAGGACCACCCGGGGCATCTCCGCCCCCAGTTCCCCCCGCAGCGCATCCAGCCGCGCGCTGGCCAGCGCCATCGCTTCCGGGTCCCGATCGAAACCGATCAGCGTTCCCTGCGGACCCAGCCGCCGCGCAATCTCGCTGGCATGGCCCGCATTGCCCAGGGTGGCGTCTATATATATGCCGCCCCGGCGCACATTCAGAATTCGGATCGCAGGTTGTAAAAGAACCGGCACATGTCTGGGGTTCATTTCCCGTTCCGACATGTGCTCCCCCTGAGGGGCCTTCATGCGTTACAAACCAAACTTCGAAAGCTCAGCTTCGTCATCCGCGGTGATGGGCGCTTCCGCCATCTCCCGCTCATAGTCCTCGCGGTTTGCAACCTCGAGGTGAAACTCGCTGCCCGACACCACCACTTCGGCGACCAACTTTGCCTGCTCCCGCAGGATCTGCGGCAGCAACAGCCGACCCTGGCCATCCATCTCCGACATCTGCCCGTAATAATTCAGCCTCTTGAGCAGCTTCTTTTTTGCCGGGTTAAAGCTCGGAATTTCAGCCAGTTTGGTCTCGAACTCTTCCCATTCCTTCATTGGATAAATCTCGGCCAGCTTGCCATCCCTGCTGGTGATGTAGAACTGGCCGCCATACTCCTCATCGATCTGCCGCTTGAACTCCGCCGGCAGTTTGAGTCGGCCCTTGTCATCAACCCGGGTTGTGTGGCTGCCGCGAAACATCCCATGCCCCACTTGCCTGTCCTGTTGCCCTCGGTGGCTACCCCGCTGAAATGCCCCTCAGATGACACCGCTCCAGTGCTATCGTTTGACCTGAGGAACGCCGGGAATTGAGCTTTCATTCCACTTTGGACCACTTCTGACCACCTGATCGTAACCGAATAGATGCCCCGCGCAAAGTGGAAAATGATTGGGAATCAATGAATTTGCGCAATATCCTGGCGCTGCTCCCGCCTCGAACCCCAAAAACCTCACGCCTTGGGTCTTGCCAGGCGCCCATCCCCTACATCTAGTGTTGCCGCGTTAGGTTCCCGGCGCCCAAAACATGTGTGCCGCACCCTTGTCAGGCTGCAACGAAAGGGGTAGGCCAAACGCTCGAACAGCCAGCGCAAATCCGGTCAGATATAAAGCGGGCAACAAAGATCCTGCCAGGAAAGGTTGGGCTGCAGCACTCGCCGCTTCACCACTGACCGTTTCATCACTGACCGCTTCTTTACTGATCACTGATCACTGATCGCTGATCGCTGTACGCTGTCTTCATGCGCATGGACAAATGGCTCTGGGCCGCGCGCTTCTTCAAAACGCGCACCCTCGCCGCCAAAGCCTGTGAGCTGGGACGCATCCAGTCCAACCATCAGCCCGCGCGATCCGCGCGCGAAGTGCGCGTCGGCGACATGCTCTCCGTCAAGACCGAAGGCGGGGACTTCGAAGTGGAAGTGCTGGCGCTGAGCGAAGTGCGCGGACCAGCCTCCGTCGCGCAGACTCTCTACCGCGAGACCGAGGCCAGCAAGGAAGCCCGCCGCATCTTCGCCGAGGAGCGCCGCGCCGGATTGCACTTCACGCCTGCGCCCGCCGGCCGCCCTTCGAAGCGCGACCGGCGCCGCATCATTCGCTTCCGCAGCTAGGAACCGTGTTAGCCCCTGAATCGCACAGCGCGATTGCGCTAGGATCCCCGGCCCTCAGGCCGGGGATCCATCGTGCCATCGGGAATCCGGACCTTTAGGCGCGGATTCCCATTACCGGCACAGCTACGGAATCGTCACGCTCCACGTATTCGAAGGAGCGCTCTGGTTTCCCTGCGCGTCGACGCTCTCTATGTAGTACACGTAGCTCGCGCCGGCCTGCACGCCGCTGTCGGTATACGTAGTCGGCGTATTCACCGCCGAGTTGACCACCTGGTACGTCGACCCGCCGTTCGAGGAGCGGTACACGTTATAGCCGGCCACCGGATCCGTCGACGAAGTCGGCGCGCTCCAGCTCAGATTCACCGAATACGACGCGCTCTGGCCGGTTCCGCTCAGTGCAATCGTCGCCGTCCCGCCCGAAGCTGCGTTGCTCACCAGCGTCACCGTCCCGGTATAGCTGCTCGCCGCCGTCGGATCGAAGCCGACGTTCAGCGT
>DASYYN010000058.1:0-18265 GCA_035933815.1 Acidobacteriaceae bacterium
GCCGCCGGCCCGACGTTCGGGCTGACGCTGATCACGCTGGGCGCGGACAACAAGCCATAAACGGCGACCGAGGACTGGGTCCCCACGTAGACCTTACCGTTGGCCACGGTTGGTATCGTGAACTTAACTGCGCCACCAGCAACATCGGCCGCTGACTGGTTGCTGCTGTACAGTTCGGTGCCCAGGTTCGTGGCATCGTAGGCGTGCAGCACGGCAGTGCCCGCACGGCCCGCATCAACATTGCCGGCATTTTCGATGGTCCAGACGATGCCATTCGTGGTGCCGTTCGCTGAGACTACCGCGTTGGCGCCTGGAAACTGATAAACCTCGGGCGTCTGCGAAACGAACGACGTCGAGAGCAGCCCGTTGGTGAAGCTGAACTGCTTCACCGAATCGCCGACACCGCCGAAATACACGTTCCCGTTCCAGTATGTTCCAGCGCTGTAGCAGTTCTCCACGTAATTGAGATTGTTCTGGTTGATTGGAGTGCCACCAACAACGTTAGAAAGTTCCTGAATAATCTGCGTGTCGCCACTCGAGTTGTACTGCCCCATATTGTCGCGATCGACTACGTAGATGGTTCCATCCTTACTGCAGCCGATCATGATGTGCGGGTGTGTGGCCGTGCCCGCACTGTTCGGGAGCAGAACGACGCCTCCGGAACTGACGTCGAGGTCGTTGACGTCCAGTGCCAGCTGGTTCCAGGGAGTGAAATAGTCGGTTAGACCCAGAGTGGAACTGAGCTTTATGAACGCATCGCCGTAATTCGTGGCGCCATCGAAGTTTCCGTTGCCGGTTGGCACGAACAGGTTCCCACCGGCGTCCACGGCTATTCCGCGACCGCTCGACCAGAATCCCCCCTCGCCTTCCGTGCCGTTTGGAGTGCTGTTGAACGTGTTCACCAACTGCAGCGAAGTCTTGTCAAAGCTCAGCAGCCAGCCGTGCCACATGCCATCGTCGCCCCAGGCCCCGAACGCCGCGTACACATCGTTCCCGCTCAGTGCCAGCCCTGGCCGCTGCAGGGTAAAAAGCGAAGTAAACTGCACCTGGCCACCGCTGTTCGGAGATCCTGTGCCCGTCACACTGGCGGCTATGCATCCGGTGGGACTGCCCGTGAGTTCCGCGCCACTCGTGATGTCGAGGGCGTGCAGCCGGAAACACTGATTCGTGTTGCCGCCTGAGGTTTCATTCGTCTTGGCTACGACATAGAGCGTTCCCGTCGCCGGATCGATCACCGGCGTACTGAGGATCCCAGTCTCGCCGTCCGTGTCTGTAGTGTTTGTGTTGTCACTGGCGGGCTCTGTCGTGACGCCCGCGGAGGGATTGATAAAGCTCGCGTGCCAGAGGGGCTGGGGGCTCAGACCGTCGGCGTCGAACGCATAGACGCTGTCGTGCATCGTCGCCACGAACACGACGTTGTGGGTCCCCTGTCCTGAAATCGCTATGCCGGGCACATACAACGGCTGCGCGTAGACAAACCCGTCCACTGGCAAATTGAAAAGCTTGCCAAACGTAGCCGGATTCACGTTCGCCGGCGTCAGCGTCGTCTCATTTGCATTCAGCCCGTCGCGCGCCGAATCGTACGCCTGGGTCAGCACAGGGGTCGGCGTCTGCGCCACCGCCTCGCCGCAGCACGACAGCAACAGCGATACCACGAGCGCCGCGCTTTTTTGAACGCGCCAGTGTGGATCGTGCGAGTTAGTGCTGCCGGTGGGTGCGTTCGAGAAACCAGCTGATTTCCAAAGGGCAGAAACAAAAGTCAGAAAAGACCCGTAAAACACGTGCGATTCTCCTGATTACCAACTCCGCTGGATTTCGGGGTGCGGAGCGGTGATCGCCAACTTCAATGCAGCCGCGGGTTAGGGATGCCAGCAACAGACCCGGGTCGGGAAAGGGGAACCCGGTTGGAAGACGTTATGGCCCTTTCAACACTGAGCCAAACGAGATGAACCTAAGCCCCCCGGTACCCATCAAAGTCAGCGAATTACAAAGTGCAAAGTGCGGTCCAGCATGACAGCCGGTTGGTAACCAGTGCAATGAAACAATGGTAAGCAGCTGGCAATCGAAGGTGGCAGAGAAGGCGATGCCTGACGACGGCGAGATAGGCACAATCGCTGGGTTTTGAAGGCCGTGCGGGATTCCATGGCGCAACCAAATGGAGATGGGTACGAGCAAAGATGTCCCAGGCCGCGCTGCGCCGCGCGCGAATGTAACGGATACAAGCTCGCACAAGCCGCCTCTGGGCGGAAAATTGGACACGCAGTTCGGGCGACCTCGTCAGCGACGGGTCACCCTGGGGCTCCCGGGCGCCCTCGTTCTGCGGCGTTCACCTGCTCGCGGGTATGCCGCACGTTTGGGACTAAAGGCTCGTCGCAACGTCGCCCAGAACGCCGCTGATTTGTGTGCCGACGCTCGACAGGGCGGCGAGAGCAAGAAGCGCAATGAGGGCCGCGATCAGCGCGTACTCTATGAGGTCCTGGCCTGAGTCATCGGTATACAGCTTGCAAAGAAGGTTATTCATTTCTTTTCTCCCCTGGGATAACGATTGTGTTCGGGGGCGGAATCGGATCATGGCAGAAAAGCGCTTCAGCGGCAATGGCTCTATTCCATGGCACCCCTGCGGATCGCTGAGTAATCGTCATCGAGGAACGCCCTGCGGTCCGCGCCAGTGTGGCCACGTCGCCGCCCGCCTCAGCCAAAGGAGTGTGAGCCGTATGCCGCAGGATCCAGGGCTGGAAAGCCATCAGCGGCTTCAGACCTGCCGGTCTGTGTTGGGCAGGTCTCCGGGGCAGGCCTAAATAATTGGTGCGAAAGGGGGGACTCGAACCCCCATGGGTTTCCCCGCCAGATCCTAAGTCTGGTGCGTCTGCCAGTTCCGCCACTTTCGCACGTGCGGCTGGCCTCATTGTAGCGCCGGTGTTGCGGAGCGGCAGTAACGCTCCGGGATCACTCCCGGGCTCAGCCCCGGCTGACCGCGGCATGAGTCGGTGCTCGTCCTGATATGCTGCCCCCAGAAGCTCCCATGCTGCTCGAACTCCGAGCCGAGAACTACGCGGTCATCGACCACGCCATTGCCGGATTCGGCCCCGGGCTCAACCTGCTCACCGGCGAAACCGGCGCGGGCAAGTCTATCCTCGTCGATGCGCTCGCGCTGCTCATGGGACAGAAGGCCTCTACGGACGTCATCCGCCATGGATCGGACCGTGCCGTGCTCTCCTGCGTCTTCGAGAGCACACCCGGGGCCGAAGCGATTCTCGAAACAAACGGCATCGATCCCGAAGGCACGGAGATCATCCTGCGGCGCGAGATCCTCGAGAACGGCAAGGGCCGTGTCTTCGTGAATAATCAGCCGGCGACTGTCGCGGTCCTGCGGCAACTGGCCCCGGAGCTGGCGCTGATCCACGCGCAATCCGAGACGCTTTCCGGTTTCGACCCCGGCCAGCAGCGGCTGCTGCTGGATCGATTTGCCGGAGCCTCGCTCGATGGCGTCGAAGCGGCGCACACGCGCTGGCGCGAGATTCAGGACCGTCTCGCGGAACTGGAGCGCGACGAGCAGGATCGGCTGCGTCTCGCCGACCTGTGGTCTTTCCAGGCGCGGGAGATCCAGTCCGCCGCACCGCAGCCAGGCGAAGACGAAGCGCTCGAAACCGAAAAGCGCGTACTCGCCAATGCTGAAAAGCTGCGCACCGCTGCCGTCAGCGCTAACAACGTGCTGTACGAGGAGGACGCCTCCGCCGAAGCGGCGCTGATGACGGCGCAGAAACATCTGGAGGAACTGGCGCGCTACGATCCGAAATTCACCGAGCTTGCCCAGCAGATTGCCGCTGCGCGCGCGACCGTGGAAGATGTGGCTGCCACCGTTCGCGACTACGCCAACTCGATCGATGCTTCGCCCGAGCGGCTTGCGGAAATAGAAGACCGTCTCGCATTGCTCGACCGCATCAAGCGCAAATATGGATCGACGCTCGCCGACGTGATTGCCTTCGGCGAAGAGGTCAGCCGCAAGCTGGCCGAGATTGAGAATCGGGACGAGATCCTCAAGTCCCTGCGCGCCGATCTCGAAAAGGCCGCCGCTGCTTACCAGTCCGCGGCGCGGGCGCTCACGGCCGAACGCGTCGCAGCGGCGAAGAAACTGGAAAAGCTCGCCGAAACGCAGATCAACGAACTTGCCATGAAGGCGCGCTTCTCTGTCGTGGTCACTTCCAGTGAGGAATCGTCCACGTGGACCGCTCATGGCTGGGACAACGTCGAGTGCCGCATCGCGACGAACGCCGGCGAGCCCCTTAAGCCGATGGATGAAATCGCTTCCGGTGGCGAGATGTCGCGCGTATTGCTGGCGCTGAAGGTCAGCGTCGAAGAAGGCGCGAACCGCGCACGCACGCGAAAAACGCAGGCGCCGCGCACATTGGTGTTTGACGAGATCGACATCGGCATCGGAGGCCGCGCCGCCGAAGCCGTCGGCCAGAAACTCAAAGCGCTGTCGCGTGTCCAGCAGGTTCTCTGCGTTACTCACCTGCCGCAGATCGCCGCTTTTGCCGATCAGCACTTCCTCATCGAAAAACAGGAGAAGCAGCGCCGTACGCAGACATCAGTGCGGCTGCTCAACCCCGCCGAGCGCGCTGAGGAGATCGCCCGCATGATCAGCGGAGCCACCGTGACGGACACCTCGCGGCGCCACGCCGAACAGATGCTCAAGACCAGCGCGACGTAAGGAAACCTGTGGCGAGTGCGGCAGGCTCGTGCTACCGTCGTCAAAACGTCTTGCGAGCAGCCATGAAGCACTCCTTTCCAGAGGGCCCAGGACGGCAGAATCAATTCCGCGCACCGAAGCGAAGATCTCCACGGACCCTGTGCCCGATTGTGTGTGCCGTCGCATCTGGATGGATACTGGCGGCGTCGGCAGCTGCCCAAAACGGGCCGGCCATTACGGCCAGGTCGGAGGCGCAGACCTGTGCGGCCCTGGCACAGCTCAACCTGGAAAATGTTCCGGGGGGCCCAGCGTTCATCACCTCGGGTCGGCTGGTGGACGTGTCACCCAGTGGGCTGGAGCAGTGGCCTGCAACGATGAGCGGATTTGGAAAGGCGGGCGTTCCGGCCAGGACCAGCATTCGCCAATACTGCGAAGTGACCGGCTATGTCTCGCCGCAGAGCAAGTTTGTGCTGAAACTGCCGTCGCCTGGCGACTGGAATCAGAAATTCTTCTTTCGAGCCTGTGGCGGCTTCTGCGGCTACCCGGAACACATACTAAGCCTTTTCGCCAACACTGCCCTTGCCCGTGGCTATGCCTCGGCGACAGGCAACGGGGGCCATGAGAGCAGTTTGGGATTCGACGGCATCTGGGCAGCAGATGCCCCGGAATTGCAGGAAGACTTCGGTTGGCGGAGCAACCACGTGGTAACTCTCGTCACCCGGTTCATCACTACGCATTACTATGGCAAGCCGATCAGGCTCTCCTATATGGCCGGGGGCTCAAAAGGCGGCCAAGCCGTCCTCATGGAAGCGCAAAGATTTCCCGATGACTTCGACGGCTTGCTGGCCATGGCGCCGGTCTATGAGTACACCGCACGGAATACGATCGCCGCTGCATGGTTCGCACAAGCAGTGAACGACGGTCGTGGTGGTTCGGTGCTCGACGCGACAGCGGCTCATGTTATCCACGAATCTGTCCTGCAGCGCTGTGGCGCGCAGGACGGCGCGCAGGAGGCGTATGTTGCCGACCCCCTCTCCTGTCAGTGGAAGCCGGAACTGATTGCCTGCCCGTCCGGCCGCGATGGGCCTGACTGCCTCAGCCCGAGACAGGTTTCCGCAGTGAAACGCCTCATGAGCCCCGCTACCAATTCCCGCGGGGAGGTGCTGTACGCGTTCCCGTATCTGCCTGGCACCGAGACGCAGTGGGCCGGCTGGAACTACCCTGGGGTGGCCAATCCGTCGATTCCCCCGCGTTTCGCCAATATGGACCTTCCGGCCATGTACATGAAGTACTTCGTGGACCCAAAGAGGCGGGAGAAGGGTGATGCTCTCAGTTTCGATTTCGACCGCGACCCCGCTACTCTTCGAAGGGCACAACGAATCTACGACGCAACATCTTTCGATCTGCGCGCGTTCAAAGCGCGAGGCGGCAAGATGCTGCTCTGGCACGGCTGGGCCGATGCCGCGATTTCAGCGACTTCTTCGGTGGGCTACTACCAGGGCGCGACCAGGTTTATGGGAGGCAGCAAACAGACCGAAGACTTCTTCCGCCTTTTTCTTATTCCTGGCGTCGAGCACATTGGGGGAGGCCCGGGGCTTACTGATTTCGACGCATTCAGCGCACTGGAAAATTGGGTGGAGAAAGGACAGGCACCGGACAAACTGATCGCATGCCGTTCCTCCAGTGGCGCTGTTGAGCGCTGCCGGCCTGTGTATCCCTACCCGATCAAGGCCCGCTATTCCGGCACCGGCGATCCGAACCAGGCCGCGGGTTTTGTGCCTGTTGATTCCTTGCAGCACTAGCTCGCCAGTTCACAAACCCACGCCGCACGTCCCGCGCGCATCACGCATCATCTTCAGCAGTGTCGGCGCTCAGGCCGGTGCTACACTCGCCGCATGGACGATCCCGGCCAGCAGCAACCCGCGTCTGGCGAACCCGTCAGTCCGCAACAGCCTCCCTATCCCGGCGCTTCGTGGCAGGCGTATCCTCCACCGCCTGTGCCGCGCCGTCATCGCGTCTGGCCCTGGGTTCTTGGCGGCTGCCTGCTCTTCTTCGGGCTCTGCGCCGTCGGTATCACCTTGATGGTGCTGATCGTTCGCAGCGCTGCCGGGCCGAGTGCATCCTTGTCGTTCGGAGGCGGCGGCAACATCGCGGTCGTGGACATCGACGGCATCATCCTCTCCGCCGACAGAACCGTCGATCAGCTGCGCAAATTCGATCAGGACGATGACATCAAAGCCATCATCCTGCACATCAACTCGCCAGGCGGAGCCGCCGCGCCGTCGCAGGAGATCTACCACGAGGTTCTGCATATTCGCGACGAGAAGAAGAAGCCCATCGTCGCCTCGGTCGAGAGTGTTGGCGCGAGCGGCGCGTACTACATCGCCTCGGGTGCGAACAAGATTTACGCCAACCAGGCCAGTGTCGTCGGATCGATTGGTGTGATCATGGAGTGGACCAACTACGGCGATCTGCTCAAGTGGGCCAAGCTTAAGCCTGAAGTGATCCATGCCGGAGCGCTCAAGGACGCCGGGGATCCCTCCCACGAAATGACGCCGGAGGAACGGGCGTATTTTCAGTCGCTGGTCGATAATATGTATGGCCAGTTCATCTCCGATGTCGCCGCCGGCCGCCATCTCCCGCCCGCTCAGGTGAAAAGCATCGCCACCGGGCAGGTCTGGACGGGCGAGCAGGCGCTGCCGCTGCACCTGATCGACCAGACCGGCGGGTTCCGGCAGGCGTTGCTGGAAACGGCGAAATCCGTGGGGATTTCCGGAGAGCCCAGCGTCGTGAAGCCCTATGTGCGACACCGGAGCCTGCTGGACCTCGTCACCTCCGACGCCGACGACCTGATCCCCAGCCCCCAGCAACTGGCAGAGAAGCACGTCGGCTTCTATTTCCTCTGGCGCTGAGCCGCCAGATGGCATTCGACGGGGCAAAATCCCGCAACTGCTTGACTTTGCAAGGCCAGAGGTTTGCATCTACTATGGGTGCAGCGTTAGACCATCTCAGGAGCGACGCCTGCTATGACGAAAGCGGATCTGGTTGAAGAAGTAACGAAACTCGGGGATCTCACGCGGCGTGACAGCGAAGTGATCGTCGAAACCATCTTCGACTCCGTGATCGGAGCGCTCCGCGCCGGCGACAAGATTGAGATTCGCGGCTTTGGCAGCTTCCGCATTCGTCAGCGCAAGCCACGCATCGGGCGCAATCCAAAAACCGGTACGCGCGTGGAAGTGCCTGCAAAGAAAGTGCCCTACTTCAAGCCCAGCAAGGAATTGCGCGATCTCGTCAACCCGACGGGCAAATCGGCCGAGGCTGCGCAGAATTCTCCGTCCGCCTCTGAGCCCGGATCTCCCGCCGCCTGATTCTTTCGGCGAGATTACAAAGCGCACTCACTTCGCACTCACTTATAGATCAGCCGGATATCGAGGTCCGTCTCGGGGCAGCTGATCTGCGCCGATGCAGCCTGAAAAGACGGCGCGCTCATCAGCACCCGGGGATTATTCGCGAATCCAAAACCTTCCTTCGGAATTCCCAGGAAACCGCGGTCCAGCTTGTGGTTGCCGTTCTCGTCATGGATGACCGCGATCGCGTACTTCCCTGCCGGAAGCTGAAACAGTTCAGTCGCCTGTTCGTTTTCAATGGGAAACCCGCCGTGGACGACGGCCCTGCTCGTCTCCTCCGGCCAGCCCTGCGGTGACGCAAAGACTGTTCCGCCGGCGCGCCCCCTCGCGTTGCGAAAGCCGGTGACATGAATCTTCAGCGTGCACAGGGTGTGCCCACCCCCCGGCGCTGCATAGTTACCGGTGGGGTCGCGTTGCGCCGGCGCCGATGCCGCGCTCAGGATGAGGACAGCGAAACACACGCTGCGCAGCAGCCTGCACATCTCGTCCATAGCTTCAGCGTACAGCAGGTGCGCGTACGATGATCCGATGAGCGTTCCTGTGCGTTGCGCGCTTGTCATCTCGCTGTTTTGCTTTGCCATTTCGATGGGAAGCGGTCAATCCGGTACGCCCCCGCCGCAGGCTCCTGAGTGGGCGCAGCCAGGGTCAGCGACACACCAGCAGGTCGCTCCGCCGCCGGACTTCCATCGCCCCAGCCGCAACTTCGAAACGCGGATCGGCATTTTTGAGAGCCAGTCGGATATCGGTGCCGCGCTCGTCCCCGGCAGCGCGGACTACGATCCGGCGACCGGGCAGTACACCATCCACTCCGCCGGCTACAACATCTGGTACACGCGCGACGAGTTTCGTTATCTCTGGAAGAAAATGTCCGGCGACCTTTCGCTCGCTGCCGACGTTTCCTATCCAGATCCCAAAGGGTACGGAGACCGCAAGGCCGTCCTCGTCGTTCGCCAGGAGCTCGACGATGACTCCAAAGAAGCCGTTGTCGCGCTGCACGGCCTCGGCATGATCCACCTGGCCGAGCGGCCTGAGAAAGATGCGCGCATGCGCGACATGGAATTCCGTATTGGCGGACGCGGCCGCCCCGGCGGCGCCACGCCGGACAGCCTCGTGCCCATCATGGCGAAACGCATCGGGATCGAAAAGCGCGGCGACGCCTTCGCGCTCTTCGTCAGCCTCGAAGGCGAGCCGATGCATCAGTTCGGCCCGCCGATCCAGTTGCACCTCGACCCGCCGTTCTATGCGGGCATCGGCTTCTGCTCGCACCTGCCTACCACGTCCGATACGGCCGTCCTCTCCGGAGTGGTGCTGACCAATGCCGCCGGACAGGTGCACTGAGGCGGCGCAAACCCTTGCAGGCGCTTCTTATTTCTGCCGCCTGAACCCGTGACGGACAGGACGACGTCAAATCGGGTAGTTTGTTGAGTTGGCTTTTCGAAATCTCCCGGGAGAAACTTCATGCAAGCCGCCGTCGTTCCCGAAAGCGCCGCGCCCTCCACTGCCCGCGGAAACTACGCGATCCGCCGCATCGCCGTGCTGGGCGCGGGGACGATGGGCTCGCGCATCGCGGCCCATGTTGCCAATGCCGGCCTGCGCGTCCTGCTGCTCGACATGGCGCAGCCCGGCGATCCGAACCGGCTCACACGCCAGGCAATTGAGGGCCTCAAAAAGACGAAGCCGGCGGCTCTCGCTTCGGCCGACTTCCTCAACCGCATCGAAACCGGCAATTTCGACGATGATCTTCCGCGACTGAAGGACTGCGACTGGATTATCGAGGCTGTCGCCGAGAACCTCGACATCAAGCGCAGCCTGCTCGCGCGGGTGGTACCGCATCTGCGCGCCGACGCCATACTCACCACGAACACCAGCGGTCTGCCGGTGAGTGCCATTGCCGAAGGATTGCCTGCAGACCTGCGCCGCCGCTGGCTTGGCACGCATTTCTTCAATCCGCCGCGTTACATGCAACTGCTGGAAATCATTGCGGCACCGGAAACCGATCCCGCCGCCATCGCTGCCGTCGCCCAGTTTGCGGAAGTTCACCTCGGCAAATCTGTTGTTCCTGCCAACGACCACCCCAACTTCATCGCCAATCGCATCGGCGCCTTCTCCATGCTCAACACCATCCGAGTGATGGAGAAACTCGGCCTCACGATTGAACAAGTGGATGCGCTCACCGGGAAACCGATGGGCTGGCCCAAGACCGGAACCTTCCGCCTCGGCGACATGGTAGGCCTCGACGTGCTCGGCAGTGTGGTGCGCAATTTCGCCGCGAACACGCACGACGAGCGCTCCGACGTGCAGCTGCCCGCATTTCTGGAACAGATGCTCGAACGCAAATGGTTCGGCGACAAGACCGGTCAGGGCTTCTACAAAAAGCAAAAAGGAGCGCAGAGCGAAGAGCGCCTCGTGCTTGATCCGGCCACGCTCGAATACCGCGCCGCGCAAAAGCCGCGCATTCCCGCGCTGGACATGGCGAAGCCCATCGAGAATCTTCCCGAGCGCATTCGCGCGCTGCTCGGCGGCAATCCTGACAAGGACAAGGCGGCCGCGTTCTACTGGAAGATCCTTCCCGAGCTGTGGTTGTATGCTGCGAATCGCGTCGGCGAGATCAGCGCCAGCATTGCAGATATCGATCGCGCGATGCGCACCGGCTTCAACTGGGAGCTGGGCCCGTTCCAGATGTGGGACGCAGCCGGTGTTCAGGAGAGCCTGCCGCGTCTGCGCAACTCCGGCCAGGAGCTGCCACCGGCACTGGTGAAGCTGCTGGATGCCGGCTACAACAGCTGGTACCGCAACGAGGGAGCGGAGTACTTCGACCCGAGCAGAGGAACGTATCTTCCCGTAGAAGGCGCATCGGCCGTGATGACGCTGACTCGCGCGAAACGTTCTCACGGGATGGTTGCGGAAAACCCCGGCGCGTCGCTGATCGACGTCGGCGATGGCATCGCCTGCATCGAGTTCCACACGAAGATGAACGCGCTCGGCGGGGACATCGTCAACTTCATGCGCCAGAGCCTTGGTCCCGACAGCCAGGCCGTGCGCGATTTCCGCGGCTTCGTCGTCACCAACGACGCAGCGAATTTCTCCGCCGGCGCCAACCTTGTCCAGCTCTTGCTTGCCGCGCAAGACGAAGAGTGGGACGAGATTCAGATGTACATCCGCGCTTTCCAGGAAATGACGCAGGCGATCAAGTTCTGTCCTCGGCCGGTGGTGGTCGCGCCCTTCGGCCTGACGCTGGGCGGCGGTGCGGAAGTGACGATGCATGCCGCGAAACGCCGTCCGCATCTGGAACTGTACATGGGCCTGGTGGAGACCGGCGTCGGACTCATCCCCGCCGGCGGCGGCTGCAAGGAAATGACGCTCCGGGCGGTTTCGCTGGCCGGCTCCGCCGCGCCTTCCCCATCGCGCAGCGACTCAGTGGAACTGCACCACACGATGCGCACGATCTTCGAGAACATGGCAACCGCCAAAGTCTCGACCTCTGCCTATGAAGCGCAGGATCTTAACCTGCTGCGGCCGACCGACGTGATCACCATGAACCGCGAGCGCCTGCTGCACGATGCCAAGGCCGACGCCCTCGCGCTGGCTGAGAGCGGCTATCAGGCGCCCTTGCCCGTCACCGATATTCCTGCGCCCGGCGAAAGCGTGCTCGCCGCGCTCAAGATGGGCGTTTACCTGATGCGTGAAGGCGAATATGCCTCCGATCACGACGCCACGGTCGCTACCCATCTCGCCACCGTACTCTGCGGTGGAAATGTGACGCCCGGAACGCCGGTCAGCGAGCAGCATCTGCTCGATCTCGAACTCGAACATTTCCTCTCGCTCTGCGGCGAGCGCAAGACGCAGGAGCGCATTGCCCACACTCTGAAAACCGGAAAACCGCTGAGGAACTAACCATGCCCGAAGCCGTTATCGTCAGCGCCGCGCGCACTCCCGTCGGCAAAGCTCCCCGCGGAGCCCTGCGCTCCACACGTCCCGACGATCTGGGTGCCGTCGCCGTGCGCGGCGCGCTGGAGAGGGCGACCGGTGTCGATCCCCGCGAGATCGATGACGTCATCATCGGCTGCGCCATGCCCGAAGCCGAACAGGGGATGAATCCCGCCCGGATCATCAGTCTCCGCGCCGGACTACCGGTCGAAGCGGCGGCTATGACCATCAATCGCTTCTGCGCCTCCGGCCTGCAGGCCATTGCGCTGGCCGCGGAACGCATTCGCGGCGGCGGAGCGAGTGTCATCGTCGCGGGCGGTACGGAGTCCATGTCGATGGTGCCCATGGGCGGCAACAAAATTGCCGTGAATCCGTGGCTCGTTGAGAACCACCCCGGTTCCTACCTGTCGATGGGGCTCACGGCTGAGCGCGTCGCAAAGCATTATGGGATTTCCCGCGAAGATGCGGACCAGTTCGCTCTCGAGAGCCATCGCAAGGCCGTCGCCGCTCGCAATGCCGGGAAGTTCCAGCAGGAAATCGTAGCCGTGCCGGTCACGACTTCCTCCGTCAACGGCAAGACGAAGCCGACGGTCACGACGACCGACTTCCGCGAAGATGAGGGGCCTCGGTCCGAGACGACGCAGGAGGCTCTTGCCAAGCTGCCGCCCGTCTTCCACGCCAAAGGGACCGTCACGGCCGGCAATTCCTCGCAGACCTCCGATGGCGCAGCCGCAGCGGTTCTCATGTCCGAAGCTCGGGCAGACGAACTGCACCTCAAACCTCTCGCGCGCTTCGTCTCTTATGCCTATGCCGGATGCGACCCGGAGGAGATGGGCATGGGCCCGGTGCACGCGATTCCCAAAGCGCTGAAGCTGGCCGGCATGAGTCTCGACCAGATCGACGTGATCGAGCTGAATGAAGCCTTCGCCGCGCAGTCGCTCGCCGTGATTCGCCAGCTTGGCCTCGATCCGGCGAAGGTCAACGTGAACGGCGGGGCCATCGCGCTGGGGCATCCCCTGGGCTGCACCGGCGCCAAGCTCACGGCGACGATTCTCCAGGAGATGAAGCGCCGCAACGCCCGTTACGGTCTTGTGACCATGTGCGTCGGCGGTGGCATGGGAGCTGCGGGGATTTTCGAGAATCTTGGATGAGCAACCACGCGGCCCGGCCCCACCCCAGACTACAATCCCGCACAGCAAGGTTGACCGGCTACCTGTTCGTTCCGCTCGTGGTGGCGCTCACCATTGCGTTCGCCCCGCGAGTGTACCGTCGCTGGTTCCTGCCGGATGATGCCTGGCAATCCTATTCAGGCCGGGTGATCGGCACTCGAGTAGTGCGCAGCGCTATCTCGGATAGTTATTGGGGGAACTCAATCGTTTACCGGGTCGAGATCGACGCGGCCTGGACTGAGAACGGATCGGCTCGTGAAGCATGGGTCCCCACGATGAAAACGGGCACCGACCGGGCCTGGCTTGCCCTGTGGACGGCCCAGCAGGGCAAGCACTGTATTGTTCGTGAGAGCCCGCGCAATCCTGCCGCACGACTTGCCTACTTCGGTTACTGAGCTTTTCGTAACAGCAACGCGGCCGGACCACCCGTTTCTCTTCCCCTGCGTCCAACCGGCGTACCATTGCCCTGCGGAGGGCCCATGGCCACAGCTACGACCCCGAACGTGACCCCCGGCGGAAGTTTTCTCATCTCGAACGCCACCCCCGACGACATATTCACCCTCGAAGACCTCACGGAAGAGCAGCAGGAAATCGCGCGCACGACCGCCGAGTTCGCCGAAAAATCCATCCTGCCCCGCGCCGCGGAAATCGAAGCGAAGGACTTCTCGGTCACGCGCGCGCTGCTGCGCGAGGCAGGCGAACTGGGTCTCCTGGCGGTCGATATTCCCGAGCAGTACGGTGGCCTCTCCCTGGACAAGGTGACCTCCGCGCTCGTCGCTGACCGCATCGCCGTCTCGGCCAGCTTTTCCGTCAGCATCAGCGCGCACACCGGCATCGGCACGCTGCCCGTCATTTGGTACGGCACGCCCGCGCAGAAGGAAAAATATCTGCCGTTGCTCGCGACCGGCGAGTGGATCGCCGCCTACGCGCTTTCGGAATCATCCTCCGGCTCTGACGCCATGAACATCCGCGCCCAGGCGCGCCTCTCGCCCGATGGCAGGCAGTACATCCTTAACGGCGAGAAGATGTGGATCTCCAACGCAGGCTTCGCCGATCTGTTCATCGTCTTCGCGAAAATTGACGGCGACAAGTTCTCCGCATTTCTGGTTGAGCGCGACACCCCTGGCCTGACAATCGGCGCTGAAGAGCACAAGCTCGGCATTCGCGGCTCGTCCACCTGCCCGCTGGTGTTGTCCGACTGCGCCATTCCTGCCGACAACCTGCTCGGCGAGGCGGGCAAGGGGCATCACATTGCCTTCAACATTTTGAACGTCGGCCGTTACAAATTGGGAGCAGCGACACTGGGCGGCGCGCGCAACTCGCTGCGCAACGCGATCCGGTACGGCAAGCAGCGCATGGCCTTTGGCAAGCCCATCGTCGCGTTCGGTCTGCTGCAGGAGAAGATTGCCGATGCTGCGGCCGGCATTTTCGCCGGCGAAGCTCTCGTCTACCGCGTCGTCGGCGCGATCGACGCGGCTCTCTCTACGCTGCCTGCTGACGCGCCGGCGAGCGATGTGCAGAAGCGCATCGAGGATTATGCCGTCGAGTGCTCCATCGTGAAGGTCTGGTGCTCCGAGATGCTGGAGCGCGTTGTCGACCACACCGTACAGATTTACGGCGGCTATGGGTATGTCGAAGAGTACCCGGCCGAGCGCGGCTATCGCGACGCGCGGATCAACCGTATTTTCGAAGGCACCAACGAGATCAACCGGCTCATTATCACCGGATTCCTGCTGAAGCGTGCCATGCAGGGTCGTCTTCCGCTGCTGCCGGCTATCAACAAAGTCATGGACGAGGTGATGTCCGGCCCGGCGGCGCGCGAAGAAGCCGCTGGCCCGCTTGGCGCGGAGAAAGCTCTGCTGGCCAGCGCAAAAAAGCTGGGCCTCTTCTGTTCCGGCGCAGCCAGCCAGAAGTATCCAACGAATCTCCAGGATCAGCAGGAGATCATGGGCGCCCTTGCTGACATTCTGATGGAAATCTTCGTTATGGAATCCGCCATTCTGCGGGCAGAAAAATTCGCCGGCCGGAGCCGCACCGCTGTCAGTCTGGCTCAGCTTGCCGCTGCACGGTCGTTCCGCATCATCCAGAATTCCGCCGAGCGCATTCTGGGAGCAATTGCTGAGGGCGACATGCTGCGCACCCAGATGACGATCTATCGGCGCCTGGCGAAGCACGACCCCGTCAATACAGTCTCAGTCGGCCGCGCGATTGCAGAGGAAATCATCGCTGCCGAACGCTACACCGTTTAGCCGGGCCACTTCTCGGTTTGAGGAAGCAGCGCCTGAACCAGCACCTGCCACTCAAGCTGAAGGGTCGGACGCTGGTAAGTCCTGCCGGCGCGGTCATACCAGTAATTCGCGTTCGTTTCTGAACCTTCCTTACGATGCAGGTAGGCATGCACCGCCATTCCGTCCTTCGTCTCCAGCTCATCGACCATGGCGTGGGCTTGCTGCCAGTTCCCCTTCGCATCCCACCACAGCGCAGACAGCGGAGCAGACAGGCCCTCCGGCGGCCCATCGACCACCAGCGATTTCTCAAACTCGTCCATCGTCATTTCAGACCCCTCAGAGAAGGGATGGGACGATTCACTGGCCGGGATGCCGGCTTTTTGACCGGCGCGGCAATCCCTTCTGCTCGGAGCGTTGCTATGCGGCTGATAAGCTTCACCGGCACGGGCTCGTCGAGTGGGAACTGAACGGTTCCCTTGCGCGTCTCATAGCCTCGCAACTCATCTGCGAGCGCCGCAAAGAAGCTCCCCGAGGCGGCAAACAACGAATAGTGCTCCTTAAAGCCGGCGAAGTAGAGCAGCGGCTTTCCGTGCAGCTTATACCCGGGCATGCCGTAGCCAATGCCTTCCACAGCTTCGGGAACGGCCTTCCTAATGGCCGCGCGAACCTGTTCCAGCTTCTGCCGCACCGGCTCGGGCTGAGCAGCGAGGTACCCGTCCACCGATTTCGCAATGACTCGTGCCATGCGCGTCATTCTACGTCGACCTGTGGCTCAGGGAACACAACCCGGTGACCGGCGCGGCAGAGGCCCTAAGACTGCTTGTTGAATACGTAGGTCTGCTTCTCGTTCTCCTTGCCCGGCGTCCACTCCGTTTCGGTGAAGCTCTTTCCATTGGGCGCGAGTACCTGTTCGCCCTGATCGATCACCTTTCCGGCCTGCTTCACCTGGAATGCCACCTTGCGGGCTCCATCGGCTTTCATCGAAACCGTCATATCCGACGGCACCTGAGGACCGCTCAGCGGCAGGTCCGTTCCGTCCGCCTTGCCTTCGATCGTTTCCTTCCATCCAGGAATCTCCCACTTCCAGGTATCGGGCGACGATCCCTGCGAGATTACGAAGCTGCCCGGCGCGCTCTGGCTCACCTTCGTACTTTTCCATGTGCCTTCCAGGCAGCCATCCCCGCTCTTCGCTTTCGTATACACCGTCTGGTCGTGATACTCAGTCCCATCCGGCCGCGTCCCGGTATCAACCTCCGTCAGGGTCTTGCAGTCTTTGGACAGCGAGACCTCGGATGTATTCGTCACCTTCCCGTTCATCTTCTCTGTTGACTTCCACTGATTTGGGCCGGTCGAGACCCAATTCGTCGTTGATCCGCCCATCACCGGATAGTCCAGTCCATTGGCGGTGAAGTCGAAGGAGAGCACACCATTCGTGTAGTGATCCATTCCATTCGCCGTTTTGCTGTAGGTGAAGGTTGAGCCAGTCATGTGACTTTTGGCCGGGTCCAGCTTCCACGTGCCGAACCACGGATTATCCGCAGCAAACGCAGGCAGCGCCACGGCGGCAATCATCCACACAGCAAGATTCCTGATCCTCATTTGCATGAATCCCTCCAAAGCTGATTTGTGGGGGAGCAGGGCCGGCGCGCGTGTGCACACAATCATCCAGCGCACTGACCGCGCGGGCGCAGTGTACCACCGTCCGAGCGGGGATGGTCGATCAGCTATGGTCAGCTCAAAATCAGCTTAGCGATCGTCGCCAGCTGCATGTTCGACGTGCCTTCGTAGATGGCCCCAATCTTCGCGTCGCGATAAAGCTTCTCGACCGGGTAATCCTTCACGAACCCGTACCCGCCATAGATCTCCACCGCCTTGCTGGCCGCCTCTTCGGCAATACGCGAGGCAAACAGCTTGGCCATCGCCGCCTCTTTCACGAAGGAAACGCCTGCGCCCTTCATCCGGGCCGCGTTGTACACCATCATTCTCGCCGCTTCGATTTGCGTCGCAATCTCCGCCAGCTGGAACTGGATCGATTGAAACTCCGCAATCGGCTTTCCGAACTGCTTGCGCTCTTTGCTGTACTTCACCGCGTAGGAAAACGCGCCCTCGGCTAACCCCAGCATCTGGGCGGCGATGCCGATGCGTCCCTCGTTCAGCGTCTCGATGGCAATCTTGTATCCCTTGCCGACCTCGCCGATTACGTTCGCGGCCGGAACCCGGCAGTCGTCGAACAGCAGCTCACACGTCGACGATGCGCGGATGCCCATTTTGTCTTCCTTGTGCCCCACCGTGAATCCCGGCATCCCGCGCTCGACCATGAACGCCGTGATCCCGCGGTAACCCGCCTCCGGATTCGCGTTCGCGAACACCAGGAACAGGTCAGCCTCCATAGCATTCGAGATCCACAGCTTGCGTCCGCTGAGCACGAACCCATCGCCATCGGCTCTGGCCTGCATCGCCAATGAGAACGCGTCCGATCCCGAACCCGCCTCGCTGAGCGCATAGGCGCACACCGCTTGCTGCGCCATGCGCGGCAGCCACATTCGCTGCTGATCTGCATTCGCCCAGCGCAGCAGCGCGTTCACTGCCAGCGTGTTCTGCACGTCCACCATGACAGCGACGGCCGGATCGACGCGCGAAATCTCCTCGACTGCCAGGACCGCGCTGAAAAACGAAGCGCCCGCACCGCCGAATTCGAGCGGCGCCTCGATGGCCATTAACCCAAGCTCGAAGAGCTGCCGCAGTATCTCCGGGTCGAGCTTCTGCGCCTCGTCCATGGCGCGCACGCGCGCAGCGATCTCCTGCTGCGCAAACTGCCGCACGGTATCGCGCAGCATCGTCTCT
>DASYYN010000069.1:0-48189 GCA_035933815.1 Acidobacteriaceae bacterium
TAACCGCCCTGTAAATACACGGGCAACTGCCCTAGCGATACGTATTCGTTCGTCGGATCGAAGATCAGGTACCGCTTCCCTGTCTTGGCCGTCACCACCGCCTGTAGCCGCGGATCCTCCACCGCTTTGGGAATCTCGATCGCCGCGATCATGTGATTGCCGAACAGCGACGGTGCTCCCGGATCGATGCGTCCCCGCCTTATGTCGACACTCACCCACGTCGAACGGATGCCAACAGCATCCAGCATCGCGATCATCAAGGTCGCCTTGTCCTTGCAATCGCCGTAACGATAGCGGAAGACGTCCTCCGCCGTATGCGGCTGCCATCCCCCGATCCCAATCTCGATCCCCACATACCGGATCTGCTGCTGCATGAAATCGGCAACGCCGGTGAGCCGCGCCATGAAATCGCCGCTACCCCCCACGGACTTTGCCGTAGTCGCCACGTCCGCTCCGCCCTCGCTCCGCGGCGCCGATCCGCGCCCATAGTGCATCGCCCTGGGGCAGCGGATCCTGCGCGAAGTGCACCGTCATGCGTCCTGCCAGCGATGCCCAGGAAGGAGCGAGCGGTACCCCCTCAAGGTCGATCCCCTCGATATTGCTCTGCTCCCACCGGAAGTGATTCGGCGCCATCTCCGCCGGCTCAAGCGGCGCATGATGCGACCACACCGCGGTCTGGTGCCATCCAGCCGGCAGGTCGATCTCATAGACGGAATGCACCGTCGGCACCGGATTCTGGAAACCCCAGGTATCTTCCTTGAAGTAATTGGGGATTTGTATCTCTGTTTCCCACGCTACGATCCCGCCCGGATCGGCTCCCGGGGGCGCGGCTATTTTCGCTCGCTCGTCGTCATAGAGAATGCCGCCTTCATTGACGCCGCGTTCCATGTACTCGGAATCCTTCATTGCATAGTGGTGCCCATCCGGTCCGATGCTCCACACGTGAAACGAGTACAGCTTCGAATCCCTGGAGAACCACGCCGCCGGCTGCGCATACTCGCGCCCCTGCGGCCGCAGAATCTTCACCGCCGCACGGTATCGCTGCGTTGCACGCCCGTCTGGCTGCACCGTAACCAGTGTGCCCTCCAGCAGGAAGACGGCCTTGGCATCTCGCCAGGCAGGAGGAAACGGCGCAGTCGGCGTTGCCGCCTGCAATACCCAGTCCGGCAGCTGCGGATTCGACGACCCATAGGCCGACCCCGCAAACGCCGCCAGCAGTCCCGCAGTGATGATCATTCTGCGCATCAATGTCGGGCTCCCGCAGGGCTCGCAACAGCCGTCACCGCGGCCGCCCTCCGCAGCACCACCTGCTGCTGGTCCTGCGCGCTCGTCTTCTGGAAGAAGTCCCGCAGCTGAGGGTATTCCTCCGTCTTGTAGAAAGCATTGCCTACGATAACCTCTCGCACCTGCGTGTAGGTGTCTGTGGTTTGCTTGTTGCTGAGACCGTAGATTGCAAACTGCTGGAAGGGAATCTTCGCGTCGCTGGGCGCGTTTTCAATCGAAAGCCCCGGCGCGAGCTTGATCGTCACCTCGTCCTGTGCGATGTACGGATACCGCAGGTCCACCGGGCTCTCGCGCTTCTGCTGCGCGAAGAGCGGCTTCACCCGAGCTTCAAAGAACGACGCCGGCAGAAATACCCGCTTGCCCGTTGCCGTTCCCAGGCTGCCGCTCACATCCACAAGGACCACCAGCTGGGCTGCCGGATTAGTCAGCCCTGCAAATTGATTCACCTTCACGTGCACGCCGTCCGGAACTCGCTTCTGCAGTGCCTCTTCGAAGCTCTTCTTCGCCGCCTCTTCATCGTTCCTCAGCGCGTCCTGACGCCACCGCAGCGCATCGGCGCCCTTCATCCCGATCCGCACCGTGCCGGTCAGCGTGCCATCCTGCCCCAGCTGCAGATCGGCCAACCGAACCACCTGGTTCTCCTTGTAGGTTTGTCCCGGAGCCACCGCCAGCACCGGCCCGGCATCGCTCTGCCGCATACCCGCCACCTGCGTATGAATCCAGTTCAGCTGGGCGTATTCGCAGTAACGCTGCCCCGGATCGAAAAACATCTCCTTGCCACCCACGGTGACGATCGCAATCTCGTCCTCGAGCTGCCCCCACTCCAAATAGCCCGCGTTCAGCAGGTTCTGGTCGCGCTCGGTCACGATCATCGCGTAAGCCTTGAATCCCGCAGCGCGTGCCATCGCGATGAAGAGCCGCGTCAGCTCATCATCGCTGCCGCGCTTCTGCTCCCAGATGTCCGCCGCCGTTTTTACTTTTAGCCCCTCCGCCTTGTTCTCGGCAGCGGAGTGTTCGCGTGTAAAGCGGGTATTCTCCAGGCCCTGCACAGCCGCGTAGATCTTCTGGAGCTTCTGATCCTCGCTATCCCCCGGCGCCACAATACCGGCTACTGCTGCGAGAATTTTGTCCGAAGGCTCCGCGAATCGGTCAACGTCCTTCGACCATGTCTTGCCTTCGTCCTTCCAGTAATCTTTGCCCGTGAACTGCGGCGAGTAATAAAAGAGGACTCGCTACGCCTGATGAACTGAAGATGACGGCCGATCCCGCGGCGCCGGACGCAAACATGGGACCGCGCGCGAGCGCACTCCTGCTATCAGTGCGCGCTTTCGGCCATGCCCGGCGTGATCATTCCGACGTGTTCGACGCCGGCTGCCCGGCCCAGATCGATGACTTCCGCAATCGCGTGAAAGTCCAGTGAGGCATCGCCCTTCACGAACAGCACTTTCTCCGCCCGTGCGGCATAAATCCGGTTCAGTTCCACGGCAAGCCGAGTTTTTGTTTGCACCTGCTCGTCATTGATTCGGTACACCGGACCCGCGGCCCCGGCGAGTACCTGCACCACAATCGTCTGCTCCGGTGTCGGCTGACCTGGCTTCGGCTGCTGCGGCAGCATTGCCTCCAGGCCACGCGGCGTCACCGGCACGATCACCATGACGATGATCAGCAACACCAGCAGTACATCGATCAGCGGCGTGACATTCGGCTCCGCGTTCATCGCTTCGCCAGGATTCGCAATCATTGCCATGGAGGCTTTCCTCTTCTCCACAGACCCCGAACCGCCGTGCAAAGTTCCCGCGCCCGAGTCGTTCAGCTTCGATTACTCGTACCGAATCGCCTTCACCGGGTCCAAAGCCGTCGCGCGCCGCGCGGGAAGCCAGCAGGCAAACACGCCCACCAGAGCCAGCGCGCAGGCGACACCCAGCAGGACCGTCGAATCCGACCGGGATGCGCCGAGCAAATGGCTCGCCAGAAGGTGCACCAACGGCCAGGCCGCCCCGAGCCCCACGATGAGTCCTGCCGCAATCTGCCACAGTCCGCGCTTCATCACCAGCAGGAGGATACTCCGCATCGTTGCGCCCAGCGCGATCCGTACGCCAATCTCCTGGGTGCGGCTGCTGGCGGCATGCGCGATCACCGCATAAAGTCCGACTGATGCCATCAGCATGGCGATCAGCGCAAACCCGAGGAAAATCTTTCCGAAAACCTTCAGGAACCACGCCTGGTGCTCGATCGCATCCTTCAATCGATACGGTTCGCTGAGCGGCAGTTCCGGATCGAGGCTCTGCACAGCCCGCCGCATGGACGGCAGCGGGTCGCCGCCGGACTCAACTACCAGCGCCATGTTGTCCCAGCCTTCGAGCCGATAAGGAACAAAGAGCAGAGGCTTGGGATCGTTCTCCTGAATTTCCTGCGTCAGGTCAGCGGCGATGCCGATCACCGTTATCCACGCGGTCGGCTTGTTCTTGTCGTCCACGAGCCGAAAGCGCTTCCCCATCGGATCCTGACCCGGCCACAGATGATTGGCAGCATCGCGCGTGAGAATCGCAGTTTCATGATCAGCGCTGCCATCCACCTCATTGAACGCGCGACCGCGCAGAAGCGGTAGATGGACCGTTTCGAAATACCCGGGAGACGCCGCAACCAGCGAAACCCACGGCCGGTGCGCCGGGTTTTCAACCTGCACGTGCTCCAGCTCGATCTGCTGCCAGGGAGCGCCGAGACCCGGCGCCCCCGATGCGATTGCCGCATGCTTTACTCCGGGAATGGCGCGCAGTCGCGGCAGAAGCTGTTCGAAAAAACGCTCGCGCGCAGCATTATCCTTGTACTGCTGATCCGGTAACTGCAGGCGCGCCGTTGTCAGTTCCGTCGCTGGAACAAACGGATTGATCGAGAGGGTGTGGACGAGACCCCGAACGAAAATTCCGGCCCCCGTAAGCAGAACCAGGGTCAGCGCGAACTGAGCAACGACCAGCCCGCTGGAGAGCCATCCACCGCGATTCCGGCTGATGCTGTGCGCGCTCTCCTTGAGAACTCCAGCCAGATTGGGCTCGGACGTGCGCAGAGCGGGCGCGATGCCGAAAAGCAGTCCGCTAAGGATGCAAAGCGCGGCGAAGTACCCAAACACCGTGAAGTTCATCGTGAACAGGATCCAGTACGGGCGAATCTCCCTCGTAGAGAGATCGAACCAATGCACACCGCCGGCTGCCAGGCTCAGTCCCAGAAGACCACCCATCGTGCTCAGGAGCACGCTTTCGATCAGCAACTGGCGGACGATCCGCCAGCGTGAAGCGCCCAAAGCTGTGCGGATCGACATCTCCCGCTGTCGGCCCAGCGAGCGGCTCAGCATCATATTGGCAACATCGGCGCACGCAATCAGCAGGACGAATCCTACCGCCGCCAGCATCAGCAGAAAGACGATCCGAATCTGTCCGCCATTGAAGCGCTGATTGAAAGTCACAGTGCTGATGCTGAGATTTTTGTCGTCGGGAAACTGCCTGGCCAGCCTGGCAGCAATGCCGTTCAGCTCGACGCTCGCCTGCTGCATCGATACTCCGGGTTTCAAAATTGCCCAGCCACGCAGAGTCCGGTTGTCGCGCTTTGCAAGCTCCGTTGTCGGCACCAGAGGCTTCCAGAGGTTCACACTGCTCGGATACTGAAAGCCCTTTGGCATTACGCCCACGATCATGGCAGGCTCTCCGTTGATGTGGATCTGCCGCCCGATCACGCCGGCGTTCCCTCCATAACGTTCCTGCCAGACGTTGTAGCTGATCACCAGCACAGGAGCAGCGCCCGGATTGCCATCGGCCGGCAGGAACCCGCGCCCCAGCACCGCCTTCGCGTGCACCATCGAAAAAATGCCTGCCGTTGCGAGCGACAGATGATACTGCTGCGGCGCAATGCTGCCTTCGCTCAAAATCCCCGGCTGATCCGTCGTTGCTTCGAAAGACTCGAAAGACTTTGCCTGCGCCCGATAATCCTGAAAATCAGGCCACGAGAGCGGCATGTTGCGATCGCCGCCAATCTGTCGGCTCATTACGGACACGAGCCGTTCACCTCCGGGCACCGGCACCGGCTTGAACAGCACCGCATTCACGAGCGTGAACACCATGGTGTTGAGGCCGATGCCCAGCGCCACCGTCACGATGATGGCCGCGGAAAACCAGCGGTGCGCCAGGATCCCGCGCATCGCGTACCGCACATCCTGCGCAATCGATCCGATCCACCAGCCGGGACGCTGCTCCTCGATTTGCGCGCGCGCCGCTTCCACTCCGCCAAACTCGATCAGTGCCTGCCGGCGCGCTTCCGAAGGGGACAGCCCGTCGGCCACCTTCGCTGCAATCGAACGCTCCAGGTGAAACTGCAGCTCGTCATCCACCTCGCTGCGTCTCTTGCGGAAGAGCAGGAAGCGCAGACGGGTCAGGAATTCTGTCATCATCGCGACACCTCCGTCGCCCGGCCCAGTACGAGCCCAATAGCGGCAGAAAGCCGATCCCAGGTTTCCAGTTCACTTTGCAGCTGCTTCCGGCCCGCGGCCGTCAGCCGATAGAACTTCGCCCGCCGATTGTTCTCCGAATTCCCCCATTCCGACTTGATCCAGCCCTTGTACTCGAGCCGGTAGAGCGCTGGATAGAGCGATCCCTGCCCAATCTGCAACGCGTCCTTTGAAACCTGCTGGATACGCTGTGCTACACCCCACCCATGCATCGGCTCCAGCGAGAGCGTTTGCAGAATCAGAAGATCCAGTGTTCCCTGCAGCAGGTCGGTAGACGTCGGCATTGCTCTCCCCTCGATACTCGACAAGACAGTACACCAGCCTCCTGTCGAATATCAAGGAGTACGAACTAGGATCCTCATGGTTCCGGAAGAAATGCAGGATCCTGGCAGAAATCGCACTCGTAGGCGCCAGTCGCCTCACTCCCCGAGCACGACCCTCTCGTTCCCTCTTACGCTGATCTTCTTCTCCCGACCCTGAGCTCGCACCACAATCTCTGCGGTCCCCTGCCCAATCCCAACCGCCGCACGCAGCGTGCCGTCGCGAGTCGTCATGATCCGGACGACGCCCGTCACCCGGGCCAGTGTGTGGCGGCCGAGCCGGAGCTCCGCCGCTTTCCCGTCGTACACCAGCTCCGCCGCCCGCCCATGCACCCGCGCCGCGAACCTAGCGTTGCCTGCGGCCGGACCCCGCAGGTTCCACTCCACCAGCTCACCCTGCTCGCGCACTCCCGACAGCCGCCACACGAAATCCAGCAGCACCAGCGCCGCCGGCGAGTACCCCTCCTTATCCGGCGTAAAGTCGCCGCTCAGCGGGTCCATCTGTTGCAGGAACGCTCCGCGCCGCCGGATCGCCGCCACCCAGCGCTGCATCATCCATGCAAGCTCCGCCGGCTTGCCGTAATGCTCCATCCATCGCGGAGCGCGCAGCGCGGTCAGCGCCTGCGACGCCCCGCCCCAGGAATTCCGCGGAATCGGGCGCACGAATACCGGATCATCCACGGCCACCGACGGCAGAGGATACGCCGGCCAGAACGCCTTCTCGTTATGCACCTGCCGCCGCCACACCGTCTCGAACAGAGCCGCATCCGGAACATGCTCCCCCAGCACCCGCAGCATCGCCGCGCTCCTCACCCTGACGAAATCGTTCTCCGCGTCCACGTCGTAGAACGCCGCATCGTGCGGGTCGTATAGCTTCTCCACAATCAGCCTGCGAAGCTTTTCAGCGTCGGCGCTCCACCTCTCCGCCTCGTCACGTTTGCCCAGCGCCCCCGCCATCTCCGCCAGCGCCACCCGCCCGCCATACACGGTCGCCGAGAGATCCGGGCACAGCCGCGGCAGTCCCGGTGCTTTTGGACATACCTTCGCATCGCCGTCCCGGCACGCATTCGGCACCCCTGTCCAGCGTGTGCTGTGATCCATCCCCGTGTCGTAAACGCAGAAGCCCTCGCACAGTCCCGTCCCGCGCGTGTTCCGATACCGCCGCAGCCACGCATCCCACCGCCCGCATGCCGCATAAGCCTTTTCCAGCAACTCGCTGTCGCCGGTACGCTGCGCCACCTCCCACGCGGTCGCGGCAATCGGCACTACCATCTGGATCTGCGCCCACCCCGGTCCGCCTTTTCTGTCGACCACCGGCACCTTAATGCTGCATGGCAGCTGCCCATCTTCTTTTTGCAGCGCGAAGAATGCCAGATGGTTATTTCGTGCGACCGTCCGTGCCTCCTCCGTCCCAAACTCTCCGAAGACCAGCGACTCCTGCGGCGCGCACTCCAGCCAGATGCCGAGGTACGTGCTGCCCTCCACCAGCGCCGGTCCGTCGAATCCCGCGACATGCGTGATGTTCCCGTGCAGCGTCGACAGCGCCGCATCGTAATTCCGCTGCAAATCCGCGTCATCACACTGGAAACTCCGTGTCCCGGCACCGCTCGCCGGGCCGAGCGGCAGAGGGCCGCCGTGCGCCCCTGCCCATCCCGCCGCCAGCACCCCACGCGCAACAAATTGCCTTCGGTTCATGCCCTGCCCGTTTCTCCTTTTCGCATCGTCAACTCCTGCCGGACTTTACTGCCGGACACGCCGCTCACGTTCGTCCCGCTCCGCATACGATAATCTTGGATACAGTGTTCTCCGCCCCCGACATGTTCCGAGTCCTTCTCAACCTCGGCCTCCTCGGTCTGATCACCTCCACAGGATCCGCGCTCCTGTCCCTCATCGGGCTGCTCCGGTTCCTGCGCTACAAAACCGCCAGTCCCACGCCTGACTTCGTCCCGCCCGTCAGCCTGCTGAAGCCGCTGCACGGCGCTGAGCCCAATCTCGAAACCCACCTCGAAACCTTCTTCCTGCAGGACTATCCCAGCTTCGAGATCCTCTTCTGTGCCCGCTTTGCCGATGATCCCGGGCTCGCCATCGCCCGCCGCGTTGCCGCCCGCCATCCGGAGATTCCCGCTCAATTCCTCTGCACTGGCGACGATACCTGGATCAACGCCAAGGTTTCCTCGCTGGAGATGATGGCCGCCGCCGCCCAGCACGACATTTTCATCATCAGCGACAGCGACGTCCGCGTCGCTCCCAACTATATTCGTGAAGTCGCCGCGCCCTTCATCGACGATAAGGTCGGCGCCGTCACCTGCCTCTATCGCGGTGTCGCCGACCGGGGTCTCTGGTCACGCCTCGAAGCCGCCGGCATGTCTATCGAAATGACCGCCGGCGTCCTCACCGCCCGCCTGCTCGAGGGCATGAAGTTCGCCCTCGGCCCCACCATGGCAGTGCGCCGCCGCTGTGTGCGCCGGATGGGCGGTTTCGGCGTCCTCGGCCCGTGGTGCTCTGACGACTTCATTCTGGGGGCCAATGTTGCCTCCCAGGGCGATACCGTGGTGCTCTCCCATCACGTCATCGACCACATCGTCCTCAATCACAGCCTGGTCGCCTCACTACAGCACCAGACCCGCTGGATGAAGTCCACCCGCTTCTCGCGCCCACTCGGCCACTTGGGAACGGCGCTCACCTTCAGCATGCCCTTCGGCATCCTCGCCTGCTGGGCTGCCGTCGCTCTGCATCACGCGGTCTTCGGAGTGGACGCTTTCGCCTACGCGCTGATCCAGCGCATGATCTTCGGCGCACTCATTGCCGCCTTTGCCGTGCAGGAGCGCCATCTTCTCCGTACCGTGCTCCTTTATCCCCTTAGGGACATCATCGGATTCCTCTGCTGGGCAGCCAGCTATGCGGGCGGCACCATCCTCTGGCGCGGGCGGCGCTATCGACTGACCCGTGGCGGCCTCATGCATCCGCTCGAACCGCGGGCCACCGCCCAGGATACTGAATCTCCGATCGCCACCTAGTGTCGTGCCCCGAACATCTTCATAAATCCGGCCGTCATCCTGGGCGCACGGAATCCCAATCTATTGAAAGTTTTGGAGCCGGGCTGTCCTGTTCATACCCGCTGCGACGCTTCGCGACGGGCTTTGCCAGACAGTTACAGTCCGCCTGCTGCACTCTTATTACCCTGCCGGTCTGAGTGCTGAGGGCTGGCGAGATGCAATAGCGGAGAGGGCTTTGCGGGCTCGAAAATGAAGTCACATACGCGAACCGAATAGCCGAAATGTGCAGGCTGTACACCGCAGAAGGCATGTGTCTGGCGGTAGCCATGAACGAGAATGTATCTCTGCAACGAGGGGTCATTCCACTCGTCGCCAACCGGACGAACATGCAGAATCTGATTGTCTGGTGCTGCCGTGCCTGTGAAAGCGGCGGCGAGCAGGATATAGTCTGGCCTCAGACCAATCGCTTCTGCAGCATGTTCGTCTGGATTTGCTGCTGATCTCCACGGCCAGTAGCTGTTGACTGCATTCGAGTACACAATATGCCTGAAATACGGCTCGACCGCAGAGGAGCCGGGCGCAAAACCATCAATCCTCTTTCCTTGTGCCTGCGATTGAATCAAGGCCACAGCTTCGCTGCTGCCATCAAATGGCTGCTTCAATCCGAGGCGTACGGCTGACGCAGTCCACCCGATCTGTTCGACGATGACCAGCACAATAACTGCGGCGAAAGCGCGAGATATCCACTGCGGTGGCTTGTGTTGAGGTCTGGTGCCGCATGCGAGCCAGAGCGTCCCCACCAGCGCCGTCTGAGCAAGGACTGCATGGTGGTCCATGAATCCGAGCGCGTAACATGTCACGAGCGTGAAGCCCAGAGGTAGCACCGCCCATAGCTGAGACCTGGCATATAACCAAACCAGCAGCACCAGATAGAGGCTTGCGGCTACAAGGTTGGACGAGGATATGACATAGAAGCAAATACTCAGGAAAATCGTCGCACGTAGCAGCAGGTGACGCACATGCCTGGGAGGGTCGTTCGCGCGCATCCAGTTCCAGGCCCGGACCTGCCATGAACCCACCTTCGCGGGATTCGCCGGTAGCTGGAGAGCTGCACCGGTCACCGCAGGCGCGGTCGGAACAGTCGCTCCCGTCAAATGACCCAGGGCTCGGGCGATCACCGGATGGGTGCGGATGGTCGCTGCCGTTCCAAACATTGCATCCGGCGCTGGCAATGCTGTGTAAATCGCCGCTCCCCAAAGAACCAGCAAGACACCCGCCGCGCTCGCCAGTCTCGATCCAGAGATTCGCTGGCGCGGCGCCTGTTCAGCTGCCGCGCCCTGCGGCGGGCCCGGCGTCATTTTTCGTACCACATAAAAAGCGACGAATCCTGCAGACATTACGGCCGCGACCAGCGCACAATTCGCCAGCAGTCCGACAAAGAGAGCGAGCGTCACGGGACGGTCTCGCCTTCCGGTCAGAAGAGCACAGATGATGAACACCAGCACGGCTACGAGGCTATAGCTGCGAGCAGTCACGGCCGTCTGATACACCAGTCCGAAGATGAACGGCAGGGTCAGTCGTATCCAGCGAGGAAATGGCGCGAACTGCAGGAGGAAGGCAACAGTGAGGATTCCGATTCCGGCAGTCAGAAAATGCATTCCTGCATACGAGATGTGCAGTCGGCACATCACCCAGAGCACCAGGTGCCAGAGCCCCGGAGTTCCTTCGTAATGCAGTCGTCTGAGGAAGATCTCACCCAGGCTGCTGTCGCGCGCGATCAGCCATGCCTGTGCTTCGTCTGTCCACGGCTGATGTCGGAATACCAGCCATGTAACCAGTGCGCTGTAGGTGCAGAGCGATCCAATTTCGGCTGCGCCAAACCGGCGCTCCGAACCTGACCTCAGGACATCCATTTCAGAACCCGAATGAGCCCCATGTCGGCCTGTTTGCGGTGCGCTGAGACGTCCGTGCGGCTCGCGATTTCCCTGCGGTTCATGCGGTAGTACTCATACGCCCGCAGAAGCATTTGCTCGTTCGTCAGAGTAGGCTTCCACCCCAGCCGTGACTTGATCCGCGTCGTGTCGAACAGAAAGCTCTCCGCAATCATCTTGTAGTGATATGGCCCGAGTGGCGACATCTTCAGCTTATAGGCCAGTTTCATCGCTGCAATCGTCGGGCCCTTCGGCAGTCCGCGCACCTGGCTTTTGCTTCCTGCTTTCCGGATCACCGCGTCGTACACGTCGCGCAGGCTCTTCACGTCATCCGACCCAATATGGAACAGATCGCTCTTTCCGTACCCCGCTGCGAGGATGCACGCGGTGGCCAGATCTTCGGCGTAGATGAACTGATAACGGTTGCTTCCGTCTCCCACCACCCAGACCGTTTTGTTGTCGTCAATGAACTCGAACAGGATCGCCAGCAGCCCCAGCCGGCCGCTTTCGATAATCGTCGGCGAACGCAGGATCACCACGTCGAGCCGATCCCGAAATTCCGCGAGTGCCTGCTCGGCGGCCAGCTTGCTGCGCCCGTAGATCTCCACCGGCGCAGGCAGGTCCGTCTCCTCGCGCACCGGATGTCCCAGATCGTGCGCCCACAGGCAATTGCTCGAGATAAAGATGAACGGCCGAACGCCATGTTCCGCCGCCAGATTCGCGAGCAGTCTCGTCGCATCTACATTGGAAGTCCACAGCAGCTTCTCGTCGATGCGGCTGCCGTGCGCCAGTTGTGCTGCAACGTGATACACAGCGTCGAATTTGTGCTCGCGGAAGAGGCGGCTCATCAAACCGGAATCACGGAGGTCGCCCCGAATGTTCGTGACGCACGCCGCGTCCTCATCGGGTTCAAGGTCGACATTAACTACCGTATGGCCTTCAGCCACAAGCCGGCGTCTCAGGACCCCTCCAAAGAACCCCGATCCTCCGGTTACAAGACAATGCGACATGGACCCCGCTCCACTCACCAAGCTTTGAATTGTGAGATCGATACTTGCAAAGTAGCACGAATCCCGCAGCTCCGGAATATTACGAGCGCGCTGTGCTATAGTTCGCTTATCTCTCACATATCTTCCTGTGAGTCCCCCTCATGGCATCCACTGCGATCATAATTGGCGCCGGTCCTGCCGGCCTGACCGCCGCGCTCGAATTGCTCCGCCGCTCCGATGTCCGCCCGGTTGTTCTTGAAGCTACGGAGCGCATCGGCGGCATCTCCTGCACCATCCGTCACAACGGTAACCGCATGGACATCGGGGGCCACCGCTTCTTCTCTAAGTCGGATCGCGTGATGGACTGGTGGACCGAGCTAATGCCCGTCGCTTCCACCGAGAACGGCTCCGGGCTGCACGCCATCCATTACCAGAACAAAGAGCGCGTCGTCACTGCCGCTGCGCCCGGCGGTGATCCCGACCTCGTGATGCTTGTTCGCCCGCGCAAGAGCCGCATTTATTTCCTGCGCAGCTTCTTCGACTACCCGCTCGCCCTCAATGGCCAGACCATCCGCCAGCTCGGCTTCCTGCGCATGTTCCGGATCGGCATCGGCTACGTGCGCGCCAGGCTTTTCCCGCGCAAAGACGAGAAGACGCTCGAAGACTTCCTCATCAACCGCTTCGGCACGGAACTCTACCGCACTTTCTTCAAGTCCTACACCGAAAAAGTATGGGGCGTGCCCTGTGACCAGATCAGCGCTGAGTGGGGCGCGCAGCGCATCAAGGGTTTGTCGCTGCGCAGCGCCATTGCCCATTTCCTGAAGAAAACCTTCAGCCGCAAACAATCCTCGGGAATTGCGCAGAAAGGCACCGAGACTTCGCTGATCGAGCGGTTCCTTTACCCCAAATACGGCCCCGGCCAGCTCTGGGAACATGTCGCCGACCTGGTTACGAAAAAAGGCGGCGAAGTTCGCATGGGCTGGCGCGTCAATCGGCTCCATGTGGAAGGCAATCGTGTCGTGTCCGTTCACGCGACGGACAATCACGGCGCAACGCACACTTTTCCCGCCGACTACGTCTTCTCCACCATGCCTGTCCGCGAGCTGATCCATTCGCTCGACGTGCCGGTCCCGCAGGAAATCCGTACCATTGCCGACGGGCTGGTCTACCGTGACTTCATCACCGTCGGCCTGCTCGTCGACCGCCTCACCGTCACCGAACCCGACGGCTCGCCCCTGAAGGACACATGGATTTACATCCAGGAGCCCGACGTCCTTCTCGGCCGGCTCCAGATCTTCAATAACTGGAGCCCTTACATGGTCGCCGACCCCGGCAAAACCTGGATCGGCCTCGAGTACTTCTGCTACGACAGCGATAAGCTCTGGAACATGCCCAATGAGGAGATCGCCCGCTTCGCCATCGCCGAAGTCGAGAAGATCGGCATCCTCCGCGCCTCTGACGTGCGCGACTGGCATGTTGTCCGCGTCCCCAAGACGTACCCCGCCTACTTCGGCACGTACGACCGCTTCGACGAGATCGTCCGATACGTTGACAGCTTCGAGAACCTGTTCCTGGTCGGCCGCAACGGCATGCACAAGTACAACAACCAGGACCACTCCATGCTCACCGCCATGACCGCAGTCGATCAGATCGTCGCCGGACGGATCGACAAATCTGCCCTCTGGCAGATCAACACCGAGCAGGAATACCACGAGGAAAAGAAGTAAGCTGTTTCGCGTGACGCCCACGCTTACCCTCCTCGACAGATCCGATCCCGCCGCGGCTCAGGCCATCCACAGCCTCCTGCTCACTTTCAATAACGAGACCTCCGGATACATCTTCGACGGGCGCGCCGTGGTCATCACCGTTGCCGATCCCGGCACAAACCACATCCTCGGCGGCCTCTGGGGCTCAACTGCGTACGGCTATCTGCATGTTGACATGCTGGTTCTGCCCGAATCGCTGCGCGGCCGAGGCATTGGCACGGACCTGATGCGGAAGGCCGAAAACGAGGCCCTGCGCCGCGGCTGCCACGGCGCCTACCTGGAAACGTTCGATTTCCAGGCGCGCGGGTTCTACGAGAAGCTCGGCTATACCCTCTTTGGCCAGCTCGAGAACACGCCTCCGGGCCACACGCGCTATTTCATGTCGAAAGTGCTCGCCTGAATATCGCCGGTGTCGCGCCGCAGGCGCGTCCGCCCGTGCGGCCAGCACTCATTCCCACTCCTGCCGATGCCTCCGCTGCCACCAGCACGGCATGACTCCGCCGTGCGGGAAGAGCGAGCGCGCACAGCTCACCTGTGCATGGCCCAGGTAGTCGTATTCTTCCTTATTGCCCTTCAGCGCCGTCGACAGATACTCCTCCACCTGCACACTGTCGTAGGCGCGTCCGCGCGCCGCCTGCGCTCGGAACATCGCCCAGTCCCCAACCCAAAGTGCCAGCGCCGCCATCAGCAGCGTCAGTGCCGCCCTCTCCAGAATCCGTAACGCCGTCTTCATGTTGTGACCGGAATCACAGGTTCATACCTGGGTTCCCTTCCGCGCATATCCTATTGTCAACGCGATATTATTGGCCTCCACCCAGAACAGAGGTAACCTGTACAGCATGAACCTCCCCGCTATCCAGTCCGCGCTTAAAGATGCCGGTCTCGATGCCTGGCTGTTCTACGATCATCATCACCGCGACCCCATTGCTGCCACGATCCTCGAACTGCCTCAGAACGGCTTGGTCAGCCGCCGCTGGTACTACGCCATTCCCGCCGAGGGTGAGCCCCGCAAGCTCGTGCACCGCGTCGAATCCCGCAAACTGGATATGCTCCCTGGCACCCGCGGAGTCTACTCCTCCTGGCAGGAACTGCACAGCGCGCTCGAGTCCATGCTCGCGCCCTGGAGCAGTATCGCGATGCAGTATTCCCCCAACAACGCGATCATGTACGTCTCCATGGTCGACGCCGGCACGGTTGAGTTTCTCCGCTCCATTGGCAAGAAAGTTGTCAGCTCTGCCGATCTGGTCAGCCAGTTCCAGGCCGTCCTTACCGAAGATCAGATCGCCACACACTACTTCGCCCAGTCGCAACTCGACGACATTCTGGTCGAGGCCTTCCAGACGATCGGCAGCCGTGCTCGCTCCGGCACTCCGGCCACCGAGTACGAGATGAAAAACTGGTTCCTGGAGGCGATGCAGCGTCACGGCCTCACCACGGACCACGGTCCCAACATCTCCGTTAACCGCAACAGCACCGATTCGCACTACGAACCAACTGCGGAAGTCACGAGGCCCATCCGCTCCGGCGACTTTGTCCTCATCGACGTGTGGGCGCGCCGCGATGTCCCGAATTCCTGCTGGTATGACATTACATGGTGCGGCGTGGTAAACCGCGATCCCACCGACCACGAGCGCACCATCTTCGCCATCGTGCGCGATGCCCGTGATGCCGCCGTCAAAACCGTCCGCGAGGCCTTCGAGAGCCGCATGCCTATGGCCGGATATCAGGTGGACGACGCCGCGCGAGACGTAATCCGCGCCGCCGGCTACGAACACTACTTCACCCACCGCACCGGCCACAACATCGGCGCAGAGCTCCACGGGAGCGGTGCGCACCTCGATAACCTGGAAACGCACGACGAGCGCAAGCTTCTGCCCTTCACTTGTTTTTCCATCGAACCTGGCATCTACCTGCCCGAATACGGTATTCGCAGCGAGATCAACGTAATGACCACCGGTCAGTCCGCCAACGTCACCGGCCGCATTCAGCAGGAACTCGTCCGCATTTGAATTTCCGCTGCTCTGGCCAACAGAGCACACCCGGTCCGCGCCTGTTCAGCCTGTATATTGGTACAAAGATGGCCTCAAAAGCGCAGACCCCAGCAATCCGCGCGCAGCGGCTCCAGTATGCGGCTCTTCTGCTTGGCTGGATCGTTCCTGGCGCCGGGCACCTGCTCACCCGCCACTGGATTCGCGCCGCTCTGCTGTTCTCCGCCATCTGCCTGATGTTCGCGCTCGGCATCGCCATGCAGGCCAAGGTTTACCAGCCCAATACCGGCGACCCGCTTGACATGCTCGGCTTCCTCGGCGACATCGGCGCTGGAGTGCTGTATCTGATCGCCCGCATTTTCTCCCTTGGCCAGCCCACCGTGCAGTTGGTCACCGCCGATTACGGCACCAAGTTTGTCGTTGTTGCGGGCCTGCTCAACTTCATCGCCGCCGTGGATGCTCACAATCTCTACATCGGGAGAAAGGCCTGAGTGTTCACTCCGTCCCACTTCACGGCCGTGCTGCTCTTCGCCACCTTCGCCTCGGTGGTCTTCGGCATTACGCAGCGCTCCACGCCTCGCGCCATGGTCCGGTACGGAATCTACTGCTGGGTTCTTTTTGTGGGTTCGGTCGTCACCCTCAGCTGGCTCATGTACTTCATCCGCAGGTAGCTCCGCATCTCCGCGGGGACAATAACGAATTTGTAACCGGTCCTGGCTCTTTTGCTTCCCCTCTGGACGAGTCTGCTCTGAAGAGCCTATAGTATCGCCCCAGGAAAAGCTCTCCACCCGGGCGAGCGCTCATCCCAGCTCAACCCGGGCATGCTCCCGTCACGGTCGGTCCGGGATAGTTCCCTCAGTTCACCCCGGTTTTCAGAACGTTTAACCCGGGTACGCTCCCACCTGTTAATAACCCGGTTCGCTCCCAAAGGTCCAGGTCAGCGCAGCGGTGCTGCCGTCACCTGAAGGAATCGTTGCTTCACGCCTTGTGGAGGACCGCATGCCAGTAGTTCACGCCCGACCCATTGCAGAGCCCAGCAGTGGCTCCGTTCGCAATCAACATCACGGCCAACGCGCCTTTCTGATCTGCCTCGCCCTCCTGTGCATGCCCGCTCTGAGCCTGGCTTGCAAGGGCGGGGTATCGGGCAAATCGCCTGAAAATCCCAGCGCCGTGCTCGCGGTCATCGGCGGCGCGGCCCTCGGCTGGAAATCGCTGTTATCAAGATTGAGGAGATAGAACTGCCAGCCTCGGCTCGCCATTCCCCCACAGGCCGGTTGGGCGGTTCTTCTCTCACCCGCGTCGTCGGCGACGGGGACTGGCCCAGACCCGAATGTTATAATCCGATAGTCGTTATCCCCCAGTAAACCATGGCAACCCAGGCTCCCAATCCTGCTGTCTCGCGGAGCGACCCATCCTCCACGTCCGACTCCGTCCTCCTGCAGACACCTCGAAGAACGCGTCTGGCCCTCATGCTCGGCTTGTTCGTTGTCGCCACTCTGCTCCTCTTCTGGCGTCAACTGAATATGGTGTCGACCCTCTGGGTCAGCAACGGCGATGAATCCATCGGAGCACTGGTACCCCTGGTCTCGGCTTACTTCGCATGGCGAGCCTGGAAAAAAACTGAGGGTATTCCTGCAGCGCCCGCCGTTAGCGGGTTCGTGCTGGCCGTTGTCGTCGCGCTCACCGTGATTTGGTGGAATTTCGGGTCGCGCAATGGAGCCACCGTCTGCACTTTTCTTCTGCCTTTCTTCCTGGCAGGCTGCATCGCCAGCGTTGCTGGATGGCGTTTCGTCCGGCAGTTCACTTTTCCGCTCCTGTTTCTGTGGTTTATGATGCCCGTTCCTCCTCCGCTGCTGGATGTGGTCGATTACCCACTGCAACTGCTCTGCGCGAGGTGTCTGGAGGGAATCGCACATCTGCTCCGCCTCCATGTCGTCCGCAGTGGAACCATGGTTGGGCCAAATTTCGATACGGCTGTAACCATTGCGCCTGCCTGCAACGGCGTGCGCTCATCGGTGACGCTGCTGATACTGACGATTTGCCTGGCCAAGATCAGGAATATACGGCCGCTGCCGGCTGCGATCCTCATCATCACTGCCGTTCCGCTGGCCTATGCGGCGAACTTCATGCGGCTGTCCGGCTTGTTCCTTCTTGCTACGGCGTTTGGCGAGCGCTTTATGCCGTATGAGCATTACACGGATCTCACTACGGGCGGAATCTGGTTCTTCGTGACCGTACTCGTTATGGCCTCTATGGCCCAATGGCTGAAGCGCCGCGAAAGTGCCGAGCAACTCCAGTGAAAAGGGTATTTGTCGGGACGATTCTGCTGCTGGCGCTGCTCGCATTCGGCTTACAACCGACCAAAGGTAAAGCCGTGCCGGTTAATCTCTCCGCGTTGCGCGCAATTCCGCTCACTCTCGGCCCCTTTCACGCGATCTCCACCAACGACGCGGAACTGACCGGCCGGGCATCGGTGACCGATGGGAGCGTTGGACTGGACCGTGTCTACGTCAACGGCGCCGGAACCAGAACAGAGATAACGGTCATCCCCCAAACCATCGGCCAGCACGTACCTCTTATGTGCAACCGTTACGGTGGGTACACGATCATTTCTGAAACGCAGACTGCCTTGCCCGCCAATCCTGGCGTCCGATTTAACAGGCTGACGGTGCGCGGAAGCGCCGACCACCTCGTAACCACATGTCTTTACTACTGGAAGACTGCCGACGGAGTTTTTGTAACCAGGCCAAACCACTCTCTGGGATTCATCGCTGTGCGGTGGTCTGACCATCAGCAGGGGCTGTTCGTCAACATCTGCGCGCAAGGTAGCGATGCGGTGTCTCCAGGTACCGAACAGGCGCTGCAGAACCTGCTTGACGATAGCTATCCGCAGATCGCCCGGGCCTTTCCGGCTGTGTTCCGGAATTCCACAAAAGATTGATCCGCAGCTTCGGACCATATGCTACCCTGACATCATTATCTGGGTACGTTAACTGCGTGGTAAATTGAAGTGCCCCCCAAATCCCCTGGAGGTTTTCGTGAAACGCATCTGCATGGTGGCTCTGGCAATGATGGCTGTTCCGGCTCTGATGCTCGCCCAAGGCAATTCCTGCAATGCACAGCATCCCACCCCGGAGAACCCCACCGCCATTCTGGCCGTGATCGGCGGTGCTGGCCTTGCGTGGCGTTCTCTTCGCGCTCGTTTCGGCAAGTAATTGATTTTAAAACAGAGATAGCGGATTCGCTGTAATACGGCTGTGCCCGCTTTTTGGGGCTGGCAGCTTGGATGTCGTGTCGGCCTGGTAGCAGCCCGTGTGGCGCCCGCCCGCGGGCAGTTTGCTTTGCGCACGAAGAAAATCGTCGGACCGTTGACGGAACTAGCCCTGAAGGATGGACTGATTGAGCTATCCCATCGGCCTGCTCTGCAGCGCCGCGCGTGGCATGCCGCTCGGGCGCACGGCTATCTCCGCTCCAGCAGAATCGAACCGGATTCTGCGCCCTCCACCTTCCCGGAGATATGAATCGAGCGGTCGACACCGGTAATGTCGAGCAGCAACTCGTCCGCGCGGGTTGGTGACTGCTTCACCGCCGCAGGGGCGGGTGTGCCGCCGATCTCCAGCACCACGTTCCGGAAGTCCCTTACCCCGCCTTCCTGCGCTTTGAACTGTAGCGCGTACTGCGCCGCCGCATCGATATGCCCACCCAAATCCAGCGAAAATGCCCCACCGGACCACCTGCCGACCAAATTTGGGGCCCACAGGTGGGTCGCCGCGTTCCAGTCCGCCGGAGGCGCAACCCCGGTGTCGAACACCGCAAAGCTCCGGATTGCAGGCTCGCCCGCCGAGCGCGTCACGCTCAGGCGCACAGCACTCACCACGGCTGGCGACACCGGCTGGATCCGCTTGCGCCCGATCGCAGTGCCTTCTGCGAGCGGTCTCCACGCGCCCTCCACCTGCCCCTCGATTGTGTACGCACGCACCCGCTCACCCTGCGCCAGCGCCTCCTGCAGGACGACGGTATCGATGCGCGACGGGCGCTCCAGCCGAAGCATCAGCAACGAACCGCTTCCGTGCGTCGCGGCCAGAGCATGGCCAAAACGGCGCTGCACCTCGCGGCCAAATTTCGCCGCAGTAGCGCAATCCGGCTCCGGCAGCAGGCCCGCTCGGTTAGCGGGGATATTCAGCAGCAACTGCGCGCCGCGCCCAACTGACCGGTAGTAGATCGACATCAGCTGGTCGACCGAGAGCACCTTGTTCGCATTATTCGTGTGCCAGAACCAGTCCGGCCGCCGGATCGAAACATCCACCTCAACCGGCATCCACACCGATCCGTTTGGATCGCTGTCGAGCGCGGTGGCGACTCCGGTGCGCGCTTCGGCCGCGTCAATCCCGTTCCAGCACGGATACGGCGCAGATCCCTCTTCGCTGCCGACCCACCGAATCGTGGCCTCCGGCCCCTGAAACACCATTGCGTCCGGCTGGTACCGCTGAATCAGATCGCCCACCGGCACAACAATCGAGCCATCGAACCATATCTCCTCCAGCTTGCCGTAGCGGGAGAAAACCTCGGTGAGTTGCTCGCGATACATCGCGTTGTAACGACGCTGCAGTTCAGGAGTCTTGCACGCTCCCCCCTGCCCGGTACCGAAATGGTCATCCCGCGGACTGACGTACACGCCGAGCGGCAGATCCCGTTTGCGGCAAGACGCGGCAATCTCTGCCAGCACGTCACCCTTGCCGCCTTTCCAGGGCGTGTTGCGAATGCCGTAATCCGTGGTCCGCGTCTGCCACATGCAAAAGCCGCCCTGATGCTTCGCAACAAAGACGATGTAGCGTGCACCGAGAGCGAGTGCCGTCTCCACCCACTGATCGGTGTCCAGACCTGCCGGATTGATCTCAGTAAGAGGCGTGCTGAGGTTGTCGTATTCGCGGTCCTGCCAGGTGTTCGGCGCAAAGTGGACAAACATGCCAACCTCGAGATCCTGCCACGCCCGTTGCTGCGCCGTCGGACGAGCGCGCGCCACGTCCGCCGCCATCCCGGAGGACTGCGATTCCCCAAACAACAAATTCACTCGATGCAGTTGTGAAGCGCCGGCGCCCATCAGCGCCAGGTTGTAGAGCAGATCGCGTCTGTCCACCCTTGTTGCTCCCTCTGACCATTTCCGGATTGCAGAAACCGCCGCGGCCGGCCTAGAAATACGTCGATACCACATCCACAACCTGGTATCGCGAATCCACCACAACCAGTGTTCGCCATTTATCGAACGTGAGGCACGGGTGGCAAATATCGAAGCCAATCATGTCTCCGACCCGCAGATCATCGTCAGCGCCGATTCGCATGTACGCGTGCTGGTCCATCATCTTGGTCAGCGCCCAGTGGGCCGTCGCGGCGCGTGGCTCCGCATCGCCGGGGCGGAAATGGAGCGCCGGAACCGGCAGACCGGAATCAAACGCGGCATCCCGCTTCCCCATCCCGATGATTGCCTTCTCCGGCTCAGGAATGGACTGCACATACGCCCACACCTGCAGAGCCGGCAACAAACCTTCGTGCATCCTGCGCGCCACCGGATTGCTCGCGAGAATCCGTTCCTGTGCCTCCCGGTATGCACCCACATCGTGCGTGAGATAGCACCCAGGCCGCAGAACCACTTCAGCATCCCCGTTCTTCGCCGCCGGCGAGAACTCCTCAGCCACCACGTCGTACCACGCGGAACCTGCACCCGAGAGTAGCGGAGGCGTGCGCGCAAACCGCTTTTCCCCGGCCAGCTCGCGCGTCAGCTGCACCGCGTGCTGCAAATAGCTTCGGATCGCGCCCTCGTCGCTCAACACTCCTTCGTAAACCTCAACCCCGCACAGCGCGATCGACTTGCCCCACCGCTCCAGGCTCTCCAGCGCCGACTTGAGCTGCTGCTCATTCCGCACGCCTGCGCGCCCGCCCTCGACGCCCAGTTCCAGCAGCACCTGCAGCCGCTGCCCGCGTGCCGCAAAGTAACTCCCCAGCTGCTCGATCTGTGCAGCCGAATCCACCAGACAGTAGTAGTCAAACGCGGAGTCCTCGAGTAGCCGCGCAATCACCGCCATGTTTTCTTTCCCGATCAGCTGGTTCGCCATCAGCACGCGCCGGACTCCGTGGGCGTACGCAACCAGCGCCTGCTGCGCCGTCGCGAGGGTGATGCCCCATGCGCCGGACTCGAGCTGCATGGCAAACAGGCGCGGCGCCATGGTGGTTTTGCCATGTGGCGCCAGCAGCATGCCGTACGCGGCGATGAACTCGCGCATAAAGTTCAGGTTGTGCCGGAGCCTCTCCTGGTACAGCACAGCCGCAGGCAGAGTGAGATTTTCACGCAGCAGATTCCACCCCTGTTGCACGATCTCCTCGGCGCTGAAATTACTGTCCGGAGAGCCAAGCCCCTTGTTCAGCGCACCCACCACTTCTGTCACGGATTGCATTGCCGCCGCTCCCACTCCAATAAGACCACGCCGCACGCCGCCGCATCCACCACCCTCTCACGCGCCCGCGCACTTTATACTCGGTTCGATCAGCATGGAGCAGTGCGACACGCTAATTCGGAATGCCCTCGTTCTCGACGGCAGCGGCAGCTCGCCTGCCCTGGTCGATGTCGCCGTCAGCGAAGGACGCATCTCGGCTATCGGGCCCTCGCTCCCGCACGTCGCATCGCGAACAGTAGACGGCCACGGCCTCGCGCTCGCACCCGGCTTCATCGACGTCCATACCCACGACGACACGGCTGTCATCCGCCGTCCGGCGATGCTCCCCAAGCTTTCTCAGGGAGTCACCACCGTCATCGTCGGCAACTGCGGAATCTGCGCCGCGCCGGTAAGCCTCCGCGGCGAACTCCCCGATCCCATGAACCTGCTGGGCCGTGCCGACGATTTCCGCTATCCCACCTTCTCCGACTATGTCGCGGCAGTTCGCGCAGCACGGCCGGCCGTCAACGTCGCTGCGCTCGTCGGCCACACGGCGCTGCGCAACAACCACATGAATCGCCTCGACCGGCCGGCCACCAGCGCCGAAATCGATGCGATGCGCGGGCAGCTCCGCGAATCTCTCGAAGACGGCGCGCTGGGGCTCAGCTCGGGTCTCGCGTACGCATCGGCGAACGCGGCTCCCACGGACGAAGTACTCGCTCTCGCTGAGCCTCTCGCCTCCGCAGGAGCGCTCTACGTCACCCACATGCGCACCGAATCCGATCAGATCCTCGATGCAATGAACGAAACCTTCGCCATCGGCTGCGCATCCAGTGCTCCGGTTGTCATCTCGCATCTCAAATGCGCTGGCGTCGACAACTGGGGCAGAAGCGGCGAGGTGCTGCAGGCGCTCGAAAGCGCCCGCCAGACGCAGCCCGCCGGCTGCGACTGCTATCCCTACGCCGCCGGATCCACAACCCTCGACCTGCGCCAGGTCGATCCCCGCGTCGAGATCACCATTACCTGGAGCACCCCCTGCCCCGAGCAGGCCGGCAAATCGCTCGCGAACATAGCCTCCCAATGGGGACTCTCGCAGCTCGACGCGGCGCGCCGCCTGCAACCCGCCGGAGCCATTTACCACAGCATCGCGGAAGACGATATGCGGCGCATCCTCGCCCACCCCGCTACCATGATCGGCTCCGACGGGCTCCCTGAAGATCCTCGACCTCACCCGCGCCTCTGGGGAACCTTCCCGCGCGTCCTGGGACGATACTGCCGCGAAGAGAAGCTGTTCTCCCTCCCGCAGGCCACTCACAAAATGACCGGCATGCCGGCCGGCCGCTTCGGACTAGCCCAGCGCGGCCTGATTCGCGTCGGCTACCACGCCGATCTCGTCCTCTTCGACCCGCAGAAGATCAGGGACACTGCGACCTTCGCCGATCCGATCTCTCCCGCCGAAGGAATCGAACGCGTATGGGTCAACGGCGTCCTCTCCTATACCGCTGACGGACCGACCGCAGACCGGGCCGGCCAGTTTCTCCCCCGCGGCACAACTGCATGGATTCAGTGACACCAGCCAGGAGGCATGCATGAGTATCAGGCGATTCGGAGCAGAAGGAAGCAAAGGAGCGGGCGGCCAGCCTCTCCCCTTTGCGCGAGCCGTGCAGGCCGATGGATGGCTGTACGTCTCGGGCCAGGTTCCCATCCTGAACGGCGAAATGGTCGCCGGCCCTATCGCCGCTCAGGCAGAACAGGCCATTCGCAATCTGCTCGCGGTGCTCAGCGAAGCGGGCTACGGCCCGGAACACGTCGTGCGCTGCGGCGTCTGGCTCGACGATCCCCGCGACTTCTCCGCATTCAATGCCGTCTTCCGCCGCTTCTTCGGCGAGCACCCGCCGGCGCGCTCCTGTGTTGTTTCCAGCATGGTGGTCGACTGCAAAGTCGAAATCGACTGCGTCGCCTGGAAGTCTCCCGACCAGTAACACGCACGCGCAGAGGCCGAGCACACACTTCTCTCACACTGGTTCGAATGATCGATCACCACAGCATCTTTCTTCTGGTCGCCGCGCTCACGGCCGTTATCGGTCTCATCCTGCTCATCGCCGTCCTCAAGCTGAATCCCTTCATCTCGCTGTTCCTCGTCTCGCTGGCTCTCGCCCTCGCCGCCGGATTGCCATTCACCTCCGGCATTCACTCCTTCGAACTGGGCATGGGAGCAATCCTCGGACACATCGCCATCATCGTTGCGCTGGGCACGATGCTCGGCAAGATGATGGCCGAGTCCGGGGGCGCGGACCAGATCGCGCAAACCCTGATCCGCGTCTTCGGCGAGAAGCGGATTGCCTGGGCCATGATGACCATCGGCCTCCTGATCGGCCTGCCCTGCTTCTTTGAAGTCGGCTTCGTCCTCGTGATCCCCATTGCCTTTACCGTCGCGCGACGCACAGGCGAGTCGCTGATCCTCGTTGCTCTGCCCCTGGTCGCAGGCCTTTCCGTGGTTCACGGACTGGTGCCTCCCCATCCGGCGGCCATGCTCGCCGTCACCATCTTCAAAGCCGACGTGGGACGTACCATCTTCTTCGCTCTGCTCGTCGGCATCCCCACCGCGGCGCTTGCCGGGCCGGTCTATGCAAAGTTCATTGCGCCGCGCGTCGCGCTTGCGCCCGAAAATCCGATGGCCTCCGATTTTATCGGTCATGGCGCCGAGCGCAGCCTGCCCGGATTCGGGCTCACATTGTGCACGATCCTGCTCCCAGTCGCGCTGATGGTCGCCGGCAGCTGGGCCAATGCCAATGCTCACCCCGGCCTCCCAGGCGCAACGCTCCGGCTGCTGGGCAACGACGACATGGCGCTGCTCGTCGGCGTGCTCGTCAGCTTCTTCACTCTGGGCAAACTCAGCGGATTCACCCGCGAGACCATCCTCCGCTTCAGCCAGGAATGTCTCGCGCCCACCGCGACCATCACTCTTCTGGTCGGCGGCGGCGGCGGCTTCGGGCGCGTTCTGCAGGACAGCGGCGTCTCCCGCGCTATCGTCCTGGTCGCTCTCGGAACCCACGTTCCGCTGCTCCTGCTCGCCTGGCTACTGGCTGCGCTCCTGCGGCTCGCCACCGGCTCGGCAACCGTTGCTATGACCGCCGCCGCCGGAATCGTCGCGCCCATCGCGCTGCACAGCGGCTATGCCCATCCCGAGCTCCTTGCCATCGCCACCGGCGCTGGCTCGCTCATCTTCTCCCACGTCAATGATGGAGGATTCTGGCTCGTCAAGGAATACCTCAACATGAGCGTCCCGCAGACCCTCAGGACCTGGTCCATTTGCGAGACCATCATCTCCGTCACCGCGCTCCTGCTCACGCTCGCTCTGTCCGTCGTGATTCACTGAACCGGTCAGGTTCTTTCCAGGAAAGGTTGAAATGCCCAGCCCGTACACAATGTCCCGGCGCAGCTTTCTTCGTACCACCGCTGCTTTGTCCGCCCTGCGCGCCGTGCCCGCATGGGCGCAGCCTCATCCCAATCGCGTGTTCGCCTACATCGGCACGTACACCGGCGCGTCCGGAATCGAAGGCAACGGGCAAGGCATCGTGCTCTGCGAAGCCAATCTCGAAACTGGCGAGTTGTCACATGGAACTTTGGTGGCAAAAACCCCCAATCCTTCGTGGATCGCCATTCATCCCTCGAAGAAGTTTCTGTACGCCGTGAATGAAGTCTCCGACTACGCCGGCGGAAATGGCTCCGTGAGCGCCTTCGCCATCGACTACGCCACCGGAGCTCTCCGCGCCCTGAACACGGTCAGTTCGGAAGGCGCCATCCCGGCTTACCTCAGTCTTGACGCGAGCGGCCGTTTTGTCTTCGTCGCCAATTACGGCGGCGGAAGCATCGCCGTCCTTCCCATTCGCGACGATGGTTCCCTTGGATCGGCTACTGACGTCCATCGCGACCGCGACTCCGTTGGGCGCACGCACGCCGCTGACGCGCCGCCCGGCAGTTTTGCCGTAAGCGGCCACGACGCGCCCCACGCCCACATGATCGCCTCCGATCCCGGCAACCGCTTTGTGCTCGCCACCGATCTCGGTCAGGACCGAATCTACGCATACGCCTTCGATCCTGATACCGGCAAACTGAGTTCCGTTCCAGCCAAGCCGTTCATCACTCTGCCTTCCGGTGACGGGCCGCGGCACTTCGCCTTTCATCCCAACGGCCGGTGGCTTTATTCCATTCAGGAGGAATCCACCACCGTCGCGCTCTTCGACTACGATCCTTCCACCGGATCGCTGACTCCGCGGCAAACCCTCTCCGCTTTGCCGCCCGGCTTTGCCGGAACCAATTTTGCTTCGGAAATTCTCATCGCGCCAAATGGAAAGACTCTCTACTCAGCCAATCGTCTACACGACACCATCTCTGTCTTCGCCATCGAAACCGACGGCAGGCTCACCTGGAAAGCCGAGACGTCAACCCTGGGCGACTACCCGAGGAACTGCTGCATCGCTCCGGGCGGTCGGTTCCTCTATGTCGGCGATCAGCGCAGCGACAGCATCACCTCGTTCCGCACCCATCCGGAGACCGGCTTGCTGACATTCACCGGCCATTACGCATCGGTTGCAACGCCCGCCTGCATAACGTTTCTGGTTTGACGTCGGCCTCGTTCCTTTGTTGAAGGCGCCCGCGCCGGCACTCCGACAGCTTTTGGAGCCCGCTCCAACCCGTGCTAAACTCGCCGTGCTTTGGACCCTGCCTTGCCCGCGCCAGGAAATCGGGCGCGCTTCTCGATTCCGATCAAGCGCGCAATCGAGAGCGTGCCGGGTGGAATGATGGTGGTGCCGCTCATCGGCGGCGCCATTCTGGCAACCTTCGCTCCGCACACGGCGCGGTTCTTCGGATCATTCACAGGCGCCCTTTTTACCGGCTCTCTTCCCATCCTCGCCGTCTTCTATGTCTGTATCGGGAGCACCGTCTCCGTTCGAGCCATCCCCATTCTCCTGCGCAAGGGCGGCGCTCTGCTGGCGACGAAGCTGCTTCTTGGACTCGGCGCCGGACTCCTTGGCCGCTACTGGCTCGGAATTCTTCCGGTTGCGTCGGGATGGCTTGCCGGAATCTCGACGCTGGCGTTCGTCGCCGCGATCAACGATACGAACGGCGGGCTCTATATGGCGCTGATGACACAGTACGGAGCCACAGAAGACGCCGCCGCGTATTCCGTCATGGCTCTCGAGTCGGGGCCGTTTTTCACCATGGTCACGCTGGGCGTCGCCGGCCTCTCCGCGTTTCCGTGGCAGGCGCTGGTGGGTGCGATCCTGCCGCTTGGCGTCGGAATGTTGCTGGGGAATCTCGATCCGGAGATTCGCGATTTCCTCGGCCGGGCAGCGCCGGTCCTGATCCCCTTTTTCGCGTTCGCACTTGGCAGCACCCTGGACCTCAAGCTCGTGTGGTCGGCTGGACTCACCGGACTCCTTCTCGGAGCCGCAGTCCTGCTGGTCTGCGCACCAACGCTCGGCGTCGTCGATCGGCTGGTGGGCGGAAACGGAACCGCGGGAATTGCTGCGTCGACCACGGCGGGTAATGCGGCTGCCGTTCCCGCCCTGGTCGCAGCGGCGAACAGTAAATACACTCCTGCAGCAGCTTCAGCCACAGTGCTGGTGGCGTGCAGCGTCATTGTGACCACCATTGCGTGCCCTTTCCTGACGGCGTGGTGGCACTCTCGCATGTGCGCGAAGGGCGAAGAGGTCTGTTGTCCGCCGGAAGCTGATGCTTAAACTGGCGCGATCAGAGGGCTCGGGGCGGCTCCGTCGTTCGGTGTTGTGCCATCGCCGCTGCCATGCGCATGGCAGCCATCATGTTTTTGGGATTGGCCTGATCCTGGCCCGCAATATCGAACGCCGTGCCATGGTCGACAGAGGTGCGGATAATCGGAATCCCGATCGAGATGTTCACCGTGTCGTCAAAATCGAGCAGCTTCATCGGGATATGGCCCTGATCGTGATACATCGCCACCACCAGCTCGTATTTGCCGCGTGAAGCCTGCAGAAAAACAGTGTCCGGCGCCGCCGGCCCCTCGCATCGAATCCCTCGGCGGCGAGCTTCGTCGATCGCCGGTGCAATGATCTCCGCATCTTCCTTGCCGAAGAGCCCGTGCTCGCCGGCGTGCGGGTTCAGTCCGCATACCACGACGCGCGGATTCGCATGGCCCAGAAGCCGCATCGTTTTATCCCCCAGAACAATCGTGGTCAGCACCCGCTCGAATTCAAGATTGCAGGCCTGCCGCAGGGAGATGTGCGTAGAAACATGAACTACAGAGAGCCTGGGGCCAGCCAGCAACATTCTCGACTCGTTCACCCCGCACAACTGCGCGATGTATTCCGTGTGTCCAGAGAACTGTACTCCAGATTGAGCAACGGCTTCCTTGTTCAGGGGAGCAGTCACCATCGCCGCCGTTTCTCCGGCTAGACAGGACTCGGTAGCGACGCGCACGTACTCTAACGCCGCCGCTCCGCACCGGGGAGAAATCTTGCCCGGAGTCACGCTCGATCCATCACTCAGAGCCTTCACGTCGAGGAGGCGTGCGTCGAACACGCTTTTCGGAATGCCGCAGCGCTCCGCGGTATCCGCCAGAATACGACCGTCCCCGACGATCACCCAATCCGCCAGCGCCCCAACCGCGTCATCCGTGAGCGCCTTCAGAATTACCTCCGGGCCGATACCCGCAGGGTCGCCCATCGTGATCGCGATTCGCATGCGCTGCGCCGTCATCTCGCTCCTGTCACAACGTTGCTGCTGAGGCGGCGAATGCATTCCACGAGGCAATCAACCCCGCCGAATCCCCCAGACTTGGTCGCCAGCCTCACTCCATCCAGTACACCGCCTTCAATACGGCCAGCCGGTACACCGGATACAACTTCATCTTCCAGCACAATTCCTCTCGCTTCCGCTGCTCGACATATCATGGCCGCAGTATCGCCCCCGGTCACGACGAGGGCCGCCGGCGAGCAGCTGCGCATCTCTTCGATGCTTGCCCGTAGCTCGGCAGTACTCACCGAAGAACTATCCATGATAACCACGAGAGAAGAAGCGCCTTCCGCAGCAGGACCAATCCGGCTTGCCGCAGAACCGGCGCCCCTTCCGATCGCTCCGCTGTATACCTGCTGAACGCGTTCCACCTGCGCCAGGGTGACTTCGTGATTCGAGCCGATGCAGAGCACGACCGGACCGCTTGTCGGCGAAAAAAGTTGCGACACGCCATGCTCAGCTCTGCTGCGCAGGAGCCCGGCGGCGTGTTTCGCCAGCCCGGAGGCACCAATCCACAGAGGTCGCGACTGGAGAGAGAAGAGGGCTTTGGCTGCCAGCGCGAGATCCTCGTCGCTAATGGCATCGCAGAGCACATAACGAGCAGACTCTGCGGCCCGCATGATCGCACTTGCGAGTTCCTGTGCTGTGCCGGATGCCCGTGGAGAAACGACCGAAGCGACTGCCCCCTGCTGCCGCAGCGCTTCCCGCAAATCGAGGGACCAACCGCCGGCAATATCCTCCACGCACAGGGTTCCGTCCACGACGGTTCTTCCCTGGGAGGGAACGGCGGGAACGATAACGCCGTACGGCGCACCTGTCACGTTCATCAGCGCGTCGCATTCCGCTGCAATGGGGCCGCGGAACGTGGAATCAATCTTCTTGAAGACAAGCGCACCGGAACTCAGCGGCAGTGTGCCGGCCGTGGCTCGCACCTGTTCGGCCGCACCTTGAGCTATGACATTACGGCTGTCTGTGCTCACGGCCAGCACGTCGCACTCCTTTGACGCCGCGCCTCCGAGCACCACACGGGTGAGGAGCCCGTTCCGCGCAAACCACACTCCGGCGTCGCAGGCGCCGCTCAGGTCATCGGCCAGCAATACGCAAAGAGGAGAGCGCTGATCGGCGGATTGTGACCCAGCACGCAAACCATGCCTCCGCGGCTGAAGGTTAGAAAACGAACCGGCCGATGATCGCGATCGCCCGCGCAGTCCCGTCAGTCGCTTCGCATCCGGCTAACGCCTCCAAATCCGCGATTCTGCCTTACCGATTGTAGCGACCTCTCACGACAACGGAATCATCGCCGCTGATCCCCTGTGTCAAAGCAACATACCATGATCGATCGCGCGACCGGCAAAGCTACCGCTACAGAAATCACGGAAGCTTCAGCGTCTGTGTTCCAGGATGAAGCGGCATCTTCTCGCCCCTCCACACCAGGGTACCGCGAAGCCCAGGAGGCAGAGTGACTGTTGCCGTCCAGCGATTGTCTCCGCTGGTATACACGGTGTGAATCGCTCCTCCGGCATGTGGCATGGACGCGTCAAGCTGGTGCAGCCCCTCGAGATGCGGCTCAATAAGGACCTTGGTGAACCCTGGAGCGTCAGGCCGAATGCCCGCGACGACCGTCAGCAGATCGTAGTTGGGGCTGGCGCTCCAGGCGTGGCAGTCCGAGCGAGTTGGCTCCGGCGTCTCCGCCCACGTGCTCAGCCCCAGATCGAGCATGGTGTACCAGGGCCGCAGCTGCCCGAGGTAAAGATCGGCGAGACCAGCGTGTTCCAGCGCGCGGCTCAGATAGAAACGGAAGTAGTAACTGGGCTCGGACATCGCGGGAACCGGCTTTCCCTCGAAGCTGGTAGCTTCGCCCGGCTTTGATCCGAGCAGACGCTGCAGGATCGACTGCTGCTGATCGTGCGGAGCGACGTCGAGCATCACCGCAAGGATGTTCGCTTCCTGGCTCCAGCTATTCTTCGCCGGCGTGTCGGCGTAAAGGCCGTAGCGGCTGTCCCAGTTCTCCCGATTCAGCGCCTCAGAAGCCTTGCGGATCATCGCCTGATACTGCTGGACCCGCTCCGGACTGCCGTATTGCGACTCCATCTCAGCGGCGGCCTGCAACGCCTCGATGAATTGCAGCGTCAGGAATGTCGAGCCGCCGTCTGCATCCTGCGGCGGGACGCCGTCGCGATACGAAGCGGTCCAGTCAGCAAATTCCCACCACTTCACATTACCCAGCAATCCGTCTCCCCGCAGCCGCGCTGCATACCAGTCGAGAACCGGCCGTGTGTGCGGCAGCGTATCGCGCACCAGTTGCGGATCGTCGACATACATCCAGTAGTCGTGAAGCATGTTGACCCACAGCAGCGAAAAGGGCGGGATGAACTGCGGGAGCGCAGAAGGATAGCGGCTCTCGGTTATTCCTTCTATCGTGCGAGAGTCATCGATGTTCTCGATCGCCTGTCGAGCGAGGCGTGCATCGCCGGTCATCACGTAGGAGATCAGGGCCTGAATGCGCGTGTCGCCAACGTACTGCAACTGCTCCCAATAGGGCGCATCCATATAGGTCTCGTGCGCGCAGAGCCGGGCCGTGCGCCACCCGGTATCCCACAGCTGATCGAGACGCGGAATGTCTCCGGAAATGGCAGCAGCAGCCTTGAACGGATATGCCGAAAACCAGGCCCGCATCGACACGAGCTGCAAAGGTTCTGATTTCGTGGTGATGTCCAGCTGCAGGTAGCGCCACGTGCGCCACCAAAGCGGCTGGAATACCTGCGTAGTGCCGCCGCCGGAGATCAGCTCGTCCGTGATGCCCTGAATGTGACGCCCTTCGATCTGGTTGCGATTGCCTTTGTGCCCCTGCGCATCGTAGAGAGCTTCTGCGTAGGTGACTTTGATCTCAGCATCGCGGCCGCCGTTTACAGTCAGCTCGGGATAGGCGGTTTGGAGCACGCGATGATCGAGGAGCAGTGTGACGTGGGTGTTCGCCGGGATGGTAAGTGGCGCAGAGGGAAAGCTCGGAGCGGACGGCAGTCCCTCAGCGCGAACCGCGGATCCAGCATCGACAAGGCGATGCTCCATGGGCGGGAGTGGGTCCTGCACGAGCTCCCAGTTGTTGCCTGCATCCTGCGCTTCGCGAGTAGCCGCGTGCCCGAGGAGACGCGGAGTTTGCCAGCCGGCAGCCTCGGTCGTGGGCTGGTCCCAGGTCCAGTCCAGCGCTCGGCCATCGATTTTCTCCGCAGGTCCCGCGGCATAGTATCCATGCACGCCGCTGTGGCCGAGCGCGGCCCGGCCCGGTTCTTCGCGCACCTGCCAGGCGCTGCCCGTGTTCACCGCGGCTTCGGCTTGTGTGTCGCCCTGGATGAGGAAACCAGTGCGGTCGCTCATCTGCGCGACGGGAGCCAAATCACCGAAATTCCAGACCACCGCGGCAACGATGTTGTTGCCCGTCTCCAGGAATGGCGCCAGGTCCACCGTTTCAAAACGCCAGTGGAAGAGATCCCCACGCGCAGGTCCCTCAGCCACGTACTTGCCGTTCACATGCAGGATGTAGCGATTGTCCGCGCTGACGTGAACCCAGTAATGCTCCGGGACGGTGTCGAGCCTGAGCTCGCGGCGAAAGTAGAAAACCCCCGGCACTCGTGCCGGAGCTGTGGGACTCGCGATCCAGAACGCCGGCCAGTTCGAAGCGATGAGCGCGGAGTTCAGCGGAGGAGCGCTCTGAGCGCTCACCCCGAAGGAAATGACCATGAGCAGAACGGCGGTAAGAAAGGCGGCTCGAAAGCAGCATTCGTGCTGATTACGGAAGATAAACACTCGATTTAGCTCCCCGTTGGTCTTGCCTGGTCCGGTGCAGGGATTCTGCGGATCACGAACTACGAGCAATCTGGGCCGGGAGCAAGGCGCCTGCTGAGAAATCTCGCTGGAGCCCACCCCCGTGTTTTTCCGCGGCGGCAGATCGCAGATCTTCTGCTCTGATCAGTTTGTGCTCCACGAAATTGTAAAGGGGAACAGTTGCGCGCTGCGCGTGAGTAGGTCTGACGCGATTTACACTGCACGCCGAGGCCGCTCATCCCGCTCGAGTACCTGCATGCCCATCCTCATCTGTTGCGGGTCCACTTTGGGCATCTTCTCCTTCCATCCCTTATGAACCAGCCAGGCGTTGGCCGGAATCGCAGTGAAGAACCCAACGATCATCGCGAACTGCATCATGAACCAGAAAGCTGCCATGCCAGGTTCGAGGTGCGGCGACGGGAACAGCAGGAAGTAGGTGATTGCCATCCAGCCGAACATCCCGATTTCAAACACGGCGATGGATATAGTGTCCGCCTTCGCAGCGGCGGCCAGGCCTTTGCCAAAAGAGAGTCCGCGCATGGGCGCAATCGTGAAGTACTGAAAGGCGATGCCGAGGACATACGCAAACACGAAGTCGAGGAGAAGCCTGGAGCCGAATTCTCCGGCAAAAATCAGACCCAGTGTGGGCGCCGTCGATTCAGCAGCGATGTCGCCCAGCGTGCAACCGGCACCGCAGTGGAACACGGCTATAAAGTTCTGGAACATCGTTGGAGGAGCATCTTCGAAGCGTTCCTGAACCGCTTTCATTTGAGGTGATTTGGGTTTCTTCTCCAGCAGCGGCAGCGATTCGCGGTACATGTAGAGAGCGAACGGCCCCATGTACAACGCAGTGATCGGCCAGACGAGGCCCATGATCCACATACGTTGGGGATGCAGGAGCGTGTGGATTGCTGCGAAAAGAGCGCATGCGAGGCAGATGCTGATGTATACCCAGGCGACAATGTGCAGCCATTCCGGATAAGGTGCCATACACGAGTGGTGCCAGGCACGGCTGGTGCGTTCTGCCCGTGCAAGCCGTCCGGCCTGTCAATGATCATGTGATCAGGGTCACCGCGAGTCGGATCGCGGTGATTCAGAATCGAACATGCAGGAACAGGTTTAAACTATGCGGGTGCGCAGGGGCTTGACATCGGTGCTGCTGGTCGTCGCGGCCTTTTGGGCTGCGATGCCGGTGTTCGCCTGCCTGGCCAATGCTGGCCATCACTCCTGCTGCTCCGCACAAGCCCAGGAATGCGGATCTCCCGCGACAATGACGGGTGTTAGCTGCTGCATTGTCCAACCCTCTCCCAACCCTCTCTTACCCGGCCATGCCGCTGCATCAGATCAGCTGGTCAACTTTGCTGCAGGTTCTGTGGCGTCCCAGGCTTCCGTCGTGCGCGAACGGTCAGGTGCAAGGTTAGGCGTTTCAACCGACTCTCCGCCGGGCAGTTCTTCCGTGGTTCACTCCATCCTTCGTATTTAGCAATTCGTTCCTTCACTCGCTGAGGCGTCCCGCGTCCGCGCGAGGATGCATCCTTGCGTGCTCTCTGCCCCATTCGTCGCGAGGGAACGATGAAAGCTCTTGCTGTAGTGCTTTCCCTGTCCGCGCTCTGCGTGTCCGCGCCTGTTGTTCAGGCGCAGAACGAAAGCCGGACCGGGATTTTGTCCAATTTCGAATCTCTTATCGGGAATAAGGCGCTGCCGGATGGCTCCGGCCCGGCGCTCACGCTGGACGACGTCGAGCGCATCGCGCTCGCTCGCAATCCGGAGATCGCCATAGCAGCGCGGCGGGTGGCGATGGCGGAGGCGAACGTGCCCGCAGCCGGCGCACTCGATGATCCGGAGGCGATGTATCGCGGATGGGGCGTGCCTCTGAAGCAGCCCTGGAATTACAACCAGGCGCAAAACATGTTCATGGTGACCCAGGCGCTGCCCGGTCCCGGCAAGCGGCATCTGCGTACCACAGTCGCCCAGTCCGATGTTTCCGTTGCGAAAGACGAACTCACCGCAACTCGGCTGCGCGTCCAGGTGGAAGTGCGGAAGGCGTTCTACACATTTGTGGAAGCGCAGGAAGAGCTGCGGATCCACGACGAGCACGTGGACATTGCCCGGCAGGCGATTGAGGCGGCCCGCATTCGATACACGGTGGGCAAAGTGCCACAGCAGGACCTGCTGAAAGCACAGCTGGAACTGACGCGCCTGGGCGAGCACATGATTCGATTCGACCGCGACGCCGAGGTGGCGAAAGCGCAGCTCAACACCTTGCTGGGACGCGATCCCTCCGCTCCGCTTCGTCTACAGGGCGACCAGGGCGTGCTGACCGCGTTGCCTTCGCAGGAGAGTCTCGACCAGCAAGCGCTGCGGGATCGCCCCGACTTGCTTGCCGCGCAGGCAGCAGCGGCAAAGAACCGACAGCAACAGGCGCTTGAAAAAAAAGCCTATGTTCCGGATTTTGCCGTCTCCGCAGGCTACATGCTGATGCCTCCGACCAGCGAGATGCGCAACACCTACATGGTCGAAGGCTCAATGACGCTGCCGTGGCTGGACCATCGCAAACATGATGCGGAGATCGCCGAAGCGACAGCCGCTGTGAGCGAGCAGGACGCCGAATTGGCTGCCCTGCAAACCGAAGCCTTCGGCCAGATCGCGGAAGCGCGCGCCGAGGCTGAGGCCGCCCGGAAACTGGCCGCGCTGTATCAGAATTCACTGCGTCCGCAGGCCGAGGCCACACTCCACGCCGCAGTCATCGCCTACGAGAACAATCAGTCCGACTTTCTTAATCTGCTCGACAGTCAGATGGCCGTGATCGATATCGAATTGGCGGCTCTCCAGGCCACAGCCGATTTTCAAATGCGGCTGGCAGACCTCGAACTCGCAGTGGGCGCACCCATTGAACCGATTCCGGCAGAGCCCGCGCATGCCGCGCAGGAGGAAAAACAATGAACGGCCAGGCTTATCGCAAGGCGTTTTGGACAACTCTGATGATCGTGTTCCTGCTGGCAGGTGCGCTCGCATATCAATTCATTCACCCCAGGGCGATGGTCCCTGTGGACCAGTCGGAACCGATAGTCGCGCGAGGCCCGGCGAGCGAACCACGTTCCGCTCCACCCGATACCCACGCGGACAGCGCCGCTCTGCCGCTCGCCCCGGTGCAAATTGCGCCGGAGCGGCTGCAGCAGATCGGGGTGACCACCGCGGTCGTCGAGCAGAGGTATGTCACGGATCAACTGCAGGTGCCAGGCAATGTGGATGTGGATGAGCAACGCCTCGCCTACGTGCAGACGCGCTTTCCCGGGTGGATTCAGAACGTCTTCGCCAACGCGACCTGGCAATACGTGCGCAAAGGGCAGCGGCTGTTCACGATCTACAGCCCCGACCTGGTGAGCACCGAACAGGAATATCTGCTCGCGAAGCAGAATCAGGCCGCGCTCTCGACCGGTATGCACGGCACGGCCGCTCAGGAAGGCGGATGGCTGCTGCAGGCAGCCGAGGACCGCCTGCGCCAGTTTGACATCCCCGGCGCCGAGATCGCCCGGCTACAGCAGAGCGGACGTGTTCAGCGCGAGATCGTCGTCAATTCGCCTGTCTCCGGCTACGTCACCGAGCGCAATGCTCTGCCCAACGCGTACGTCCAGCCTGATACGAAGCTCTACACCATTGCCGACCTGTCCACCGTCTGGGTCTACGCCAACGTCTTCCAGAACGACGTGGGACGGCTGAAGCCCGGGGATCCTGCGCAGGTCACGGTCGACTCGTACCCTGGGCGCACCTTCCGTGGGCACATCGATCAGATTCTGCCCAGTGTCGATCCGGCGACCCGCACCGTCCGCGTTCGGCTCATCTTCAGCAACCCGGGAGTCGTTCTCAAGCCCGGCATGTACGTGTCCGTCAAGATCGCGGTTCCGCTTGGACGGCAACTGGTTATGCCGGTCTCCGGCGTACTACAGGCGGGTACCCGACAGATCGCGTTCATCGATCATGGCGGGGGCAACCTCGAACCGCGGGAGATTCAGACCGGTCCTCAACTCGACGATTCCGTCGTTGTTCTGAAGGGCCTCCAGCCCGGAGACCGCATCGTCAGCTCCGCGAATTTCCTCGTTGACTCGGAGGCGCAACTCCAGTCAGCTCTCGGACCCGCCGCATCCCCGTCCCAGCCACCAACCTCGCCGGCGGCCGCGGCCCAGTCAGCGCAAATCACGTTCAGCACCAGCCCCTCGCCCCCGCGCAAGGGCATGAACACCGTCGAGGTGCACCTCACCGGCCCCGACGCGAAACCGGTTAGCGGAACACAGGTCAACGTCACCTTCTTCATGCCGGCAATGCCCGGCATGGGCATGGGAGCAATGCGCGCCGCAGCGAACCTCACCGACAAAGGTCAGGGCGTGTATGCCGGATCGCTCCAGCTCGGATCCGGCGGCACCTGGCAGGTGACGATCGTCGCCACACGCAATGGGCAGACGCTTGCCACAAAGCAACTCAGCGTCAGCGCCTCAGGAGGGATGTGATGATCGCAAAAATCATCGAGTGGTGCAGCCGCAATCCCTTCATCGTTTTCACCGGAGCCATTCTGCTCGCGGCCGCCGGCGTTTGGTCCATGCGGCGCGTGCCGCTGGATGCGCTGCCGGATATCAGCGACGTTCAGGTCATCATCCACACGCCGTGGCCGGGGGAACCTCCCAACGTCATCGAGGATCAGGTCACGTACCCGATCGTTTCGGCGCTGCTCTCGGCTCCGCACGTGAAGGGTGTCCGTGCGCAAACCATGTTCGGCGATTCCTATGTGTTCGTCGTCTTCAACGATGGCACGGACCTGTACTGGGCTCGTTCACGCGTGACCGAGTATCTGCAGCAGATTGCGGGAAACCTGCCTGCCGACGTGCACCCCGCCATTGGCCCCGATGCGACCGGCGCTGGGTGGGTCTACGAATACGCCATCCTCGATCGCAGTCACACCAAAAGCCTTGCCGATCTGCGTGCGCTGCAGGATTGGTATTTGCGTTATCAGCTGGAAACCGTCCCCGGCGTGGCCGAGGTCGCCAGCATCGGCGGATTCGTACGCCAGTACCAGGTGAACCTCGACCCGCAGAAGCTCTTCTCGCACGGAATTTCCGCGTCGATGGTCATCGACAAAGTGCGTCAGAGCACGAACGAGGTCGGCGGCGATGTGCTCGATATGAGCGGCGCCGAATACATGATTCGCGGACTCGGCTATCTGCGCTCGCTCTCCGATCTCGAAAACGTGCCGGTCGCCACAAAGAACGGCACACCCGTGCTGGTGCGCGACCTGGGCACCGTCTCCTTTGGCCCCGACGTGCGTCGCGGCGCAGCCGACTGGCAGGGCCAGGGCGAAACCGTTGGCGGAATCGTCGTCATGCGCTACGGCGGCAATGCTCTTAATACCATCGACGCCGTGAAAGCCAAATTGCGGGAGATCGCGCCCTCGTTACCTCCCGGCATTGAGATCGCCACCGGATATGACCGCTCCTGGCTAATCAATGAGTCCATCCACACGCTAAAGCGGGACCTGGTCATCGAAGCGATCATCGTCAGCTTTGTGAGCATCGCGTTTCTGTTTCACTTTCGCTCAGCCCTGGTGCCGATCCTTACTCTTCCCATCGCCGTGCTGGCGGCGTTCGTCCCCATGCTGTATCTCCACGTCAGCTCCAACATCATGTCCCTGGGCGGACTGGCGCTTGCGATCGGCGTGCTGATCGATGCAGCCATCGTGATGGTGGAAAACGGATATCGCCACTTAACTGAACAAAAGCCTGCGAACGAGAGAGAGAGGCGCCGCATCCTCGTCCACGCCGCTCAGCAGGTCGGTCCGGCGCTGTTCTACTCACTCGTCATCATCGTGGTGTCGTTCCTGCCGGTGTTCCTGCTGGAAGCCCAGGAGGGGCGCATGTTCCGCCCGCTGGCATGGACCAAGACTCTGGCTCTGGTTTTCTCTTCGCTGCTTTCTATCACGCTGGTGCCGGCATTGATGCCGTTCTGCCTGCGCGGAAAGCTGCGTCCGGAATCGCATAACCCCGCAGCCCGGATCACCCAGGCGCTTTACCTGCCTGTGCTTCGCTGGTGCCTGCGCCACTGGAAGATTGTCGTCGCACTGAACCTGGTCTTCCTCGCCGTCACCATTCCCCTCTACTTCCGCCTGGGCAGCCAGTTCATGCCTGCCCTGTATGAAGGCTCGGCTCTCTACATGCCGAGCGCACTGCCAGGTATCTCCGTGCCACAGGCCGTGTCACTGATGCAGCAGCAGGACCGCATCATTCGCTCTTTTCCGGAGGTTTCGACGGTCTTCGGGACCGTGGGCCGTTCAGATTCCGCCACCGACAACGCGCCGCTCGACATGTATGACACGACCATCATGTTGAAGCCGCGTTCACAGTGGCGCCCGGGCATGACCTATGACAACCTGATCGCCGAGATGGACCGGAAGCTTCAGTTCCCCGGCCTCACGAACACGTGGACCATGCCGGTCGAGAACCGTCTTGACATGGAACTGACAGGGATCAAGACCCCGATCGGCATCAAGATTCAGGGCCCGGACCTCGGCCGCATTCAGGACATCGGTTCGCAAATACAAAACCTTCTGTCGGGCATGCCCGAAACCTCCTCCGCGTTTTCTGAGCGTGTCTCGCAGGGCTTCTACCTCAACATCGACGTTAACCGTCCAGTCGCAGCACGCTACGGGCTCACGGTCGGCGATGTCCAGCGCACGATTAGCTCGGAAATCGGCGGAGCCAGCATTGCGCAGAATGTCGAGGGGCGCGAGCGCTTTCCGATTGCGGTCCGTTACCAGCGCGACTTCCGCGACAACCCCGCCGCGATCTCTCAGGTTCTGATTCCGACGCCCTCCGGTGAACAGATCCCGATCAGCCAGGTGGCGCGGGTCTATTTCTCCCGAGGGCCCGCGATGATCCGCGATGAGGACGCGGCGCTCACCGGATACGTCTACCTAACCCTGAAGAACAGCAACTACGGCGACTTCGTCAGCCGCGCCAGTCGTCTGATCGGGCAAAAGCTGGAGTTGCCGCCGGGATACACCTGGCGCTGGGCCGGCGAGTACGAGTTCCAGCTTCGTGCGAGGGAGCGGCTTCAGGTGATCCTTCCCATCGTGTTCTTCGTTATCTTCATGCTGCTGTATCTCGTCTTCAAATCCGCTGCTGAAGCCGCCGTGCTCATCTTCCCGACTCTATATGCAATGTCCGGTGGCCTTCTGCTGCAGTGGATTCTCGGCTACAACTTCAGCGTCGCCGTGTGGGTCGGCTATATCGCGCTGTTTGGCATCGCCGTCGAAACCGGTGTGGTGATGGTCGTTTATCTTCACGAGGCCCTGGAACGCCGCATGGAACTCGGCACAGCCCTGAACGACAGCGATATCGAACAGGCCACGATCGACGGCGCCGTGCAGCGCCTTCGCCCAAAACTGATGACCGTCGCCGCCGTGATTCTCAGTCTCGCGCCGATCCTATGGGAGACGGGCATCGGTTCGGACGTCATGAAACCCATTGCCGCCCCAATCGTCGGCGGAATGATCACCTCAACCATTCACGTCCTCATCCTGGTCCCGGTGTTCTTCCTGCTGATGAAGCGCAGACAACTGCGCCAGGGAAAACTCCTTTCTGCCCGGGAGCAAATGTCGACGACATAGGCGCAGCCTCCACCCGGCAGTCGCAGCCGGGCTCACAGGGGGATCGGGCAAGTGGAAAGAATTTTCGACATCGGTCGCCTACGGCGGGTGTTCGTCTCGTTACCGCCCATTTCTAATTCCCTCCTCCGACAGCGTCCTAATGACCTTGCTCAGCATTGGCCTGAGCCATAGCCTTCCACTGAGCGGTAGCCTGCGGCGGCAGTTTATCCATGTGGCTCAGGAATGTCGTAAGCAGCCAGACCTGCTGCTCATTGAGAATCTTGCCCCATGCCGGCATCCCGCTCAGGCGCACGCCATGCTCAATGATGTAGAAATTCTGGTTATCTGGCATATCTGGCGAGTCCTTCATAAATTGAGGTGCTCGCGGGTACAGGGCTTCCGCAAACATGCTGTCCTCCTGCCGAACATCTCCATGACAGCTGGAGCAGTTTGTCTGATACAGTTTCATGCCCTCGATCAGATTGGCGTCCGTTGGTGGGACCGGATTCGTAATCCTGGGAGCGTGATGGTCAAGGGATGCATCAAGGCCAGGCATAGCCAGCGATTTCTCAAGAGCATTTTCGGAAATATCTGCTGCCGGATTGATGAAGCCAAGTCGAATCCACAGAAACTGTGCAAGCAGTACCAGGATCACACCGGTCAAAAGTCCAACTAAGAATGGGCGCATCGCACCAGTCCTTCTGTTGGTTGAAGGGACATTACTGGACATACATCAAGCGGGATGGCCGCCCCGACGAATAAGCAGGGCGGCCCGGGTTGCGCACTATCTGTTACGCAAGCACTACTGCGGCGTCGCAGCGGCGCCTGTTTGTGAGCACGAGGCCGAGATGTGGTGGATATCCGTGACCTTGAAATGTCGTTCGGCCACCCCGTGATGTTCGCTACCCTCATTCTTCTCGTTCTTTTCGGCTGATTCGTTCTCGCCGATTTCAGTGCCGGATTTAACCCAGCTTCCAGTCAGCCTGACCGTATGGCCGACATGTTCCTTCAGCTGATCGTTACCGCCAACTTCGAAGGCATGGCCTTTCGCCGGTTTCAGAACGAACGCGCCCTCATCGTTCGGCCCTGAGAGGCATCCGGTCACTGTAGTTGGACCGTTCTTTGTCGTGCTGTTCGTCTGCGCTGCCGCCGGAAGATTCGCGGCGAACGCGAGGGTCGCTGCGCTGACGAGAATCGCAGGTATTCGATTTTTCATTTCGCACTTCCTTTAGCGTGGGTTTTCGAGGCCCGATGAGCCTGCGTAAATGCCGGTGATCAGGATGCTCGGCTACCGGCATGATGGAGCGCCAATGTGGGCGCGGAGCGCTTCTGCCGTGGTTTTGACACTTGCGCCCCTGATACCTGGGCTTTGTGATTGCCGGGCTGGCAGCGCGGTTGCCTGCTTCGCCACGTGCTGATTTCACGCGAGAAAAAGTGGATCGCAAGCTTTCTGCGCGCCTACTTGAGCTAAGGACGTTGCATGTGGGATCGGTATTTTGCGCCTCAATATTGTTATGACACCTCTCAAACATTCCTGCGACAAACGCGGCGGATTTCCCGGAAGCACTGAACAATCAAAAGACAGTCTGATGACACGCCTCTAAGCGCGAACACTTACTCTGCAGAGTTGTTCTCGGGAACCCCAAAGGAGGCAAGATGACGCGTTTCATCTCTTCGCTCCCGTTGGCGGCAGCTGTCCTGTTCTTCACCACCGCATCTGCCCAGCAATTAGCTCCCAACCAGACCAATGGGTTCGGCAACAATCGCCTGATCACCCTCACCTACCTACAGAATTTCGACTGCGTGGATCAGCCCACGCTCGATCTCGATTTCAACGGCATCGTGGCCCAGTCAGATCCGAACGAGATGCAGACCCCGATCTGCCAGCCGATCACCGAGCCCACAAAAGATCCCGCGGGCGGCGACATCAAGCACACCGCAGCACTCTACGTGCTCATTCCGATGTTTTCAGTCGACAACGATCAGAATCCAGCCGACGCAATGCCATGCCCCAGCGGCGGCAGGCCCGGCGAACTCTGCGGCAGCGCTCTCGGCACTGCGCTCATCTCGATGTTCGGCTTCGTGCCCGAAGCGTGGAAAGCCAAAGTGAACTCGGCGATCACCACCCAATGCCCTGACCCGAGCAACCCCGTTCCCGGCACCTGCACCATGCATGCATCCTCGGTGGATCTGTCCAAAACACTGGTCGCGCTGGGCAAAATGTCCGGACCGCCCAAAGCGCCCATCTTCGTACCCACGCCCAATCACAGCCACGTTGTCGATAATTCACGGGTCAACACCGGAGCCATCTGGTGGGAGGTGCGGCCGGTGCTCATCATGGACCGCAGCGACTGGCCTGCGGCTGACGGGAGCAGCGGCATCACCTCCTCCACTGCCATGGATGATGCGGAAGCAGCGGGCAGAGCCATTGAAGTCGGCTCCAATTTCTTCCTGTTCTTCAGTTCTGCTATGGCCGCGCACAGCCACTGAGGCGGTCGCGCGCTTTGCCATCAGAGGAGGCAATCAGATGAAACGAATCTATACAGCGCTTCTGGTTCTGTCAGCCGTGTGCGCAGCGGGAGTAGGCCTGGTGAGCGCGAAGGATGAAAAGAAGCCAAATCAGTTTCTCGGCAGTGCAGAACAGAATGCGAAGATGCTCATTGACCAGGGTCGTCAGATCTTTCGATTCGACACCTATGGCGACGAGGCGTTCTGGACCGGGCAACTGCACATACAGCAGGCCGTCAGTACCCTGACCCCCGCCACCGCACTCTCCCTCGGATTGAAAGTCGACTCCGCCGCCCTCTCGCCCTCCCTCGTCGAAGCCATCAAGCAGGGCCGAGTGAACCTCACCAGCCCCGCAGTAACGCTCAAGCTGATCGAGCAAAATGCGGTAGTCGGGGTTGTCGGCACGGTCAGCAACAACACGCTCACCCAGGTCGGCTTCACCTGCGCCCTTTGCCATTCCACGGTAGACAATTCCGTCGCTCCGGGCATCGGCAATCGCATTGACGGCCTGGCCAATCGCGACCTGAACGTTGGAGCCATCATCGCTACTGCGCCGAACCTGCAGCCCGTTGTCGACCTGCTGAGGCTCGCGCCGGCGGACGCCAGTGTGACCGCGCAGGATGTCCGAAGTGTCCTCAACACCTGGGGTCCCGGCAAGTTCGACGCGGAATTGTTCCTCGATGGAAAAGCGTTCAACCCGCAGCAGACCACAAATGGCATGGTCACAGGTACAAATGTGCCCGGAGCAACACTGATCCCCAACGCTCGGGGTCTCGCCGGCCATAATCTGCACACCTGGACCGGCGGATGGGGTACCGTCACGTACTGGAACGCCTTTGTTGCTGTCGATGAGCTGCACGGCATCGGCAGCTTCCTCGATGAACGCTTCGATGACGCCAGCCAGTTCCCGATCGCGGCCGCCGCCAAACTGGGGCATGTCTCGGTCGATGATCCGGACAAGGATCAGGTAACCGGCAAGCTGGCAGCTCTGCACCTATACCAGCTGGCCCTCCCCTCGGTGCAGCCGCGTCCCGGCGTCGACTTTGACGAGGAGGCCGCGCAACGCGGTGACGAACTCTTCAGCGGCAAAGCGGGATGCAATACCTGTCACCGTGAGCCGTTGTGGTCGGAAGGCGGCTGGAACCAGCACACTGCCGATGAAATGAAGATCGACAGTTTTGAGGCGGACCGTTCCCCAGGTCATGCCTATCAGACGGTGAACCTGGCCGGGCTCTTTGTGCGCGAGCGGGGCCTGTTCATGTTCCCCCAGGACAAGGGGCGCTTCTATCACGACGGGCGATTCAAGACACTCATGGACGTCGTGAACAGCTATAACGAGCGCTTCGGTCTGGGGCTTAACGATCAGGAGAAGCACGACCTGGTGGAGTACCTGAAGTCGCTCTGACGCGGCGCGGCAAATGTCGTCTCTGTGACCTGCCCTTCCCCACAGGGGCGACATTTGCTCTTTCGACGCCCATCCGGGAATCAGCAACTTGCCGCACACCCAAGTGCATAACCCGACTGGTTTCAGAGGTTTGCCGTAGCCCTTCTCCCAATCCGCCAGGGCCGGCTATGCAGTGGCCAGGCGCGCATGCGGCCGCCCCTTCCTTGGCGGGGTGCCGTTTACGGGACGAATTTGTAGCCCGCTCCATAGATCGTGAGCAGGTGCTTTGGATTGGCCGGATCCTTCTCGAGCTTTTGCCGCAGCTTGAGAATCTGGTTATCCACCGATCGTGTGGCGTTGGCAGCGTTATAGCCCCACACCTCATTGAGCAGGCAGTCGCGCGTCAGCACGCACTCCGGATGTTGGGTAAGGAACCGCATCAGTTTGAATTCATGCGAGGTGAGTACCACCGGCATGCCGGCACGCAGGGCGATCATCTTCTCAAAGTCCAGTTCGCAATCGTCAAACTGATACACCGATGCCATCGGCTGTTTCCTCCGCCGAATCGTGGCCTGCACGCGCGCCGTCAGTTCCCGCGGGCTGAATGGCTTGGTCACGTAGTCGTCGGCGCCCAGTTCCAGCAGCAAAACCTTGTACATGACCTCCGTGATCGCGCTGAGCACCAGCACAGGCGTCTCGGGGCGCAGAGTTTTGAATTTCTGGCACAGCTCGCGTCCGGAGATCTGGGGGAGAACAAGATCGAGCACCACAGCCACCGGGCGATGCGCCTCGAACAATTCCAGGCCCGTCTGCCCGTCACCAGCGACGAGGACGGAGTACTTCTCGTCCATGAAGATCCGGCGCAGCACCTTGCGCATGCGGGGGTCGTCTTCAATGACCAGAATCGTTCCCAACTCGGACGGCGGTGGCTCCGTACAAGAGGTCTCAGTCGCTTTCACCATGTCTCCCGACGGCCGGATCGCCGGCCAGTCACAGGCACGATACCGAACCCCGCCTCGGAAGGTTGTCAGAAAGAGGTCATCGCTTTGTCAGGCTCTCTCCGGCATTACGGGAGCCGGGGCAAGCGCACTCTTACGACGGGTCCCGGGCGCGTAACTTGTTCAGATCTCCTCGATTGGGCCGGGAGCCGCTCGGAAGTCTGTGACAAGTAAAGTTGCAATTCGACGTGTGTTGAGTTTTCTTGTCGTGCCCGGGGACGAAATACCTACATTCAGATGACACGCCGCTAACAATTCAGGGTTTTGATCTGCGCATACTCAGCCTCAAGCTGCTTCACCCGAGAGGCTACCTTGCTCAATACCCACGATGCACTTTGCTTCGCCAGGAGATATATTGCGGCGGCCGCCGTTGTGCTGCTCGCATGCGCCGCCCGGGCCCAGTCGCCAGGAACGGGAGCGATTGCCGGCTCGGTCTACGATCCCGCGCACCGCACTATGGCCGGCGCCGCCGTACGGGCCGAAAACGAAGCAACGCACACGGTTCGGTACGCCACGACCAACAGCAGCGGCGAATTCCGGATCCCGCTGCTGGAACCCGGTGAGTACACCGTCAGTGTGACGGCAGGCGGATTTGCGCCAGCGAAGGCGCAGGCCGTGGAAGTCACGGTAAGCGAAACGCGGTCACTCGAAATAGTGCTGAACATCGCTACGGCCAGCACCACGGTCCAGGTCAGTACGCATGCGCAGCCATTCGATGTGGAAAGCTCGACGCGCGGCGGCGTTGTGGACCAGCAGGCGATTCAGGCGCTGCCGCTTTCCAATCGCAACTACACGCAAATCCTCAGCCTTTCGCCTGGCGTGATCGTCGATCTGCCGAATGCGGCGCAACTGGGATCGGGCACCCAGAATGTGGCCTCTGCCGGAGCGACGCCCACCGCCAACAACATTCAGTTCAATGGTATCGACGCGAACAACATCGCGGAAAATTCGGCGGCAACAGCGACTGGGTTCGAGGTGGGCACGGCCATTCCCTCGCCGGACACCATTGAAGAGTTCCGGGTGCAGACGGCCAACTTCGACGCCGCTTACGGCCGCGGGTCGGGCGCGAATGTCGACCTGATCAGCCGCACCGGAACAAACCACTTCCATGGCAGCGCGTGGGAATTCGTCCGCAACAATATCTTCAACGCGAACGACTTCTTCTCGAAGCTCGACGGCCAGCCGCGTCCCGATCTGAAGGAGAACCAGTTTGGCGCCGCGGTCGGCGGACCCATCCGCCACGACCATACCTTCTTCTTTGGGGCGTACGAAGGCCTGCGCGAGGTGAACGGACTTGGTGACGAGCAGAACCCCGTCCTGCCTCTGCTTTCGCAGAACCGCACAGCCGCGAGCCTGGGCGCGCAGTTCTGCCCCGCAGGTCATCTGAACCAATCAGGACAGCCGGCCAGCGGATATCTGACGATCGCAGGAGGCACGCAGGTGGCCTGCGATGGATCCAACATCAATCCTGTGGCGCTCGCGATTCTCAACGCGAAGCTGCCAAACGGCCAATTCGCGATTCCCAGTCCCCAGGCAGCCCTCCCCGCCACCGGCCCCGACCCTTCCGATGAAATGCCGGTGGGGCAATCCACCTTCGCGATCCCCGCGCATTACAGTGCAGATCAGTTCTCGGTGAATCTTGATCATGCGCTTCGTTCCGACAACACGCTGGCAGGCCGATTCTTCTATTCTCGCGGAACTACCACTGAGCCCTTCACCCCCAATGGCGCCAATGTTCCGGGATGGGGAACCAATGCGCTCAACCGCAACACGATGTTTGTTCTGACCGATACGCACGTTTTCAACCCCAGGCTGGTCAACATGGCGCGCTTCGGCTTTATGCGCTTCGATGGCCTGTCGACAGCTGAGAATCCGCTGTTTGCTCAGAATCTTGGCGAGGGCACGCCCACCGGTCCGGCGCAGGCAGGCTCCCATGCGGCCAGTTTGTCGGTGGGCGGATTCACCATCGGCAACGCGGGAACCCCCTCACTGTGGCAGGTCACCAATACTTTCGTCGGGCAGGACACGGTGGCGCTGACCCGCGGACGGCACAATGTGCGCGCCGGCGCTGAGATCAAGCGTCACCAGGTCTACATCGATACGCCGGAGCAGGTGGATGGCCTTGTGATCGTCGGCACGTTCGACGACTTTCTGGTCGGCCAAAGCGCCACGCAGAACAACAGCCCATTCGGCCTGAGCAATCTGCTGGTCAGCATCGCGGGCGGAGGCATCTTCCGTCGCAACGAGCGATATACGGACTTCGCCGGATTCACGCAGGACGATTTCCGGCTCACACCGCGCCTTACTCTGAACGAAGGTGTGCGCTACGAAATTTTTGGAGCGCCGACGGAAACGAACGGCAGGCTCGCGAATTTCAATCCCCTGATTGCAACCCAGGGACCCGTGTCCGCGACGGGCACCTTCAGCGGCTTCACGATGCCCTCCAATTTCAGGGGCACATTGCCGAATGGCATCGTGCGCACGCCCTTTGCAGGTCTTTATCAGACGCCCCGTGGGGATATTTCACCGCGTCTGGGCTTTGCCTGGCAGATGCTGCAGCATCCGCTCGTCGTACTGCGCGGCGGGTATGGCATCTATTTCGACCGCCACTCCGCCACGCTTGCCGGACAAACTGTGAACCAGCCGCCCTTTGCCACCCTGCAGTTTGTCGGCGGAGCCCCGAACGGCGATGCATCGCTGCAAAGCCCGTTTGTTCCGCTGATACAGCCACAGTCCAGTTATCCGCTCTTTACGCCCCGTACCCCGGACTCGACACCCTTCATCGAAGGGACTAACCCGCACATGCTCGACGGACGTACCCAGGAATACAACCTCAGCGTGGAGTACGCGCTGGGGCGCGGTTATGTGCT
>DASYYN010000224.1:0-3725 GCA_035933815.1 Acidobacteriaceae bacterium
CCAAGCCCGGTGGGAATCGACCGCGTGAGCGAAACGGTCTCGATCTGGATATAAAGCCCGCTGTCCCGCCGCTCCCAGCTCCAGTAGGTGTTCAGCCGCCACAGGAATCCGTGGCTGGCGGCGGGGCCGAGCGCATATTCACTGCGCGTGCCCGGCGAAGCGATCTCGTCTATGCGCGTGCTGCGCGAGATGCTGTAGCCGCGCGTCGAATCGAGCCTGCGAAAGGTGACGTCGTACGTCGTATCCATCACCACTGTGATCACGTGCTGCTGGCGGACCCGCATCCGTACCTGGAAATGCTCGCCCTCCCGCGAAAGCACCCGCGCGCTCACCACTTGCGGCGCATAAATCCGGGGATAGGCGGCGAAGTCCTCCATCAGCCGTTCAAATTGTGCAGCCGTAGTGTTGGGGACGAACGCCGTTCCGCGCCAGTCGTGCAGCAGCGCACCGGGCAAAGCGCCTCCGCCGGCCGCAGTGAGCTGCTCGATGAACGGGTCACCGCGGCGAAGCCGTGCGCTGTCTTCTGAGGCCAGAAATGTCGATGCCGAATCGTGCTCCCGGGCAAGCCGCGCCTCAACGTTCGCGGCATATGCATAGAAGCCAGCAATTGCGGCACTCGAAGGTTCCACCGCCCATCCCTGGGTCAGTAATACAAGCGACAGGCCGAACCCGGCAATCCTGAGCAAGCGCGAGCATGACGGCAGTTCCATTCCCGTTACTCTGCCCGGTCCCTCTCTCCGGGTCAATACACGGCGCCTCATCGGGTCGCCTTTGATTCTCATCGCCGAAGCCGCTTTCCTGCCACGATTTGCGGGCCCTTATCCATCGATCTCGAACTTGGGTTTCAACTACCTGCGGGTTAAACTGGACTCCTCAACCAACATGCCCGATTCACGCCCAGCACGGCGCTATCGCTTTGGAGCCTTTGAAGCCGATGCGGCCACGGGCGAACTGCGCCGCCAGGGCCTGCGCGTGCGGCTGAACACCCAGCCCTTCCAGGTGCTGGCCATGCTGCTGGAGCGACCCGGCGAGCTGCTCACGCGCGATGAGATCGCGCGCGAACTCTGGCCCGATGGAACTTTCGTCGACTACGAGCATGGTGTGAACTCGGCAATCAATCGCATCCGCGAGGCATTGGGTGATACCGCAGGCCATCCACGGTTCGTGGAAACCCTGTCGCGCCGCGGCTACCGCTTTGTAGCTCCCGTCGAGCGCATCGGCCCTGATGTCGGTTTCTCAGCAGAGCAACCTCAGCAGATCGAGCCCGGAATCCCACCCGTCGCCTCGGAGCAGATTCCACCGCCGGCGGATCCGGAGCCGGACCTGGGCCTCGGCGCCGGCCTCCTCGCCTCGCCGAAAGAACTGCCCAGAGCGCCCTTCCCGCTGGTGCAAACCCTTTTCATTCTTTTTCAGATGATGTATCTGGGATTCTACGTAGGGGCGCTCGCCAATCTGGGAGAAATCGAAGATCTGCTCTCGGTATTTCGCTGGGCGGCCGGAGCCGTTGGTGTCCTGGTTGTCACCGCGGCGGTGCTCATTGCCGTGCGCGCATACGTCATCTGCCTGGCGCTCTTTCACGCGCCCGGCGCACGCCGCAAATTTCTCAAAATCTGGCCGGGCCTGCTGGCCCTCGACGAGCTATGGGCGCTCTCGCCCTTTCTCCTGATGCACCACATCAACTTCGGCCTGGCCCTGGCCTGTATGGCGCTGCTGGCCTATGCACCCTTCGTTCAGCGCTCGCTGGTGCTGATGGGCGCGGCCGGCTCCAATGTCGACGTCTCGGTGACGGCGCGCTGACCGAGCGGCAGCCCAAGATTCTTCCACAGCCGCGTGCTCGCTTCCGCCTGGTTGATGGTGTAGAAATGCAGTCCCGGCGCGCCGTTGCGCAGCAGCGTTTCACAAAGCCGCGTCACCACCTCCACGCCAAATTCCACCAGCCCCGGCTTGTCGTTTTGCAGCTCTTCCAGCCGCAGCCGCACCCACCGCGGCAGATCCGCCCCGCATCCCGTGCAGAAGCGCACCGCGTTCGCGTATCCCGTAATCGGCATGATCCCCGGAATCACCGGGATCCCAATCCCCGCCTTCGCGCACCGGTCCATGAAGTGAAAGTAAGCGTCCGCGTTATAGAAGAGCTGCGTGATCGCCCCATCCGCCCCCGCCTCCACCTTGCGCCGAAAGTGCTCGAAGTCCGCCGCCGGGCTCGCTGCCTGCGGGTGCATCTCGGGATAAGCCGCCACCTCGATCCGAAACGCATCACCGTGCCTCTCGCGGATGAACCGCACCAGCTCGACAGCGTAATGAAACTCACCCGGCGCCGCCGCGCTCATCGCCGTCGCCGGCAGATCCCCGCGCAGCGCCACAATCCGCCGCATGCCCGCCTCGCGATAGCGGTCGAGCAGCGCGCCCACATGCTCTCGCGTCGATCCCACACACGTCAGGTGCGGCGCCGCCTCCATCCCCGCATGCTCCACCACCTTCATCAGCGTCTGGTAAGTCCCATCCTGCGTCGACCCGCCCGCGCCGTATGTCACCGAGAAATAATGCGGCCGCAGCGCCGCAAGCTGCGCAATCACGCCCGGCAGCTTGGCAGCCGCCTCCGGCGTCCGCGGCGGAAATAGCTCAAACGAAAAACTAAGCGCCATTCCAGTGCACCCGACTGTTAGTCAACAGCATGAATCCAATACAAGAAGCGCCCAAACCAAAAGTCGGTCCAGGCGCCTTCCAAACTGAAAGCTGAGAGCTGAAAGCTGACAGCTGTTGGCTCAGTACCTGTAATGCTCCGCCTTGAACGGCCCCTCGACCGGCACGCCAATGTAATCCGCCTGCTTCTGCGAGAGCCTGGTCAGCTTTACGCCGATTTTTTCGAGATGCAGCCGGGCTACTTCCTCGTCCAGCTTCTTGGGCAGCACGTACACCTTCTTTTCGTAGCTGTCGCGGTTCTTCCACAGGTCGATCTGCGCCAGCGTCTGGTTGGCAAAGCTGTTGCTCATCACAAAGCTCGGGTGCCCCGTCGCGCAGCCCAGGTTCACCAGCCGCCCCTCGGCGAGCACAAAAATCGCGTGCCCGGCTTGATTCGGTCCGGAGGGGAACACATACTTATCCACCTGCGGCTTGATGTTGATCTTCTTTACGCCCGGTTCCGCATTCAGCCGGTCAATCTGGATCTCGTTATCGAAGTGCCCGATGTTGCACACAATCGCCTGGTCCTTCATGCGCTTCATGTGCTCCAGCGTGATGATGTCCGTATTGCCCGTGCAGGTCACGTAAATGTCGCCACGCCCCAGCGTCTCCTCCAAGGTGGTCACCTCGAAGCCTTCCATGGCCGCCTGCAGCGCGTTGATGGGGTCAATCTCCGTCACGATCACCCGCGCGCCCATGCCGCGCAGCGAGTGGCTCGATCCCTTGCCCACGTCGCCATATCCGCAGATGACGGCAACCTTGCCCGCCATCATCACATCGGTAGCGCGCTTGATGCCGTCGGCCAGCGATTCGCGGCAGCCATACAAATTATCGAACTTCGATTTTGTCACCGAGTCGTTCACGTTGATCGCCGGCACCAGCAGCTTGCCCTGCTCCATCATCTTGTAGAGCCGGTGCACGCCGGTGGTCGTCTCCTCGCTCACCCCGCGCCACTCCCTGGCCACCTTGTGCCAGTGCTGCGGATCCTCGGCATACACCTTCTTCAGCAGGTCCTTGATCACCTTCTCTTCGTGATTGCCGCTCGG
>DASYYN010000131.1:0-38129 GCA_035933815.1 Acidobacteriaceae bacterium
TATCTGCTGGATGGCTGCGAGACACTGCATAGCTGCGAAGACGGCCAGTCCATCCCGCCTCACGCCCCCTTACCAGTAACGTGGCGGTCAGCGCGAGGCCTTCACCCTTAGACCGGCACCGGCTACGCGGAGAATTCCTTCAAGAATGGCGGTTGGACCGGGCGGACAGCCCGGAATGGTGAGATCGACAGGGATCACGGACGCGACGCCGCCGCGGCTGGCATAGCTGCGGCCGAAGACTCCGCCGCAGGCACCGCAATCGCCGATCGCAATCACCAGCCGGGGCTCGGGCATTGCTTCCCAGGTGCGCTTCAGAGCCTGCTCCATGTTGACTGAGACGGGACCGGTGACCAGCAGCAGATCCGCGTGGCGGGGACTGGCGACGAAGCGGATTCCCAGGCCCTCGAGGTTGTAATAGGGATTGTTGAGCGCGTGAATCTCGAGCTCGCAGCCATTGCAGGAACCCGCGTCGACCTCGCGAATGCAAAGTGCGCGGCCGAGGATTCTCCACAGACCCGTTTGCAGGTGCTCCAGCACGGGAGGCGCCGTGTTCGCCGGCGATTCGGTCAGGATTCCTGTGCGCACCATGCGCGAGAGCACGTCGAACATCGAGGCATCACCCGTCTTGTCCGCTGTAGGACAGGTTGAAGGATTTGTTGATCAGCGGGAAGTCCGGCACGATATTGCCGAGGATTGCGTGTTCGAGCAGCGGCCAGTTCTGAACAGAGGGATCGTGCGCGTGGCAATCGCGAATGATGCCCTCCGGTCCGCTTTCGAGAGCAATCATCACCGGGCCGCGCCATCCTTCGATGAGACCAAGGCCGATACGATTCGGCTCTGCGAGAGGAACCGGCACCTGCACCGGGCCCCCTGAGGCGCCGTCCAGAAGCACCCGGCAAAGCCGCAGCGATTCGAGAATCTCGTCGAACCTTACCTGGACACGTGCTGCTACGTCGCCATAACTCTGCGTGGCTGCGCGGGGACTGAGCTTCTCATAGGGGGCCGAAGGATAATCTGCCCTGAGATCGGCCGGGATACCCGATGCCCTCGCAGCCAGGCCCACGGCTCCGAGTCTCACCGCCAGATCGTGTTCGAGGCGGCCCGCTTCGCGGAAGCGATCCTGGATGCCCGCGTGCTCGTCGTAAATGGATCGCATCCTGACGACGCCGTCCTGGAGCCTTCGGTACCCGCTCAGCAGCAGGCCGGCGGCGTACGAGGGGAGTTCGCGTGCCACGCCGCCAGGCAGTATGTAATCCATCAGATAGCGCGCTCCGAACAGATCGGCGTTGATGCGGAGCAGATCTTCTTTGAGGCGCGAAAACTGGGTTAGCCCGAAGGCGAAGCCGGCGTCGTTGCCCAGCGCGCCGAGGTCGCCCAGGTGATTGGCCAGGCGCTCGTGTTCGAGCGCAAGCGCCCGGAGATGAAGCGCCTGTGGAGGGCAGACGGTCTGGGTGATGGATTCAAGAGCCGAGCAGAATGCCCAGGAGAATGCCGCGGCAGAGTCCCCGGAGATGCGAGCAGCCAGAACGTGGCCGTCGCTCTGCGGAAGTCCCTGAAAGAGTTTTGCCACGCCTTTGTGCGTGTAGCCGAGGCGCTGCTCGAGGTGGAGCACCTTTTCACCGACCACGGAGAAGCGAAAGTGTCCCGGCTCGATAATGCCCGCGTGCACGGGCCCGACCGCGATCTCGTGGACGCCGTCGCCTTCGACCTGAACAAAGGGGTACGGCTGAGGATCGATCGCGAATTCCTGGCTGGCATCGAAGTCGCGCCGCAAAGGGAACGCGTTTTCCGGCCAGCCGTCGTGGCGCAGCCAACCTCTGGTGTCCGGCGCTTCGCTCGAGATACCGAGCAGGTCATGCAGCGCACGCTGCATTCTCATCGCCGCGGGGAACAGACGGGCGAGACTCGGATAGGTGGGATTTTGCGCGTTCTCGATGGCATGGTCCAGCACCAGCACATGTTCGGGCAGCATGAAGGCGGCAGAGACGCGGAACCCTCCACTCCGGTCACGGTCATCTGTGCCCCAGAGGGTGAGGAGGCGTGCACCTTCGGCATGGAGTCGTTCGGCGGAGACAAGCCACCTCTCGCGGTCCGCCTCGATGCGATGCGCGGGGACATTGGCGGTGAGTATCTGTCGAGTTTTATTCAGGACGCCGGAAGCCATTGCGATCACCCAATCAGCCGTGCGGCCGCGCGATACCACTCGGCCAGGACAGGGGGAATATACAGTCCGAGAGCCAGCACCATGCCGAGGTGAACGAAGACCGGAACTAATGTTGGCGAGTGCGGCAGCCGGGGCGCGTCGCTGTCTCCGAAGACCATGGGCTGGACACGGGACAAAATGCCGGCGAACGCGACACCAAGCGTGACCAGGAGCAGCGGGGTCGCCCACGGGTGTTCGCGCATCGCTGTGGTGAGGATGAGGAACTCGCTTGAAAACACGCCGAAGGGAGGCATGCCGAGGATGGCGAGCGAGCCCAGCATCAGTGCCCAGCCCATCGCGGGGCTGATGCCCAGCAGCCCGCGGATACCTTCCATGCGCTGCGTGCCGGCGGTCTGCGAGACGTGCCCTGCGGTGAAGAAGATTGAGGACTTCGTGAGCGAATGAACGGTCATGTGCAGCAGAGCCGCGAAATTGGCCACTGCTCCGCCGAGTCCGAAGGCGAAAGTAATGATGCCCATGTGCTCAACGGAGGAGTAGCCGAAGAGCCGTTTGATGTCGCGCTGTCTCCAGAGGAAGAACGCTCCGAGAACCGCGGACAGCAGGCCGAAGGCCATCAGCATGCGACCGGGCATGCCGGGACCGATGGAGCCGGCCACGAGCACCTTGCAGCGGATGACTGCATAGAGGGCCACGTTCAACAGCAGGCCGGAGAGAACGGCCGAAACCGGCGCAGGCCCCTCGGCGTGTGCGTCGGGGAGCCAGTTATGCAGCGGGGCCAGGCCGACTTTGGTTCCGTATCCAATCAGGAGGAAGACGAAGGCGAGCCCAAGGACGCGGGGCTCGAGATGTGCGCTGACTGCGTTCAGGTGTGTCCAGAGCAAAGCCGTCATGCCTTCGCGTCCGAGCGTCTGCTCCGCGGCGAAGTACAGGAGAATCGTTCCGAAAAGGGCCTGGGCGATGCCGACACCGCAGAGGATGAAGTATTTCCAGGCGGCTTCGAGGCTTGCTTTCGTGCGATAGAGGGTTACGAGGAGAACGGTGGAGAGGGTGGCAGCTTCCATGGCAACCCAGAGCAGTCCCATGTTATTGGTCAGCAGAGCCAGCAGCATGGCCGCCATAAAGAGCTGATACATGCTGTGGTAGACGCGCAGACGCATCGGGTTCAGGCGTCCGTGCGCCTGCTCGATGCGCATGTACGGCCGGGAGAAGAGGGCGGTGGTGAATCCGACGAAGGCGGTCAGAGCGACAAGGAATACGTTGAAGGAGTCGACGAAGAACTGATCGTGACCTTCGAGCAGCGGACCGCGGCGCATGACGCGCAGCACCAGCAGCATAGCTGCGAGGGCGGTCGCGAAGCTGACGCCCGCGTTCAGCTCGGCCGCGAAACGGCGCGATCCGAAGAAGGCCAGCAGCAGCGCTCCGGCGACAGGCAGTCCCAGTACCAGGAATAATTCCACTTCACTCCTCTTTCAGATTTTCCAGATGATGCAGGTCGAGGCTGTCGAACTGCTCGCGAATCTGGAAGAAGAAGATTCCGAGAATAAAGACAGCCACGAGTAAGTCGAGCGCGATGCCCAGCTCGATCACCATAGGCATGCCATAGGTCGCGCTGGTGGCAGCGAAAAACAGTCCGTTCTCCATAGCCAGGAATCCGATCACCTGGGTGACGGCTTTGCGCCGCGTGATCATCATGAGGAAGGCGAGCAGAATGACGGCGAGTGCGATGCCGATGGTGTGGCGCGTGATCGTCGTCGCCATCATGCTGATAGGCTGCGCCAGGCCGAAGGCGAAGATCACCAGCACCAGTCCGACCAGCATCGTTGTAGGGATGTTCACCAGCGGTTCGTTGTCCCATTGAGCGCCAAGCCGCTGGATGAGCCCATGCAGGATCTGCGGAAGCACGACGACTTTCAGGAGCAGGGTAAGCGCGGCGGAGTACCAAAGCTCGTGCACGCCTGTATCCCAGGCGACGAGGCAAGTGGAGAGGAAAAGAATCGCACCCTGCCAGGCAAAGAGGGTTATGAGTCGCTGCGTTCGGCGGCGCGAAAGCATGGCGAAGGAGATCAGGAGCAGGCCGGCCGCCAGCAGCTTGATCAACTCTGCGATGAGGTGCGATTTAAGCATTCGTGCTGACTCCCAGCAGGAGGTGAACCAGAAGTCCGAGCACGGCCAGCAGGAATGCGATGGTCAGATACTCCGGCGCGCGGAAGAGACGAAGCTTGCCGGAGAGCGACTCGATCAGCGCAAGCACGCCGCCGCCGATTACCAGTTTTCCCAACAGCGCGACGATGGCGAGCAGCATGGCTCCGCCGCTGTCCATGCCGTGGCTGGCAATGCCCCATGGCAGAAACAGAGCGAAACCGATGCAGGCGTAGTTGAACAGCTTGAGGCTGGAGGCCCATTCGATGAGAGCGAGGTGACGCGCGGAGTACTCGAGCAGCATCGCCTCGTGAATCATCGTGAGTTCAAGGTGAGTGGCCGGGTTATCGATGGGGATGCGCGCGTTTTCGGCGAGCAGAACCATGAGGAAGGCGATGGCGGCGAAGATCACGCTGGGATCGATGACCGAGCGATGGGTCGAGTAGCCGTCCACAAGACTCGGCAGCGCAGTGCTGCCAAAGAGCAGGAATGCGTTGAACAGGACCATGAGGAGCGCGGGCTCAGCGAGAAAACCGATCATCATCTCGCGGCGCGCACCGAGCGTGCCGAATGCGGTCCCGATGTCCATGGCCGCGAGCGAGATGAAGACACGGGCGGTAGCGAAGAGACCGATCAGCGCGATGGCATCCGCGGCACGCGCGAATGGCAGATCAGTAGCGATGGAGGGAATAATAGCGGCCGCCACCACCATGGTTCCGAAGACTATATAGGGCGTCGTTCGAAACAGCGGCGATGCCGTGGTGGCCAGCGCCGCGTCTTTGTTGAAAAGCTTGCGCAGCATGCGGTAGGGCTGCGTGAGCGGCGGCGCGGTTCGATTCTGCATCCACGCCCGGCACTGGCTGATCCAGCCGGCGAAGAGCGGCGCAATGGCAATGGCCAGCACTACCTCCCCGAGTTGCCGGGTTAGCGTGATTCCTCTCATAAGACGAACACCAGCAGGGCAAGCAAGGTGAGAAAGCTGTAGAGCAGATACATGGCCAGGCGGCCACCCTGCACGATGCTCACCGCATCCGCGGTGCGCTGGACCCCGCGTGCAATGGGCAGATAGATCGCGCGCCAGGAGCGATCTTCAATATGGATTCGATAGCGGGGGGCAGAATCCTGCGGCGTGGGCAGGTCACGCTCCATGCGGAAAAAGGCTCCGAACATGTGCCGGATCGGCTGACCGAATCCCTCGGCTGTGTCCTGCATGCGCGGGGTTTGCCAGGGGTAACCGCAGTCCCATGGAGCGGTTCGGCGCATGCGCCCATGCGCGAGCAGACGCACCAGAATGAAGGTGACTCCGATCACCCCGGCGATACCGGCGAGGAAGATCGATCCGCTGTACGAGGCCTGCTGCGGTGCGATGGGAGCGATGCGCCACAAGGAAGCGCCCGGGGAGACGGCGCGGCCCAGCACCTGTCCGGTGACGGGTGCTGCTGCGCGCAGCGCCAGTTGCGGAAATACTCCGATGGTTACGCACGCTGCCGCGAGCCAGCCGAGCCCAATCCGCTCCAGCCAGTTTGCATCGTGCGCTTCGGCCAGCGTCGCTTCGCGTGGCTGTCCGAGGAAGATGATGCCGTAGAACTTGACCATGACATAGGCGGCCAGGGCCACGGTGAAGGCCAGTGCTGCCGCGCCCAGAGGGATGAGCATATTGACGAAGACGTGGGGAATCTGCGGCGTGAAAAGAAAGGACTGCAGCAGCAGCCACTCGGAAACAAAGCCGTTCAGGGGCGGCAATCCCGCGATGGCCAATGTGCCAATTAGCGCGAGTACGGCCACCCAGGGCATGTGCCGGATGAGTCCGCCCAGCTTGCCAAGGCTACGCTGGCTGGTGGCGTGCAGAACCGATCCTGTGGCGAGAAACAGCAGGCTCTTGAAGAAGGCGTGATTGAGCGCATGAATCAGCGCCGCGGCAAGCGCGAGCGCCGCAAACAGCGGCATGTTCCCGGTCGCGAACAGGATGGACAGTCCGATCCCGGTGAAGATGAGCCCCACGTTCTCGATCGACGAGTAGGCGAGCAGACGTTTCATATCCGTCTGCACCGCGGCAAAGATCGCGCCGAACATCGCGGAGAAGAGGCCGAGGGCCAGCATCGTGGCTCCCCATTGCCAGAACTGCACGTGCAGCAGGTCGAAGCTGAAGCGCAGCATGCCATAGACTGCGGTCTTCAGCATCAGGCCGCTCATCATGGCGGAAACCGGGGAGGGCGCAGCGGGATGCGCTTCCGGCAGCCATACGTGCAGGGGCACCAGACCGGCCTTCGCTCCGAACCCGAGAAGGGCGAGCAGGAATGCCGTCGAGGCCCAGAAGGGCGTGAGGGATGCGGAACGCATGGCATGGAAGGTGAATTGCCAGTTGCCGCCCTGCATCACTCCGAAGCTGAGCAGGATGCAGATGGCTCCCATATGAGCCATGAGAAGGTAAAGGAAACCGGCACGGCGGATCTCCGGAATCCTGTGCTGGGAGGTGACTAGAAAGTAAGAACTCAGCGCCATCGTCTCCCACGCAACCATGAACAGATAGGCATCGTCGGCGAGGATTACCAGCGCCATGCTGGCGAGGAATACGTGGTACTGGAGCCCGAGCAACGCCGGGGCGGTCCCCGCCCCGGCCCGGAAGTATCCGGCGGCGAAGATGGATATGCCAGCGCCTGCAGCACCCAGCAGCAACAGGAAAAATGCGGAGAGCGGGTCGAGTCGCAGGTGAAAGGGAAGATCCGGCAGGCCAAGCGGCAGGACCAGCATCTCCGCCGGGTTTCCGCTGACCAGAAATCTTGCCGAGAGGAACGCAAGGGCGACGCCGGCGAGCGCCCCAGGCGGGAACAAACAGTGCGCGATGAAGCGGACGCTGCGGGCGCGGAACAACCCTGCGAATCCCAGGATGAGCCAAACAGCGGCCACGAAAAGCAGAGAACGTAATACGTGGGTCGACGAGACCCCGGCTCCCTGCGATATCCAGGAGTGAATCGTCCGCTCAGATGCTCGTGTCCAGGCTGGCAGCATCGCGCTCATTCGCCGCTCTCCACGGGAGCCTTCTCGATCTCGTCGAGTATGCTGAGCGCTTCTTTGAGGTGCTGGTGGAAATAGCGGCGCATGGGCGCCAGCACTTCCAGGATGACGGGATCGCGCAGAGAGTAGAAGACCTGGCTGCCGACCTTGCGGTTCACGACAATTTGCCGCGCGCGCAATACGGCGAGGTGCTGCGAGACGTTGGTCTGCTCCATGCCGAGCTTTGCGATGAGCTCTCCAGCGGAGATTTCTCGTTCGCTCAGCAATTCAACGATAGCGATCCGGGTGGGATTCGCCAGCGCCTGGAAGATTTCTGACTTGAAACGCCGTAATGCGTCTGGCAAGGGGAGGTCTCTCAACCATCAGAATATTCGCTTTTTCTCATATGTCAATATGCTTATAGGATAAGATGCGAACGCGAATAAATATGGCTGATCCACGGAGCCGCCATGGTATAGCCGCGCACTGCGGAACGGATTTGCTGTTGGGAGCCTGGTGAACGCACGCAATTTTCCCGCCCCGACGGCCCCGGGATTACGCCCGGAGATGCCGCCGATCATGTTCACCTCGTGATCCATTAGCGCACTCTCCAAAACGACCGAACTGATCCATTCTCCGCCGACTTGTATTCTTCGATCGGCTGAAGCGCGACGGCTTCACCCCTCTTAGGGCGGCATGGGCCAGCATTCTTGCTTGCACACGGGGCACCAGGTTAGGGCACCCATTCGGGTCCGCCCGAAATGCTGGCACAAGAATGAGCAGGCGATTTACGGTTGAAGCGTCGCTGTTGAGAATCGTAAGTTGCTGATCCTGAAGATGTCTCCGTTTTCGGGACCAGGGGTCGGAGGTTCGAATCCTCTCTCCACGGCCATCTAATGGCTATTTTTTTCATTGGTTGCCACAAGCCGGATGCCTTTTGCACGCCACTGACCATCAGGAGTTCACTATCAGCGACTGCGTCTGACTTCGAGGACCTCTGCATCCTGGCCGGAGAGGGGAATGTTAACGCCCCGGCGCAGTTCCGCACCGCTCCAGGAAATAGTTTGGCTGGTGTCCCAAATGCGCGCGGTAACCGTACCGTCGGGAAATCCGGGAATGCTCACATGGGCACTGACATCGCCTGCCTGGTTGCGGAACAGCACGATCAGGCCTTCTCCACGCCGGGAGAAGCGTGCGAAGCCGTCCCACCGATTACTGCGAGGTTGTCGCCACGCCCCAAGCGGGAAGAACGAGTCGTCGAGCGGCACACGATCGCGCAGCGCACGATAGCGGGCGATCCACTGGGCGCAATGCAAGCGCTCCTGCGAGGGTAGGTTACGAAAATCCCCGAGCAGCAGAGGCCAGGATCCCATCTCGGTGGCGACGCGCACGCGCCATGAGCCTGTCTCCGCCTGGAGATTGCCGATGAGCATCGACTCTGCGGGAATCGCCATCGCGCGCCGGTCCAGCAGCATACGGGCCGCGCGCGGACCCGCATCTGTGGGGATGCGATCCGCAATATTGCTGATCCAGTCGAGATCGGCGGCGCGCAGCAGGCCATAGTCGATGAGGTGCTTGCCTCCCCAGAGTTCAAAGCTGTAATCGATGAGCAGGTGCGGGAAACGGCGGTGCAGTTCATCGGCGATGTATGCGAGCGCCTCGTAATCGCGCGGGATGACCTCGTGGTCGGCCTCGGTGGCAGCGTGTTCGCCGCCAGGTCCGTAACAGCCGGGCTGCTCGCCGTAGGTGTTGAACGCGGTGGTGAGGTCCAGCTTGAGGTAACTCAGCGCGTTTTGCCGAACGAGGTCAGATAACCGCTCCAGCGCGTCGTTGCGATACGGCGAGGCGAGATTCATCTGCACCATCCCTGCCATGTACCGGACTTTGCCGCTCTGGTCGTGGCACACCCAGTCGGGATGCTGGTATACGACGGGCGCATCAGGGCTGGCAACAGCCATCGGCGACCACAGGCCGAACCGCATTCCGGTTTGCTGCGCGACCTTCGCGAGCGGTTCCAGCCCATGCGGGAAGCGGGCCGCATCGACGGCGTTGTCCCCGCGCTTCTGCTCCCATCCGTCGTCGATGACGAACATCCCGAAGCCGGAGCTCGCGACTGCGTGCTCAACTTCGGTGAGATCGTCCGCGCCAATCTTCGTCTCAAAGGGTTCCCAGTCGTTGTAAGTCCAGAGCGGTACGGGCAGGGGCCGTGCGATGTTCGCCACAACGTACTGCGGGATCAGCCAGTGCGGATCCTGCGCCGTTCCGCGCTGATAGAGGACGAACGAGACCGCTGCGGTGGTGAAGGTTTCTCCGGGATCGAGCGTGCGCTCGAAGGGGAACAAGTCGGTGTCGTACATGACATCCACGCCGGGCTGCCATTGATGCCACTTGCCGATTACGCCTGCCTCCGTACGGCGCAGTACGCCGGGAACTTCGCTGAGTACAGCGACGCCATCTCCAGTCGCGGCATTTTCGAGCAGGATGGCAACATCATCGCTGCGGCCGGTGAAGAAGATGTCGCGCGGGTCCTCGCCATAACCGCCGAACGCCAGCAGATCGGCAGGTTGGGCCGGCGCGATGGGTTCACAAGCGATGGAGACGTGACTCAGGATTACGGGCTGCGTGGAGTTGTTGCGGATCGACAGGTACTGCCGGATTCCGGTGGCGCCGGTGGGCAGAATGTAGTGCGCGGTTACAGTAATGTTGCGATCGCGCGATGCCAGGCTCAGATCAAGATTGTTTGCTCCAGCGGAATCGGTGGATTGCTCCGCGTGCGCCACTGTGAACTGCGATGGAGTTGCGGTGTACGCACGCCCATTCACGCTGAAGCGGAACTGGCGACAGTAGCCGTCCATCGTCTCCTGCTTTGGATCGATGAATTCCCTGCCGTCCGTTAGGTTCCGCCAGCTCTGGGTGATCAGCCCATCGTTCGTATCGAACGCGATTGTGCGGCTCACGACGCCATTGGTCAGAACCCATGGGCCGGACGCCGGCGCGCGATTCTGTGCCCCGGCGGGACTTATCGCGCACACGAGCAGGGCTGCACAAGCGATCAGTTTGGGCATTCTAAGCATGCGCTCACCTGGGCGTTTCATACTGAAACCAGTCGAAGTCGGCGGGAGTGACACATATCTTTCCGTTGCCGCTGCTGAACATGCCGATATAGGCTCCGCTCCACACGGCGGCTACTTCGCTCGAGATCAGGCGTTCCAGCCCGGTGCCGAGTAGTTTCCAGTTCCCTGCGGAATCGGCGTAATAGAAGCTGTACTTCTGCGGGTCGGAATCGATGCGGAGACGCACGGGTCCGGCGCCTAAGGGAGTCTCCGCCGCGATCTGCTGCAGGTCGCCTGCCTGTTTGCGCAGCAGGACCACTCGCTTTCCGGCGCGGGTCGTGATGAAGACGTCGTAGTGGTACGACGGCGACATGAGCACGGTGATTCCCGCTTCTTCGTTGTCGCTCTGCGGATTGAATTCAAGCTGCGCCTCTGAGCGGCTGGTCCACTCCGTTTGGCGACGGCCGACGAATGCTGTTGTGGCGCTGAACGAGAGCAGCGATTCCTGACCGTGCAGGCGCAGGAAGCCGGGCCTTTCCGTCAGTGAGTATGCGGATGTCCCGAGCGGACCAATCACGTTCCACTCGCCCTCAAGCCTCGCCGCGTTGAATTCGTCACGCGCAGCAACTGCCGGCCACGGATACGGGGCGAGAGTGGGCTCGTCGACCTGCAGCTGATCCATATCCTGTTGCTTCACCACGGGCCAGCCGTTGCGCCACTCCATCGGAAAGAGGAAGGTTTCCCGGCCGAGGCTGAAACTTGCGTAATTCGGGTGGCGCGTGCCGAGACAAACGATCCACCACCTGCCCTCGGGTGTGTCCGTCCAGTCGCAATGACCGAGGGACTTCACGGGATAGTCCCAGGAGATATGCTGCGCGACGAAGGGATTGGCAGGATCGGGCGTAAACGGCCCCCATGGGCTTTTGCTGCGCCCCACCGTTTCCATGTGCAGGAAGCGCGTGCCGCCCTCGGCCTCGATCAGGTAGTACCACCCGTTCAGTTTGTAGAGATGCGGACCTTCGGCATCGTCCGTCACCATTCCGGTGGAGATGGTGCGCAGCGGCGAAGTCAGCATGCCGGTGCGGATATCGATGGTGGCCTGCACGATGTTTTCAGTGCTCCGCGGTCCGCGACGTGTGTAGTACACCGTCCCATCGTCGTCGAAGAAGAGGCTCGGATCGAACATGCCCTGATCCACCTGGACAGGATCGGACCACGGGCCCGCCGGATCTTTTGCGGTGACGTAGAAATTGCCTCCGCCGCGCACATCGGTGGTGATGAGGTAGAAGAGACCGTCGTGATAGCGCAGCGTCGTTGCATAGGTGGAGGGATGGGCACTGAGGTGAGCGAACTGCCCCGGGCGGGAGAGCGCATAGCCGATACGCTGCCAGTGCACCAGATCGAGACTGTGATAAATCGGGCAACTCGGGAAGTACTCAAAGCTGCTGGTCGCGAGGTAGTAGTCGCGACCGACCCGCAGGATCGAGGGGTCCGGGTTCATGCCGCGCAGTACTGGGTTCTCATATTGCGCGCGTGCCCCGAGCGGCGCCGTCAGGAGGATCAGGAGGACCAGATGCGGCAGCTTTCCGTTCCTCCAGGGGACGCGGGATCGAGACGATTGCGGCTGCAAGATGGCTCCCATCTTAGTTGCGCGAAGGAACGAGAGTTGGTGATGGAACGAGAATGACGGAGCGGAGAGATTCCTGGGGAGGATCGTCGCCGGCAACGGCAATGCGCGCATAAACCGCGGTGGGCGGCGGCGTCACCGTGGCGGCATGCGACAGATCCTGTGCCGATGGAAGCCGGACGGGAGCGTCGTCGGTTCGCTGCCAGTGCATGGCCATCCACTGCAGACTGACTTCGCGATGCGAGGTCCTGTTCGGGACAGCAAACGCGCGATAACCGTTGCCCTGAATGACGGGGATGTTGTCGGAGAGCCAGCAACGGCATTGCGGATCGTGGTGCCAGTGATCGGGAGCGGCGGAGGAAAGCCAGTGAAGGGTGAAGGTGGAGTTCTGCACGAGGTTATCCGAAGGCGACGTGGACGTCAGATGCCAGGAGAAGTGGGTCTCTTCGCCCTGGTGCAGGGTGAGTGACGGCACGAACAGCGTCTCGGCGCCGGGACGTTCGATGGCAACGCGGTAGGTCCCGGCGGGAAGGTTGCGCAGGAAGAACGTTCCCGCATACTGATGCGCAGAAAAGTAGTTGAGCGAACTGAGTGTACTGAAATTCGTGCCCAGCAGAATCAGTTTGGCGGGCAGCAACGGCTGCTCGGAGAGCGCTGGAGCCGTAACACTGGCCACGATGGACGCTGCATCCGCGGGGCCTGGCTTCTGCGAAAGAATCAGCAGGGTATGAATCACGTCGGCGGCCACTCGGGCGGTCTCGGTCGCGCAGTCAAGGGCCAGGGGCTCAACGTGAGCCCGATCGTTGGCCTGGGCATACGGCACCATCCTTCGCGCGATCTCCCCATTGCGCGCGATCAGACCGTCCATGCGCCTGCGCAATCCCGCGACAGCCGCTTCATCCGTGCTTCCCAGCAGTTGCGGCTGATAGCCCTGAAGGTCGATTCTGCTGGCATCAAGCCAGTTCTCCATCCTGGTGTGATTCGGGCCCGTCAAACCGATCGTGTGCGGGGGCGATCCGGAATCCGTAACGAAATGCAGCAGGCTCCCCATCCAGCGTGTGGCGTTTGCCTGGTCTTCGGTTCGCAGCGCCTGCAGAGCTCGCAGGAAGTAGGGATCATAGGTGTCATGCACCTGGGGCATGATGTGCGAGAAGAAGTGAGGCGCCGCGGGAAACAGCAGGTAATCGTTGCCGAAATACTCGGACTCGATCTGCGGATAATCTTCGGTGGTGACCTGCCAGTTCTCCCGGACGACGATGAGCGAATTCATCCAGTCGCCCATCTCTACGGTATCGCGCAAATGGCCGGCCTCGCCGCCCAGCCGCAGGGTGATCTGATCGTCGGCAGGAATGGCCGCCAGCGCCGCGTCGATGATCTGCTGGTGGGGCAGGCCGCCCCAGGCGAACACGCGCGCCGCTGATCCCTGAATGGCGCCCAGCGCAATGCACAGAAGCAATAAACGGTCCGACAGCTTCCCGGATTTCATTCTTTGTTTGGCTCGAATTCCGACAGCAGGAGAGGATGCGCTTCAGGATATTGGCATCTCCTGAAGCGTACCTCGCAAAGGTTCATCAACCAGGTTCCACGCCGATGCTATTGCTGCCCGCCTCGGCCGAAGATGTACCGAGCCGAGAACTGGAATTCGCGGGAATCATTCGGAGAATCTCTCTCCGACGTAATAGCCGCGAATGCCGCACTCGATGGGGTAAGCGTGCCCGGCTGTCCGAAATTCGGCGTGTTGGTGACGTTGAAGGCGTCTCCGCGAATCTCAAGAAGATTCGTCCGCTCGAAGGGCAGCCGGAAGGTCTTCTGGAGGCTCAGATCGCCGCGATGGAACGCCGGGCCGTACCCATTACCGGGCCTCGCGCCCATCGGGGCAAAGTCCTTGACATTCGGAGTGGTTGTGGTCGCGCCGGGGTCGCTGTAAGCAGCGGCATTCAGCCAGTGCGTCAGCGTGTGGGCGTTGCTGAAGATCTGAGACCAGCTCGGAATTGAGTAGCAGCCCACGCCCGCGGCATGACTTGTCGTGCACCCAACGTTCACCGGCTGTCCGCTCTGGTATGTGAAGATGCCGCTGAGGCTCCAGCCTCCGATCACGGCATCCGCAAATCCGTTGTGGTTGACCCACCGCCGGTCCCTGCCGAAGGGCACCGCCCATACACCGCCCGCATGGACCACGTGAACCGACTGAAAGTCCTCGTTCCCATACTCGCCCTTCATCCCAAAGTTCGGAATCAGGGGACCACGATACCCTTCGCTGTTAAACAGAGTCGAGTCTGAGCCGTAGCCCAGGAAGCGCGACCAGGTGTAATCCGCGATAAGAGACGTTCCGCTGCGGCTCAGCTTTTCGTACTTTGTCTGGAGCGAGTTGTAATTGTTGGATCCCTCGTTCCAGTTGTAGTAGTTATTCTGCGCCAGGCAGGGATATTGATCGTAGTAGACGCTCTTGTCCTGAGTGGTGGGATTTGGGTTGTTGGGATTGGCATCGTGGTACAAGCCCTTGTCGTTGCAGGTCGGGCCCGGAGACACCGGGCTCACCGAGAAGGTCGTCGGAATCATCATGTCGACCCGGTTGCTGTAGATGGTGCTTTCGATGTGGCGATTCAATGTGCCGACGTAGGCGATTTGGACGTACTGGTTCCCTGCGAGCTGCTGCTGCAGGGTCAGGTTCATCGACTCTACATACGGCACACGCGCGATGTACTGGTTGCCGCGCGGGGAGATCTGGTAGCCCTTCACCTGCGAAGGCTCCAGAGGAACCGCCGCCAGACCCTGGTCAATGGGGCCGATGGTGTTGTTCGAGTCGGAAGCGAGACCACCGGAGTTGCTCGACGTAATATTCACCGCGAACGAGAACGGATAGTTATCGCCGGGGTTGTAGCCATCGCCGCGCGCGTAAATTCCCGCGTAGGAGATTCCATACCCGCCGCGCAGCACGGTCTTGTCGAATACCTGCCACTCGAAACCGACTCGGGGCCCCCAGTTGTTTTTGTTCAGGTTCAGAAGCTGGTGGTTCGACGTGTACACCAGCGCGATGTTCTCCTGCTGCAGCAGGGAGAGAAACGACGGCGAGAGCTGAACATTCTTCACGCGATCGTCGATCAGATACATCGACTTGCCGTCAGGACTGGCAAACGACGGAACGAAGTTGGCTCCGTGTCCCTGATGGTCGATGCCGTTCTGGAAGTACTCCCAGCGTAGTCCGAGGTTTGCCGTGAACCTCGGCTTTACCTTCCAGTTGTCCTGGAAGTAGAGACCCAGGTAAGGACGCCGGTAGTCCTGCTGGGTCATCGGCGACGCCTGGATCTGATTGGAGCCGCCGGCATAGTTGTACGTTTGGCAGCCCGTCCCGCTGGCCGCTACACCGGAAATAACAGTGCAGTTCGGAACAGTGGACGCAATCGGCTCAATGGCAAACTGCGCGATGCCCGTGCTCGCCGTATTGCCACCCGCTCCCGTGGAGAGAGTAGGCAGATTGGTGTAGCCGCCGCTGAATGCGAAGTTGCCATGCGGGAACTGTGCGCTGCCGATGGCGTTCTTCATGCGCTCGTAATCGACGCCAAAGCGCATCGAGTGCGCGCCGCGCAGGAGGGAGACGTTATCCATAATCGTGGATTCCGCGCCGATCTCATCCAGCGGGTTATTGTTGTGTTCTCCCAACTCGGAGAGCCCCGTGATCTTGATTTGTGCGAGGCCGCCGTTGCCGCCCGCGGTTGGGATTCCCGGAATCCCATATTTCCCGTTCAGCGTTGGATCGTCTCCGTACGTGCCGACGCGCTTCATGTGGATGCGGTTGTAGCCGAGGCGAACTTCGTTCAGCAGCCGAGAGGAAAAGATGTGCGTCTCCCCAACCGCCACGCCCAGCACGACATCGGATTCCGTTCCGTTGGTTGCTGACACACCGCAGTTCGCCACTGTCGGGCACGGATTCGAAATGATTCGAGGAATGTAGCCGAAGCTGCCGCGCTCGAAAAGCTGATCTTTGCTGGAGATGTTCTGGTCTACACGCGCATCGAAGGTATTGTTCCTGATCTGGTTGACGGGTGCGCTTACGTAATTGTTCACGATGTTGCCGTTATTGGCATTCGGCGTTGGGAAAAGCGACAACAGCTTCGCGGCAACCGGGGAGATGCGGCTCGCCGGAATGATATTTCCCGGGAACGGATCGCGCACGTAGCCGGTCCGCGTTGCGATGCGCCCGGTCACTGGATCGACGGTTCCCGCGCTGAGATAGCGCGTGGTCGCCGGATCGAACACCTGTCCCACCTGGCTGGTACGGCCGAGGATGTCAGTCTGCGAACCCTTCTGGAACTTCAGCAGGTCGCTGAAATCGGTGAACCCTGAGTTCTGCTCGGTCGCCGTCGGCACCGACGAGGTGTACGCCTGGCCCTGGACCATCGTTTCCCCGTTGTAATCGACGAAGAAGAAGAGCCGGTCCCGGCCGTTGAAGTGGGGCAGCATCACCGGACCGCCCAGGCTGAATCCGAACTGGTTGCGGTTGAACTTGGGCCGGGGCTGGTGCGCGCGCTTCAGAAAATAGTCGTTCGCGTCGAAGAAGCGATTGCGATTGTATTCCCACACGTCTCCGAACCACGTGTTCTGTCCGGACTTGGTGACGGCGTTGATGACGGCTCCCCCTGAGCGGCCGTACTCGGCAGAGTAATTTCCAGTTTCAACCTTGAACTCGGCAAGGCCGTCGGGCGGAGGCAGCAGCGTGTAGGAGTTGCCGTTGCCGAAGTCCGCCGTCATGTTGTTATTGGTAATGCCGTCGAGCAGGTAGTTGTTATACGTCGTGGTCACGCCATTGGCAGTGAAGGTTCCACTCTGCAGTTCGCCGTGGCCGGAGTCATACACCGTCGTGGTGGTGCCCGGCGCAAGTTGCGCCAGCAACGTATAGTTGCGGCCGTTGAGCGGCAGATTGTTGATCATGTGCTCGTTGATGACTTGCCCGACCGAAGGCTCCTCGGTCTGCAGCACTTCGTTGCTGGCCGTGACCGTCACCGTCGAGTTCACCTGCCCCGGCTGGAGCGTGAGGTTGACCAGAAGCTGCTGCTGAATGTTGACCGTCAGGTGCTCAAGCACCTTCGGCGCAAATCCCGGAGCGGACGCCTTTACGGTGTAGGTGCCTACCTTCAGCGCATTGAAGAGGTAGCTGCCGTTACCCTGCACCGCCTGCTCCAGCTGGAGACCAGTTTTCTCGTTCTGGATTGTCACCGTAGCGTTGGCCAGCGCCGCCCCGCTTTGGTCGCTGATGGTGCCCAGCACCGTCCCGGTGTCTACCTGGGCATACAGCGTGCCCGCGTAGCTGGCCAGGAGCAGCATGAGCGACAGGTAAATGGCACGCGTCCATGCCGACGCGCTCCGACTCTTCGTTGCGCTCTCAAAACTCGCGCTTTTCATGGCACCTCAGTTCAGGATTTCCAAATGGCCTGGATGGTATCTGAATTCAGGAGTTGCTGATCTCGCCCGACGCGCCTCGACAAAATTTGGCTCGGCGGACCAAGCTGGGGAAAGTTCTGGTCCTTGCTGGCGTAAGGATGGTATAGTGGCGCGGGTCTGAAAAGCTTAATACGGTTCGTAACGGTTACGCGGTCCCCGCAAGATGTTGCACATAAAGCAGTTCAGTGAAAACGTGGCAGAGCGGCACATGCTGCCAGGATTCACACATCATTCACGCATTCACGCGCCTTTCACTCGTGCTCACTATGCTCGCAGCGACGGGGCGAAGGGATCGAATGGCGCATCCGGCTGAATGCTCGGTAGCGGAAGGACAGAAGTTCGAGATGGGGAGTGACGACCAGAAGCGGGCGGTCCGCGAGGAGATGGGCCGCATCCTCCACAGCGAGTCTTTCCGATCCAGTCCCCGGTCGAGCCAGTTCCTGCGATTCGTGGTGGAACAAAGTCTGGAGGGGTGCCAGGAACGGCTCAAGGAGAGGATCATCGGGATCGAGGTCTTCGGCCGGAAGCCATCGTACCTCACCGAAGGAGATTCTGTGGTGCGTGTCCGCGCCACAGAGGTTCGCAAGCGGCTCTCGCAGTATTACGCTAACCTGCCGCACTCCAGCGGCTGCCGGATCGAAATACCACTCGGTTCGTATGTCCCGCAGTTCCTTTATGGCTACGGGACGAGCGAAGAAGACGAGGCAGTCATCCGTGAGCCCGTTCCGGCGAAGCTCCCTTTGCAGTCTCCGGCGCCGAAGCGGCACTGGTTCCGCCTTGGGATGGTGGCGCTCCTTCTTGCACTGCCGGCGGCGGTTCTTGCCACTTACCGGCTTTCGGCAGGACACCCTGTCCGGGCGGTTGCCGATACAAATGAGGCGCAACTCGAGGAGTTTTGGCAGCCGGCCATCCGGGATCCGAAATCAGTCCTGATCTGCATTGGATCCCCGACGACCTATACCTACAGCGGATCCTTCCAGGGAAACTACATTCGGGACCACGGCATCGATCCAAACCTCCAGCCGGAGTGGACGGTCGCTCCGCAGAAAGGCACCATTCCGGGCAGCGTGATCATCCCGGTCAGGTCGCAATACGTAGGGGCGGGCGATGCCGACCTTGCTGTGTTGCTGAGCGCGCTCTTCGGGCGGCTCGGGAAGGCATCAGATCTGCGCCTTTCGGACGACACGTCGTACAGCGATATTTCTGATGAGCCGACCGTGCTCATCGGCGCGTTCACCAATCGGTGGACCCTGCAAAGCGCCAGCCGTGCGCCTTTCTTTTTTGCGCAGCAAGGTCCGGAACGCCTCATCGAAGAGCGAGATGGTCAGCACCGGCACTGGATTTCCCCGAATCTGCGGGCCGATGGCACTACAGGGCAGGATTTTGCGCTTGTTTCTCGCCTGGTCGATTCCGAGACGGGGAAGTTTCTGGTCACAGCAGCCGGCATCTCCGGTTTCGGCAGCCGCGCGGCAGGATACTTCTTAACGCGGCCGGATCTGCTGACTCGGGGACTGAGCCAGGCACCCCAGGATTGGCCTCACAAGAACCTGCAATTTGTTCTCGAGACGCGGATCGTGGATGCCGCCCCCACCGCACCTGAAGTGGTTGCCTGGCGGACCTGGTGAATGACGACAGCCCGGTTCTGGTGCTGGTTCCGATTTCAAATCGGGCGCAGGCCTAACGGGCAGATGCGCGATCCGATCCCGGACTGAGTTGCTGATTGCATAGTTGTTTATGCAGCTCTTTGCGCGCTGATGCGGATGCACACAGAATTGTGCAGAATGGCCTCAGGTGCCGTTATGACTCCCTGCTCCCCATCCAGCTTCAGCGGACATATCATCGACGGCTCCATCGTGAGAAACGGCGCTTATTTCGCCCCGATGCGATGATCTATAACCCCGGGCACAATCGATACATAGGTCACAGGAAAGTCACACCAGAGCGATAGAGACGGATACAGGCCGCCAGATGAAGCACAGACGGCCTTGAAGAATCAGAAATTTACACGGCCTGCCCTGATAAGCCGCAAGGTTAAACAGGTTCAAATCCTCTCTCCCCAACATCTAACATCAACCAGTTAGCTGGCCTGTGAAGCCGGATCAGCGTGCCCCCGGAAGGACACCCATTCAGCATTTCCGTTGCCACCCGCCGGCAATCATGTGGACCTCGCCAGCTGGTTCAGATGGTCGAAGAGGTTCATGGTGTTTTGCTCGCGAGCAGGCGCAGCATGGGTCCGGAATCCTTCCTGCGCGTCCCGCGCCCGGTTCTTGCCCAGGCGCGGGACTTCACAGGAGTGGAATCAGAACACGAAACGCGAAAGCAGGTAGAGCGTATTGTTTGCGCTGGCGTTGCGGCCAGAGCCATCGTAGTTCGTGTTTGCGCCATTGAAGCGGGTATACGCGGTGTACTGCGCTGCCAGATCGAGGTTCTGCATCGGCCACCACGAGACGTTGGCAATCACACCGGAACTCTTCGGGCTGCCGTTCGCGCTGCCGCTGACGGACGCTGGAGCGTAAAGGGTCGCATCCGCGGTTCCGGAATTGTCGAACCATCCGAGCGCGCCGGAGTACTTATTTCCGAAGTGATATTCCACGTTCGCGTTGGCGGAGTTCAGGTGATGGCGGCTCTGGCCGACTGATCCACTCTCAAGACTGGCCACTAACGCAGAATTCTCGCGCACGTACGTTCCGCGCACCGACAAAACGTCTTTTCCAAGTACTTTGTCGTACTGGAAGTCAGGGCCAAAATCCGTATAGCTATCTTCCGGCCCAGTGACCGCTCCGGGTGTTGATTTCACATGAATCCCATAAGCGCCGATTTCGAAGTTCGATGTACGGCCATTCTGCTGCCACGCAAGACGCCAGTAAGGAGCAACACCGCGGATGTTAATCGGAAGGGCTGCACCGCTGGAATCGACTCCGCTAATCGGCTGGCTGATGCCGACGTGATCGGTACGATAAATCGTGCCGGCAAAATACAGGTGCTGATCCCACATGGTGAATGCGCCCAGGCCGGCAACATCCTGGCCGAGGCCCTGGATGATGGGGGCTGCGGCTGGGGTCGGTGCCGAATCACTGGCGATGAACGGATATCCCCAGGCTGGCGTGCTGTTCCAGAGGTCCTCGACCGTCGGATTGTTGTTCAGCGTCAGGCCGTACACCCAGTCCTTGCCATTCCGCTGTACACGGTTGGCGTATCGCACGTCGGTATTGTCCATGCTGAAGTGGTCGTCCTGCAGAGAGTAGGTGACCTGCAGGAAGCTGCCGACGTGTGTGGTCCATGCTCCGGCAAGAAAGACAGAGATATCCTGCGGGAACTCGAAGCTGCTGCTCTGGGTGCCGGGTTGTGGCTTATTCGTGCTGGTATTGGAAGCTTCCAGCCACGCGCTGAGCGGCAAAGTCTTGAGGATATCGAGGCCGGCCCGTCGCGGACCTGAGGGCACGGCAAGATTGTCGTCCTTCACCTTGTCGATGTAGCCCATCAGCTTAAAAAGACGGCCGGCGGCGTTGAGTTCCGGGGGCGTGTAGTGGCAGCCGCTGCAGGGTAGTCCCGTTTGGCGGGCGTAACTGGGAATGGCGAACGCTCTCGGACCCATGGCCGAGAGGAAGACAAAAGTAATAGCGAGGATCCAGCTGTTGCGTCTCATGATTCTCCTTTTGCGATAACTCCCCCGGATGCGACGGCCTGACTGTCTGCCGCGCGCTTGTCAGCTTGTGGCCCGTGTTTCCACTGCGATAACTTCACGCCTGTCGGCGAACCCTGCTTCTACCGCTTCGCATATACCAGCCCAGGCGCCTGATATGGCGGATCGGACACCAGCCGGACATACGCGACCACAGCGCGGATATCCGCTTCGCTCAGCGTTGAGCCGTACGCCGGCATCAGCGCTGACAGGTTCAGGGCTGGACCTCCGTGGCTCACTATTGCTGTCAGATCGGCGTCGCTGAGTTTGTTGAACGTCTCTCCCTGATCGAACGAATGCGGCTTTACGGCAAGGTTGTCGTAATTCGAGACCTGCTCGGGTGTGGACTCAGGATCGTGGCAACGAGAGCAGTAGTTCTTCTGCAGCTCATAACCGAGCTGCTGCTGATATCCGGCGGCTAATGCGCTGGCCGGAACGGTGAGCTCTTTGCCATTTTTGTCCACCGAGACAGCAGTCATCTGATAACGGCCGGAAGTGTCGCCGAGCATCACGTTGGTGGTCACCTGGCCGCTTGAGTCGGTCAGCGCCGCAGCCGGATCGAAACTGACGCCGGTACTTCCGCTGAAGTGGACCAGCGCGCCTGTGACTCCGTTGCCCTGATCGTCGTTCACCTGAACGACGACCGGTTGCGGCAGCGCAGTTCCGGGGTTTCCCAGTTGCTTGTCGCCGCTCGATACCACGATGGCCGACCCCGCGGCTGTTGCCTTTAGAGCCGGAGCGGCTTGTTTGTGACGCGAACAGCCCGCGAGCAGCGCCAGCGCCAGCACAGCGGTGGTCGATATATACCGCGTCATTTCTTTGCCTCCTGCTGGCCGGAGCCCTTCTGCGCCATCAGGAAGGCGGTGAGGGCGCGTGCATCGTCGTCGCTCATGTTGCGATTCGGTTCGATGGTGCCCGGCCGCAGCGCTTGCGGGTTCTTCAGCCATGCATGAATCCAGGCAGCCGTCAGTCGCGAGCCGACGGAGGTCAGCGGAGGCCCGATGTACCCCTTATCCTGCTTCGGGTCGACCATGTGGCACGACTGGCAGGCGTACTTCGAGTAGAAGAGTTGCCGTCCCTGGTCGACGGTTGCGCCGCCGCTGTCGGCAGCGAAGTCAGGATCGATTTCAGGTGTCTGATAAACGCTCATGATGGAGTCGGTCAGCTCAGCACGCTCGCTGTCGGACAGGTTGAATTTGGGCATGCGGCGGATCAGCGCTGGGCGCAGCGTGTTCGGATTCGCAAGAAACTGGTTCAGCCATTGCCGCTGGACCGCGCTGCCTTCCGCGCTGAGGTCGGGCGCCATGTCTCCGCCGCGGCCATTGATGCGGTGACACGCCTGGCAGTTCAGGTCGGCCATGAGCTTGCCGGCGTGTCCGGCAGGCTGATAGCTCGAAGGTTTCGTACTCGCGACCTGCCACTGCGGTGGCATGGTGAAGCTGCGATCCGTCAGAGACAGCAACTCCGTGGAGAGCGCATCCACCTGCGCCGAGGTGAACGTGTACTGCGGCATGCGCAGACCGGGGCCGAAGTCCCGCGGGTGCTGGATCTTCGTCGCCAGGTAGTCCGGCAGCGTCTGCTTCATTCCGGCTGTGAACACCAGCTGCGCGAGCGGCTTGCTGCCAATGCGGCTCAGGTCGGGAGCAAAGTTGTCCGGCTTGCGAATGCCGCGGATCTCATGGCAAACCGCGCAGCCGTATTCAGACACGAGCTTCCTGCCGTGAGCGATCTGCTCCGGCGTTGCAGGATCGAGATGCACGTTGGCTGTGAAGTCCGAGTTGGTTTTGCTTGCGAGGAATCCGCTGAGCAGAGCCACTTGCTGGTCGGTCCAGCGGTAATGCGGCATCGATGTGCCGGGAGCATACTCGTGCGGGTTGCGCAGCCACGACTGTAGCCACTCCGGTTTCACCTTGCTGCCGATGCCGGTCAACTCCGGACCAAGATCGCCGCCGACGACATTGCCCGCCGCGTTCTGCACCGCGTGGCAGGAGGCGCAGAAAGATTCTCCATAGAGGCTTGCACCCGCGGCTGGATCAGGAGCTTTCGCAGCCGCCACAGTTACGACGGCAGCCCGGGGCGCGGTCGATGGCCCGCTGTTCGCGATGAGAAACGCTGAGATGTCCCTGGCATCAGCATCGCTCAGCAGGAAATTCGGCATCGTCGCCGTCGAGGAGTAGCCCTTCGGATCCTTGAGCCATGCGTAGATCCACTCGCGAGACGTTTTGTCGGCAATGTGCGTCAGCGGCGGCGGCTCATCGGTCGCGGCCATGGTGCTGCCGTCCGGCAGCTTCACAGTGTGGCAGTGGACGCATCCGTAACGGGCCAGCATCGCGCGGCCCTGATTGAGCCTCGGCGTCCCCGGCAGCGCCTCGTGATGGCACTGCCCGCAGGACGCTTCCATATAACGCGCCGGCAGCAGCGGCTCAGCGGGAGCCAGATCGCTGTCATGAGCTTCGGCGACGGTGGTCGCGACGCCCTGTCCACGATGACAAACCACACACCCGAACTGCGTGAGCGAATGCGGAATGGGAGGATGCTTGCCGAACGGCTGTGCCTTCACATCGGTGAGGCCGGCCTCAGCCATGCCCTCGTGGCACGTCTCACAGCGATCGACAACACCGGCCTCCGGAAGCCAGATCTGCTGGATGCCCGGCCGAAAATGCCGTTGCAGTGTGACTGCGTCGCGCCGATCGTGGATCAGCCGCAGGTAATCATTCTGATAGCGGCGCCACTCGCTGAAGTGATCCTTTGCCGGAGCGATAGCCAGGGCGAGCAGCAGAAAGATGCTGGCCACGCCGAAGGGCCGCACAGGGTCGCGAAACAGCGCGCGCCAGGAGAGCCGTTTTTTGTCAGACGCTCGCACTTAAGCCCTCCACGGCCAAACCCACGACCATCCGGGTCCACGGAAAAATGTGCCGACTACGGTCAGGACGATGAGTTCGAAAAGAAACCAGGTCATGATCCACCACGAGACAGGACGGCCCGCCAGATAGCGGCGGAAACCGCCGGGCGACTGCGGCAAACTAAATGCCGCCAGAAGCATGAAACCGGCAACGATCAGGGTGGGTATCAACGCCACGTAGACGTCGAAGAACCACAGGAATAGCGAGAACGCCACCGCGGTAGCTGCAAAAATGTTCAGGTTGCGGCGGCGGTTCTTCAGGAAAAGCCCATCTGCTGCGATGTTGACGTTGAAATACGGAATCACCACCAGCGCGATGATCAGCAGAGTCGGTATCAGCACCCCCGCCACCACAGGCGGGAAATAGTGCAGCATCTCCTGCAGCCCCAGGAAATACCAGGGAGCCTTAGCCGGATTCGGAGTCACCGTCGGGTTGGCGATGCTCTCCAGCGGAGCGTTGAAGAAGACCGAGATCAGCACCAGCGCAATGACCAGCAACTCGACCGCGAGCGCCGCACGCAGCAAAGCTTCCGGATAGGTCTGAACCTGCTCTTCATCCACGTGCCTGACCTGCGCGGATGTTCTGCGCGTCACGAACACGACTCGCTTCGGCGCTTTGCGCGCATCCGAGCTGATGCCGACGACGAAATCCTTCGGTTCTGTCATCGCTTCTCCATCACCATTTCCGGAACCCCTGCAGGCTCGGGAATCTCGGCGGGCACCGGAGTTTCGCTGGCCTGCTGCACGACGGCCGGATCGCTCTGTTTCACATAGAGGCCGCCGTCCTTGCGGATCCTCCAGAAGTGCACGGCGACGAAGAGAATCGCCGCAAGCGGCAGAATCACGCAGTGCAGCACGTAAAAGCGCAGCAGCGCATTCGCGTTGACCTGATTGCCTCCGAGCATCAGGAAGTGAACTTTGGCTCCCACGACGGGCACGGCCGAAGAGATATTCGATCCGACAGTGATCGCCCAGAACGCCAGCTGATCCCACGGCAGCAGGTAACCCGTGTAACTCAGCAGGAGCGTGATCAGCAGCAGGACCACGCCGATGACCCAGTTAAATTCCCGGGGAGGCCGATACGCGCCGCGGTAGAACACCCGGAACATGTGCGCGAAGGCCAGCAGTACCATGGCGTGCGCGGACCAGCGATGCAGATTGCGCAGGAAGAGGCCCGAGGAAACGACAAATCGCAGATCCTTCATGTCCGCATAGGCCTGCGGCACCGAAGGGTGGTAGTAGAACATCAGCAGGATTCCGGTAATCACCAGAACCAGAAACGTTCCCAGCGTGAGCGTTCCCAGATACCACGTGGCATCCAGCCCCAGCATCCGCCGCCGTACCTTCGTCGGCAGGATATGCAGGAACAGGCTCTGCTGAATGGCCAGCGAGCGATGCAGTGTGCTGGACCCGTTGCCGCTCCGGAACACGGAGCGCCACACCCGGCTGCGCATCGCTTTATCGATATATAAATCGAGTCTGCTGGCCATCGTCAGATCCTCAAAAACTGCATGGCCGGAACAACCGTCGAGCGATCGACCATGATGTCGCCGTCCTCGCTGACCCACGTCCGAAGCCACGGCAGAGGCTTGGGAGCAGGCCCCGCGAGTTTTTGCCCCTCACGGTTGAAATGGCTGCCATGGCAGGGGCAAGCGATCATACCCAGTTCCGGCTTCCACGCCGTCATGCAGCCAAGGTGCGTGCAGATCGCGGTCAGTGCGAAGAAACCTTCCTGCACGCGAATGAGGTAGATTGCCGCGACAGGATCGAGCGTGACCGAGTCGACCGAGTACTTGTCCACTTTGCCCGCGTTGACCACAGGAGACGGCTCGTAGAGCACGTTGGGCGACATGTACTGATACGCGAAGCTCATCGTGCCGGCCGCCGCCAGCCCGATCGAGCCGAGGCCCACTTTGCTGAAGAACGCTCTGCGGCTGATTTCCTTCTCCGGTTCCGCCGCCCTGGATTTGTTCTCCTCTGCCATTGCTCTCCTCACTTCTTTGTTTCAGCCATTGCCTGGAATGGCGCGTTTATCGCTCCGATGGAAATCAGCCCGGTGGGTTCTGCCGATGTCAGGTTGTACGACTCCATCGTGATCATGCCCACCGGGCATCGCGCAGCACACAGCCCGCAACGGATGCAGCGCGTCTCGTCCTTGAGCATCACGGAGCCGGATACGACGCCAAGTTCATCGGCCTTCATCTCGTCCAGTTCGACATTCAGCAGGGCTTCCTGCGCGACCAGCTGCTCCACGACATCCGGCTCGAACTGGAAGCGATCGAGACTCACCAGTTCCAGGCAGTTTTCAGGACAGACATCAACGCAGCCGCCACACAGAATGCAGAGGCTCCCGTCTTCGAGATTTCCTTCGAATACCGTATTGACCCAGCAATGCAGGCAGCGCTGCGCCTCGATCTGCGCAGTCTCTTCATCCAGCACCAGCTCCACTTCGGTCATGCCGGTGCGGCGTTCCAGCGGCAGCGTGGGAATGGGCTGGCGGATCAGATCCAGCAGATAGCTCGGCATCCTGTGGCGATCGAGAATCTCAACGTCGACGATCGGCTCCGGATGGCTTCTGCCGCGCAGAAATTCATCGATGCCCACCGCCGCGCGCTTGCCGTCGGCTACGCTGTCGATGATCAGGCGCGGACCAAAAACACAATCTCCGCCGGCGAAAATGCCTTCTGCTGAGGTCATCAGGTTGGCGGGATTGACAGCGATCAGGCCACGACGGGAAATTTCCACGCCATCTCCCGGCTTGAGAAAGTCGAGCCTGGGCGCCTGGCCGATGGCCATGATGACGGTGTCGCAGTCGAGAACCGTCTCGCTGCCCTCATAGAAGGCAGGATTGAAGCGGCCATTCTCGTCAAAGACTCGCTTCGTCTTCAGCACTTCCAGGCCGGTCACCCGGCCGTCGCTGCCGACGAAGCGCTTCGGCCCGAGGCCCGGATGCAGAATGATGCCTTCCTCTTCCGCCTCGACAATCTCTTCCAGTGCCGCGGGCATTTCCTTTCGGCTCTCGAGACAAACCAGGTGCACTTCGCGTGCGCCGAGGCGCAGTGCGGAGAGCGACACATCTACCATTTCGCGCGTGGCGACGGTCTCGACATTCTCCCGAGATGGCTCGTGATCCTCGACGCCGGCTGCATGTTGGCGAACCACTTCGCGCGCTGCCGAACGGGCCACGTCCATCGCGACATTGCCGCCGCCAATGACGAGGACTTTTTTCCCGATCGTGAACTGGTATCCGAGATTCACGTTCAGCAGGAAATCAATGCCCTTATGCACACCGTCCAGATCCACGCCGGGAATGGAGAGATCACGGCTGGTGTGCGCCCCGACCGCCAGCAGAACGGCGTCAAATCCCTGCCGCCGCAGATCGGAGATAGTGAAATCGCGCCCGGCAGCGGTATTCAGTTTCAGGGTGATGTCGCCCGTCGCCAGAATTTCGCGTACCTGCGCCTCGACCACGTCGCGCGGCAACCGGTATTCAGGAACGCCGAGATATAGCATCCCGCCCGCCACCGGAGACGCTTCGAAGATGGTCACCGAGTAGCCCATCAGCGCGAGATCGTGCGCGGCCGACAAGCCCACAGGACCGGCTCCCACCACTGCGACGCGGAACGGAAGCTTCTCCTGGGCCCGGCCTGCGTTGATATCCAGAGGCCGCTTCGATTCGGGACCGTGACGCTCGGTCAGAAATCGTTTGAGCGCACGAATGGCGATCGGCTGGTCGATGGCGCCACGACGGCACGCGGTTTCGCACGGATGCGCGCACACCCTGCCGCAGATGCTGGCCAGAGGATTGGGATCGCGTGCCAGCCGGTATGCCTCTTCATAGCGGCCTTCCGCGATGAGAGCGACATATCGGCCGGCATTCGTGTGAGCGGGGCAGGCCATCATGCACGGAAAGTTGCTGTTCAGCCACGCTGCATCCACCGTCTTGTTTTCGTAACGCTTCTGCATGATGGCCTTTGTCGGTTCTCCGTGTGGCTGCTCGGAAGGAGGCGATTACTTCGTGACGGTTGCGTCCGACTTCGTATCGCCGGAGACAGTCACCTGCGCGGTGTGCGGCTTCATTCCTTCATGCCACGCCGTGAGCGTGTACGCGCCGTCGGGAACGCCTTTGATCTCGTAGTTGCCGGCATTGTCTGTCTTTGCGAAATACGGCGTCGGCGAGACCACGATGTAGGCGGCCATATCCGGGTGAACGTTGCAGAGCAACGGAATCACGCCGGGGGTATTAAAGGTGAAGCTGCGCTTCTCCCCCTGCGGCCAGGTTCCCATGTTGTGGCCCAGCTTCTTGTCGCCATTGATCGAAGGCCAGAAGACGTTGTGCGCCACGGTGTCGCTGTTGAGGAACTCAACCGTCGTTCCCTGCTGCACCACCAGAATGTGGGGCTCAAACATCAGCCCTTTCTGGTTCATGACTGGATGTTCAGTGGACCCCGGAGAGCTCTTTCCGCTCGCCTGCAGGTACACAACCGACTCCCCCTTGCCGCCGGAAACTTTTCCGTGCAGGGTTCCCGCCTGCGCGCTGACAGCTACTGCTAATCCTGCTGCTACCGCCAAAATGCCGAATTTCATACTCTCTCCTTGAGCAGATCCGTTGTTGCGGCGCTCGCCGTACGCGCCGGGATATTTGAAAGTCAAAGCTGCCGTTCACCTGATTTCAGGCGTTTCATCGCTCGGGGCGATGCAAAAAGCAATGGCCGTAGTTACAAAGCCTGGCATCGCTCCCCTTCCGCGTGCCGGTTGCCACACAGTCAGGGAGTGCTGGGTGAATCGAATTTGACAGGCTGACTTGTGGGGGGATGTGATCAAAATCACACTGCGTTCACGGATAGAGCCCGGCTGGATCAAGGGCGGTATATCCGCACGAATCCCAGAAGCGTTGCAGATTACTGAATGAATTGCATTTCAGGCAGCCTGCGTGCTGATGCGCGGCTGGAAGGTAATTCACGAATCAAAATGAAGTCGTAATCTGGCCTTCATTTTCCGAGAACCCGAAAACTGAGGGTGAAATGGCGCGGCAGCCAGTTGGCCCACGCGAATCCCGCGAATTTGCTGCGTTTTACCTCGATCTCGGGGGCGAGAGAGGGATCCATCGAAGGATGGAATTTGAGGCCGATTGTGACCTGCGTCACATTCCGGCCCGCTATTGCCTTCCTATGGTGGCTCAACTCAGGAGAGTCGGCGAATGCAGGTATCGGAAAATCCTTCGCGGCGCAGCCGTACTGGCTGGGCCTCCGTGCTTTCCCGTTCCGCGGCTGCAATTCTTCTCTTTGAACTGATCTCCGGCCTCGCCGTGACCTTCGGATCATTCAATCCCGCCATCGAGTGGGGCTTGCTCGTTCATACGGTTGTGGGTGTGCTCGCGGTCGGGTTGCTGGTGTGGTATTTCGCCCGCCACTGGCAGACTTATTCCGATCAGGCGCTCTCCGATGTTCTGTTGCTGGGCTACGTTGGCGCCGCGGCTCTGGGCATCTGCCTGCTCTCCGGATTACTCGTCACCGCACAGGCGCTCTGGGCGACAAGGACGTCTCCTGCGCTGCGATATGTCCATCTCGTGTCCACGCTGCTCGCCGTCGCGGCGACCGTGCCTCATTTGGCCCTTGGGTGGTGGAGACGGCGCAAGAGCATACCTGCGCGCGAGCCGAGACGGTGGGTCTTCGTGGCGCTCACGTTCAGCGGTGCCGCCGTAATTTTCGTCGGAGCCTGCGCCTTGACCTGGTCCGGCACTCGATACAACAATCGCTTCCCCGCGGATTACAGCTATCCATACGGCAACAATCGGCCGTTCGCGCCGAGTCTGGCGCACACCTCCACAAACGGCGCGTTCGACCCCCGTTCCCTCGCCGGCTCCGAAAGCTGCGGCGACAGCGGCTGTCACACGCAGATCTACAACGAGTGGAAGACCAGCGCCCATCGTTATGCGGCGATGGACCCCATCTTTCAGGGCATCCAGACGGTGATGGCCAAACAGAATGGCCCGGAGTCGACGCGCTATTGCGGAGGGTGTCACGATCCTGTCTCGCTGTTTTCCGGGACGAAGAACATCTTCACGGCAAAACTAACCAGCCTGCAGGGATACAACGAGGGAATCTCCTGCCTGGTTTGCCATGCCATTCAGAAGACCGATATTCAGGGCAACGCGAATTACACCGTGGCTCAGCCGCAGGAATATCTGTGGCAGTGGAGCGCCGATCACAGCGCCGGCGCCCTGGCCCGCAATTTCCTGATCCGCTCCTGGCCGGCTCAGCACAACCGGCTGAACCGGCGCTTGTACAAGACCCCCGAATATTGCGCGGCGTGTCACAAGCAGTTCATCGATCAGGAGGTCAACCGCGTCGGCTGGGTTCAGTTGCAGAATCAGTACGACAACTGGGCCGCCAGTCACTGGAACCACAAAGGCGACGCCCGCAGCACCGTCGAATGCCGCGAATGCCACATGCCGCTGGCGCCTTCCACTGATCCGGCAGCCGGCGATTCGCTGGACTACAACCGCAGCCCCGGCGATCACCGCCATCGCAGCCACCGCTTCCTCGCCGCCAACAGCTTTGTTCCCGCGCTGCTGCATCTGGATGGAGCAGAGAAGCATGTTCAGCTGACGCAGGACTGGCTGCAGGGCAGGATCGATGTTCCTGAGATTCGCAGCAAGTGGGCGGAGGGGCCGGTGGTGAAGGTCCGCGTCGAGGCGCCGTCCGCGGTCGCGCCGGGAACTTCCATGCCGATACGCGTCATCCTAACCTCCAACAAAGTCGGGCACGACTACCCGACCGGGCCCCTCGACATGATCCAGAGCTGGGTAGAACTGCGCGTGCGCGACTCGGCTGGCCGCACGGTCTTCACTTCCGGCCAGCTCGATAACCGGAACTTCATCGTGCCGGGCACCTTCCTCTTCAAGGCCGAACCGGTCGACCAGTACGGCAATCTCATCGATCGCCACAATCTTTGGGAGATGGTCGGTGTCCGCTATCGGCGTTCGCTCTTCCCCGGATATTCGGACACGGTGGAATATAACGTCGGCTGTCCCTCTGATCTCTCGAAGTCTTCGTCCGAAATGGTTTCGAAGAAGTTCTCGGTTCCTGCCGGGGAAAATCCAGGCAAGCTGCAGATCGAGGCCATTCTGCACTACCGCAAGATCGACCAGTTCCTCCTCAACTACGTCATGGGGCAGAACTCGGGACTGACTGCTCCGGTTGTCGATATTGCCAGCGCCGGCGCTGCGGTCTGCGTCGAGCGCGCGCAAGGCTCTGCGTCATGCCGGTAGAGACGCTGCCGGAACGGCCTCCGCGCAGTTCTAGACGCCTTCGCCGCGTGCTGTGGACCGCATCCTCGCTCGCCGTGCTGTTGCTGATCGGCGCGATCGCGACATGGCGCATCCGCAAAGAAAATCAACCGGAGGAGTACGTTCCGGGAGAAGCATCGACCGACATCACCAATGTCGTTGCGGACCGCGGCATGCAGAAGCCAGCGGAGTCTGCGAACACTACCACCACAAAACCGCAGCCGCGAGCTAGGGACGCGCTGCTAAACCCGGGCAGGAAACTCCCCGCCGGAGCCCCCGAGCCGCTCTTCACAGACGTGACGACGGCAGCAGGGCTCGCCGGATTTCGTCAGTTCAATGGCGCGCGAACTTCGCAATTGCCGGAAGACATGGGCTCGGGTGTGGCGTGGGGCGACTTCGATAACGACGGGCTCGAGGATGTATTCGTTGTCAGCGGAGGAGGACCTCTGGGCGCTCCCGACAGTCAGCTCGCGCCGTCGATTCTCTACCGCAACCTGGGCAGCGGCCGCTTCGAAAAAGTGCAGGGCTTCCCTGACCTGCGCATCCATGGAATGGCGGCTGCATGGGGCGACTATGACAATGACGGCCTGCTGGACCTTGCGGTCACCAGTTATGACCGTATCTATCTCTTCCATAACAATGGCGACGGAACCTTTACGGACGTCACACACAAGGCCGGCCTCGATCGCTACCGCGGGTTCTGGGCTGGAGCATCCTGGGGCGACTTTAACCGCGACGGCTATCTCGACCTCTACATCTGCGGCTATGTCCAGTACCAGCCGGAGGCAGGCAAGGACGCCGTCTCCTCATCGCAATTTGGGCTGGACGTACCCTTTACGCTGAATCCGGCTTCTTATTCGCCCGAACGAAATCTGCTCTTTCGCAACAAGGGGAACGGGACCTTTACGGAAGTGGCCAAACAACTGGGCGTGGACAATCCGGAAGGCCGCAGTCTGGTTGCGCTCTGGCACGACTTCAATGGAGACGGCTGGCCCGACTTATACGTCGCCAATGATATTTCGGAAAACAAGTTGTATCTGAACCACCATGGCAAGTTTGTCGATGCCGGCCGCGACGCCTGGGTGGAAGAATACCGCGGCTCCATGGGACTCGCGGCCGGCGATTTCGACCGCGACGGGGATGACGATCTCTTCATCTCCCACTGGATCGCGCAGGGTTTCGCGCTTTACCAGTCGCTGCTATCGGAACAGAAGGGGCAGGCAAACGGATCGCAGCTGCACTTCACCGATGTGGCCGCAATGACGGGAATCGGTGAGCTCTCACTGCAGAAGATTGGCTGGGGTGCGAGTTTCGTCGATATCGATTCCGACGGCTGGCCGGATCTTCTCGTCGCCAACGGCAGCACCTTCGAACAGAAGCAAGCTGCGCCTCGCCGCCTCGTACCGATGCCCTCGTTCCTGCTCTGGAATGCCCGGGGCAATTTCTTCCACGACCTTGCTCCCTGGAATCGAAGCTTCTCGCAGGCGCATGTGAGCCGCGGGCTTGCTGTGGCTGACTACAACAACGACGGTGCGATCGATGTTGCCATCGTGGATCACAGCGAGGGCATCCGCCTGCTGCGCAACGATATTCCCCAGGGGCACTGGGCCGAGTTTCGCCTGCACGACCGAGTGCTCCCCAGCGGTGCTCCGCTGGGCTTCGGCGACGGTGCAACAGTCGTCGCCTGGGTGAAAGGCGTACCACTCCGCCGAACCGTGGGAAGTTCTTCGTATCTGTCGCAGGACAGCCACCGCATACATATCGGCCTGCGAACAGCAACGAAAATCGATCGTCTTGAAGTGCACTGGCTCCGCGGCCCGGCGGAGACCTGGAGCAATCTGGATGCGAATCAGATCTGGGACATTACACAGGGAGAAGCGGTCGCCAAAGTCTTCGCTCCTGGCTCCGCGCTTCGCAGCGACAGATCTCCTGTCGCGCCGGATTCCAGTGCTGCATTGACCGTTGCCTTCTGGACAAAGCAGCATGCCGCCATGGATGCCATGAAGCGGGATCGCAATTTCGCGAAAGCTGCCTCGCTCTTCCGCGAAGCTCTGGCCATCAATCCCGCCCACGAAGACTCGCATTATTATCTGGCGAACTGCCTCGCTGCTTCCGGGGACATCGCCGGAGCCATCGCCGAGTTGGACACGCTGGCTCGCATCAACCCGCAGAACCATCGCGCCTTTCAGCGCAAGGGAGAGCTGCTTGCTTCGGCAGCCAGGTCGCGCGGTGAGTTGACGGCTGCGCGCCAGCCACTCGACGCGGCGCTGCGGCTCAATCCCGAGGAAACGGGGACTCTAACCTTGTTGGGAGAAGTATCGCTGGCTGCGGGTAACTTTGCAGACGCCGAGCGCAGCTTTGAACACGTCTGCCAGACGAATTCTCGTGCCGCGGTTGCGTGGTTCCTGCGTGGGTACATCGCATGGAAGCAAGGCGATGTTCATGGAGCTGCAGCAATGCTGGCCCAGGCGCATCGCGCGTTAGGACCAGACTGGAAGCCCTCAGGCTCTGTGCTCGAAGGAGATGTGCGGCAGCACATGTACAGCGAGTCAGGATTCCTGAATATTTTTGAGCAGGAGTGGGACGGGTCCGAGGACCCCGTCCATGCATACGCAAAGCTCGATCCCTGCCTGCACCGATACAGGTGAATGCCGGACCTGTTTAGGCTGCAGGCGAAGTGAGTACAACCGCGGTTCCCAACCACCGGCCATTCGTCTTGATGCGACGATCCGGTTGCCCTATGTGAATATGATCTGCCCGCCTGCGGCCTTTTCATAAAACTGGCCTACCGAGATCACGCCGTCCAGCTCAGGACAGAAATCGCCTTCTTTCAGGTGGAACATGTCCACCGTCGCCTTGCACGCGTAAATCTCGCCGCCGGCATCATGGATCATCGTGAGGAATTCATCAACAGGCGGAATGTCGAGCTTCTCCATTTCCTTCTTCATCATCGAGGTCGCGAATGAAGACATACCCGGCAGCGCCCCGATCACAGTGGGCATGTGCATGGCAGGATTGCCGACGGTGGCCACCTTGAGGTTATTCATCCGGGTTTTGATCACGGCATCGAGTCCGAAGAAGGTAAAGAAGAGCGATGCTTCAATGCCCTCCATGCGGGCGCCATTCGCCATGATCAGGCCCGGGTAGACGCCTTCAAGCGATCCTTTGGAAACGATAATGCTGACTTTTTCGATCGGTTGTGCAGACATGGGAGTTTATCTCTCCTCCTTGCAGATCAAATGCAGCCTTTGGGTTTCGGTAAGCCGGCAATCCGCGCGGCTTTTTTGGCCGGGCCTTTGGGAAAGAGCTGATACAGAGTCTTCGTATCGACCCCGCTCTCTTTCGTCAGCCTCCGAATGGAAGGCGAGTCGCCTTCCTTCTCGAAGACGGCACGCATAAACTTGATGACCGCCCAGTGCTGCGGCGTCAGTTCGGCAATGCCTTCGATCGCAGCGATCTCGCGCGCGACCTCTTCGTTCCAGTCACTGCGGTTGGCAAGGTTGCCGTCCTTATCCAGCGCGAGCGATTTGCCTCCCAACACTACTGTTTCCATAGGTCACCTCAAAGAAGTTGCAGCCGAACTTTTCTCGCGGTCGGCGGGTGCTGCATGCGCGCCGACCACCTTCAGGAACTCCACCAGAATCGCGACGCCCCGTCGCGCATCGGCAGAATTCAGATCGCGGGCAATCGTGAGAACGGACTTGTTCACGTCCATCGTAGCCTGCACGCGCCCGAATCCGTGGACGATGGCTTCCAGCGCCTGCAGAACCTCGGGTCTCGTGAGTTCACGCAGCAATCCGATCAGTTGCGGAATGCTGGCTTCCACCTGCTGCCAGTCCTCTGCAGAGTGGGAGCGAATCATGGCGTCGCCCACGCGCAAGCCGGCTGCAGCCGCCCGGAAATAACCCTTATCCTGCAGCGACTGATTCATCGCCACGATCCTTGACATCCCATCGCGCAGGATTGGCTGGGCATCCTGGATGAAGTCCGCCGCGCTCTGCAGTTGCTGAATCGCGTTCTCAAACAGACGCGCATTGGTCAGCATGGCCTTGATCAGGCCCACGATTTCGCCGGGGCGCAGATCGGCCGTCCCAAAAGCCTCCACCCCCTCCTGCATCGCGTTTTTTGCGACCAGGGAGATGTCGGCCGCAAAATCCTGGGCGCTGTCGCGGAGCCGCCTGAGGCTCGCCAGTTCTTCGACGATGAAATCGAGCTTGCGATCCAGTTCTGCGATCCGGTCCTGTTCCAGCAAAACGGCGCTCATCACACCACCTGCTTTCCCGCCATTAGCATCTCGTTGGCGATCGGCAATTCAACGCCGCGAATCAGGAGGTTCCAGTACACCCAGCGGAACATCAGCTTTCCGTAATGATTGATCGCGCTCTCGCCGAGTAGCTTGAATGGCCCCACGCCGGGCAATGGGAACGCGCCGGGCAGCGGCTCCGTTTCATAGTTAAAGTCGATCAGCATGCCCTTCCCGAACCCCGATTCGATGAAGCAGTTGGCGTGGCCGTCAAACCGGGCGCGCGGAGGTCGCCCTTCGATGTGTTCCATGATGTTCTCGAACAGGATCTCGGACTGGAAATGCACGACCGAGCCAGCTTTGGACGCGGGCACATTCGAGGCGTCCCCGATGACGAAGACGTCCTCGAGCCCGTCCGCCGCGAGCGTTTCCTTATTAGTCGGCACAAAGTTCAGCTCATTGCCCATGCCGCTGCGCGCAATACAGGGGTCGCCCATATTGGTGGGAATGGAAACCAGCAGATCGTAATTCACCTCGGTGTCGTCCCAGGCAACGAGTTTCTTTTCCTGGCTGTCGACGCGCGCGAGCCCGAAATCGGGCGTAACGGTGATCCCCTTGCGGTCCAGAACTTCTCCGAGCACTCGGCTCGAGGTCGGACGCGTGAAGGCGCCGGAGAGCGGCGTCACGAGGTGCAACTCCACCTTGTCGCGCATGCCGCGCTCGGTGAAGTACGAATCGGCGAGGAAAAGAAATTCAAGAGGAGCAACCGGGCACTTGATCGGCATCTCCGCGATGCTGACCACCAGCCGCCCGCCCTGCCACCCCTTCAGGAACTGGGCCAGCCGCTCGGCCCCGCGCGGAGTATAGAAATCGAATTTGCTGCGTCCCCACTCCTCATCGACCAGCCCCTCGGTCTGCTCCGGGTGAATGTCCGCCCCGGTGGCGATGATCAGGCAGTCGTAGCGGAGCGACTCTCCGCTGGCCAGCACGACCGATTTTTTCTGCGGATCGATGTGCTCGATTCCGGAGCGGATGTACCGAACGCTCCCCGGCAGATACTGTCGCCGGGGCCGCACGATGTCGCGCATCCGGTAAATCCCGAACGGCACAAAGAGGAACCCGGGCTGGTAATAATGTTCGTCTGTCCCGTCCACAACCGTAATGCGCCAGTCGCGCTCATCCAGTGCATCGGCGAGCTTGTTCGCCATGATGGTGCCACCGGTGCCCCCGCCCAGAATCAGCATGTGTCGCATAGCAGTTCTCCATTCCCTGAAATCCGCCGCTGCAGATTGAAACGCCTGCAGCGGCACAAACGTTACAGAAAATCGCGCGGCCCCAACCGGCGATAACCTAAAAGCTCTTGCCCACGCCAACCGTGATGGAATCTTCGGACATTCTGCTGGTCACGCTGGTGCCCGGAATTGCGCCCTGCGAGGAAATCCACGAGCCCGTGATCGAGTTCTTGAACGCATGGTAGTACGTCACCGTCAGGTCGCATTTGCCGAACCCCTGCGTGATCCCTGCACTGGCGTGGTGCTGCACAATGGCCGGCGCGGGCGTATTGAAGAACGTGTACTGCGCAGGCACGGGATTGCCGGAGTGGTTGTAACCCAGCATGATGTGCGTCGATTTCGCAACCTTTTGCTGTACGCCGCCCCCGATCGCCCAGATATTCCTCCATCCGAAGCCGGAGACCGCGTCGTCCTCGTCGTATCCGACCTCATCGAAGCCGGAGGTATTGGCGTAATTGAACCAGCGCGCGTCTATCCCGATGCGCGTGTTCTTTGCGGGATAAATGCCGCTGCCCACCGATACCACCTGCGGCAGGTTCATCTGGAAGTTCAACGTGTGGTTCGCACCTGTCAGGTCTTTGCGATTCCACTTAAAGTCCCGGAAGTACACAGGGGACCGATATGAAACGCCAAAGTTGACTCGCTCGAAGGCGTAATGGACGCCGGCATTGAAGCCGCCGCCGAACGCGGGAGCGTTGTTGCCGGCCGACAAGTAATACGGCATCGTGCTGCCAGCTGTTACCGGAGCGGAAAAAGGCGCGGGAATTACCTGCAGCATTGACAATGAGGGCACTGCGGAGAAGCCCACCGAAAGCCGCTCGGTCAGGGATCGGGAGATGCCAACTGGCATCGTGACCAGCATGTAATTCGACCGGATGTTCCCAAACCCGAACCCGTTGGGAGCCTGAGGCGTCAGGATGGGGTTCGAGAAATCCGTGTTCCCCGCGTAATCGACGCCGAAGCCGCTTACCGCAAGCATGCCCACGTGGTACACGTTCGTTCCATGATGAAAGATGAAGGCAAAACCGGGCATGAACGACATGTGGCGCTTGCTCTCGGTCGTGCCGCTCAGCGTTGCCTGCGGCATTCCCGGTCCAAATGCATTGGCATCTACAGTGCTCGACAGAGAACGCCATGGCGCAAACAACGTCCCGTGAAATTCAAGACGGTTAGTGAAGAATCGCGTGGTGCACGCGGGATTCCACGCGATGGAGCCGGTCGCATCGAGGCAGACGCCCGTATCGGCCCCGCCCATTGCCTCGTTCACCGGACCCGCACCGTGCAGGAAGTGTCCGTCGGTTGC
>DASYYN010000038.1:0-67327 GCA_035933815.1 Acidobacteriaceae bacterium
CGAATTCGGCAAACCCGATCACCCGGTATCGCAGATTCCAAAGATCTCGCAGGAAACTCTGGCGGAGATGGTCGGTACCACCCGATCCCGCGTGAGTTTTTTCATGAATCGCTTTCGCAAACTCGGTTTTATTGATTACAATGGCGGCATCCATGTTCACAAGTCGCTGCTGAACGTGGTCTTGCTCGATCAGCTCCCCGAGCACAATGCGGCCACGCCACCGATTCTGGAGGCTCCTGAGGCGTGAGCCTCCTAAGGCAGCCGACGGGCAGCAGGACTGAGCAAAAACGGAACAGTATGAGCACGGGCAAAGCAGGATGATGCTCGCATCGGCAGCTGTCCTCTCGTGCTTTGGGGAGGGGTACGCCCGGTCCGAGGTGAAGCATGAAGGCGTTGCTCATCTACCCCAGGTTTCCCGACACCTACTGGGGGTTCAAACACGCGCTGTCGTTCCAGGGCAAGCGGCCGGCGCAGCCTCCGTTGGGACTCATGACCGTGGCTGCACTGCTACCGAAAGACTGGCAGAAGCGGCTGGTTGACTGCAATGTGGAACCGCTGGAGGAAGGGGATCTCGCATGGGCGGACATTGCGCTGGTGAGCGGCATGCACATTCAGCGAGAGCAACTGATCTCCATCGTTGAGCGTTGCCGCTCACCTGACCTGCCAACCGCCGTGGGAGGATCGATTGCCAGCAGCCCGGAACGCAACTTTTCCCAGAGGCGATGGAGAGACACCGGATCGTGGATGCCGGCCATGGGGATACCGCCACTGCTTCGGTATTGCTATCACGATGGCAGTGTTGGGATATCACTTCCAGTTTATGACCCAGCGGTTGATGGAGACAAAAGTCATGAACGGGAGTAACCAGTGCTGAAATGAGCGTCAGCACCCATGGTCGAGAACAGGCTAGATCCGGAATGTGATCCTGATTGACCAGTACGAGAGACAATGAAGACGTAAACTCGACTTAGTTGGAGCAGATCACCGCTGCGGAAGCTAATTATGGCCACTCGAACCCACCTTTCGTCAAATCCTCTGAATACGCTCAGAGGATTCGATATTCACGCGATCCCCCAAAACTACCTGAATCGACAGACTATTTTTGTGCAGGGGGAGAAGGCGGATGCGATGTTTTACATTCGGAGCGGCCATGTAAAGCTTTCGGTTTCTTCGAAGAGCGGAAAGAAGGCGGTGATCGCCGTTCTCCGGCGCGGGGACTTCTTTGGTGAAGGTTGTCTGGCGAGACGATCGCTGCGAACCTCGACCGCAACAGCAATTCAGCCGTCGACGATCGCACGCGTGACGAAGGCTGCCATGGTGCGCCTGATCGATGACAATTCAGCGTTCGCAAGAGTCTTTATTGCGTACCTGCTCACGCGGATCGGCCGAATCGAAGACAAGTTTGTCGATCAGATCTTCAGTTCCAGCGAAAAACGATTGGCGAGAACCCTGCTATTACTGGCGGGCTCTGGCATGAGGCGCGATGCGGCGATGGTGAACGTGACTCAGGAGACCCTCGCGGAGATGGTTGGGACTACGCGATCCCGCGTGAGTTGCTTTATGAATCGCTTTCGCAAGCTGGGGTACATCGGCTACAACGGCGGGTTACATGTGCATAGGACGCTGCTCTCCTTTCTTCTGTCTCAGTGAAATGACACGTCGGAGTTCACCGCTCGGCTACCGTTTGCCCGAGCATCGGGAGGGAGGAGTATGAACACTCAAACTGAACACCGCACTACTGTTGACGTTGCTGACCTCGGTGCACACGGTGAGGTCCAGTTCCAGGACGAACAAGCCGAATCGCGAATGGATGACGAAGGATGCCCAAACCGGACGGCACTTGGAAAGGAACTCACTGCACTACATCCGACCCGCGCACCTCGCCTTGACTGTGCTTTGCAATTCGTCGTGGTCCAGGCATGGGATGAGCTGATGCCGGACCATCCCAACTCGGGATTGATTCACATTGAATACGAAACCGGAGGTGACGGTTCGCTCGACTTTCTCAAAGTCTGGGCGTCGACGGTCCGGGGCAACTGGAGCCTCGTCTGCGAGTTCTGGCTGCGTCCCCTCTGGTCTCATGCCACGGGGCTCAGATTCAGCAGGGATTACCATTCATCAGGTCTTGCTGACGCGTTGGGGCTCGTGGCAGGACACCAGGATCGGTTCGCGAAGCTCCCCAATCGAGCAGGATTGATCCAGGTTTCCCCACCGACCTATAAAGAACGGAGGCAAGCCAGACGCTGGATGAGCACGGCCCAGCGAATCACTTCCACCGCCTCCATGGTTCTTCCGGCCGCAGCGTAGGGCGACCTGTCGCTGGACGGGAAAGCCATCGAGAACACTGCTCGGCCCTCTCCGACTACCCTGCCCACAAACTGCTGATGCATCTCTGGATGCTGCCCTAATCGCTGAATGGAACGCCATACATCACAGCCGCGGTTCGCGGCGGTCGATGCTGCGCGCCGAGCAGTGTTGGATTCCTGCCCATGGCTTTCCAGACGAGGAGCGCACTGGCATTCATGTAGAGCAAACGAACCTGATCACGGCTGACTCCCCGTTCGCTGTAGATACTGATCGTGGTCATGAGATGCATCTGTCCGGAACTCACCAGGTAAGGCCCCATGCTGAAGGGCGGCGCGTTTTCGAGGTCCTGCACCTCGTCTGCGTTCTGCGCGATGACCTCGTAATTCATCGCTTTGGAAGGATGCATTGCATCCAGCTTCGACCACAGGTCGTTCGAAGTGTGGCCGGACGAAAACTGCTGGTTTCTAATCGCGGCATTTCCCGTGCAGTCTGGGGTATCGGGTATCGGATGATGCTGCCCATTTGAGTAGTCTTCATTGCTCATACATACTTCTGCTGATAAACCAGTAGTACCGGCGCCAGCAATTGACGCAACGTATGGCCTGCAAGCGAAAGGGACCCAACAATCGGTCCTGCCACTCAGGCTCGGCCCGCTTGAATAACACCGAACTGCAGCGAGGACATTTCCGCCGCAGCCATAGCACTCGCGGGATGACGAGAGGCCAGTTCAGCGCGGTAGATTTCATCGAGATTTTTCCTCGGCGTCTGAGGGGGAAGCCGTATCCCCCGAATTCGAGTTCGCGTCCAGCCACGCGAGGAGCTGGCGAATGCTGCCGGTTGCGAGAGCCACGCACGAGTCACCCGCGCCGTAATAAAGATGAATCGTGTCTCCATCGGTCCCGACGGTCTGGCCGCAGGGAAACACAACATCCTTGACATCGCCTCCGCGCTCATAAGGAGCTTCGGGACCGAACACCCAAGCATCGCCTCGCTGCAGGCAAATCTCCGGATTCTCCAGATCAAACAGAGCCAGACCGATTCGATAGATGCTCCCGGAGGCAGTCCGCCGGACACCGTGGTAGAGCACTAACCAGCCCTTCGCCGTTTCAATCGGCGGCGAACAGAGGCCGATCTTGTTGGCGTCCCACCATCCGCCGCGACGGGCCTGGAGCATGACTTTGTGGTTGCCCCAGTGGCGTAGATCGGGCGAATACGAGATCCACATGTGAGCGCCCAGCGTGGTCATCGGCCGGTGGATCAAAGCCCAGTATCCGCCGATCTTTCGCGGTAACAGAGCTGCGTCCTTGTCTTCGGGTGGCATGATGACACCAAAGCGTTCGAAACTCCCAAAGTCAGTGGTAAGTGCGAGCGAAACTCCCGGACCGCCACGCGCGAACGAGGTATAGGCAACGGCATACTGCTCCCGCTCCGGGACCCACGTGATGCGCGGATCCTCGATTCCCCAGATCTCTTCAGGATATTTTTGCGGCTCGGCCGGAAACGTGGGTGTTACGTCGATGCGCCATCCATCCACTCCGTTTGCAGAGCGAGCCGCAGTGAGATGCGAGAGCCCTCGCCGATCTTCCACACGGCACAGAAGCAACGTATCGCCATCGGCCAGCCGCACAGCGCCCGCGTTGAAGACACTGTTGACCGGATAAGGCCAGTGTTTCCGGCTAAGAATGGGGTTGCCGGGATGGCGCGTGAACAGGGACGTCTGGGTATCGTGATGTTGCTGATCGTCGATCTCGGGCTGTTGTGCAGAGGGAAGAAGAATGGGACTCAATGGGAAACACTCATTTCCTGGTCTTGATGTATGGCCGCCGACCCTTCTGCAATCTGCATATCGAGAAGAGCCATGAGGAACGAAACAGTAGATTCCGCTCCCTGATTTTCGTTGACCCGGTCCGGATGCAGTCCGTCCCGGCACCCTCCGGTCACAGCGTCGTACAACGGAACTTGCAGATCGTTCTCGCCGAGGAACCAGCGAAAGGCAACCCACGCTTCCTCGCGCCAGGAACTGTCTCCAGTGACCCGCCAGGCCTGAAGACAGGCGGCGATGGTTGCGCAGGCCTCGACAGGTTGCTGATCAAAGCGGGCTTTGTCGCCGCCTTCAGCAAAGAATCCTCCCGATCCGATGGGCACAAACACCTGTGCTTCGTCCCGATGTTGCTCGCCAAGCAGCCAGCGCAGAGACTCGCATCCCACACCCATCATTCTTCTGTTTTCACTCTTCCAGCCGGCGAGGATAAGTGCCTGTGAAAGCCGCGCGTTCGAATAAGCGAGGCTCTTCTCGAACCACCGCCAGGCCTTCGTATGCGTGCGCTCGTAGATTTCCAGCAATCGATTCGCCAGCAGGTTCCGCGCACCCTGAATGATTCGGTCTCCGGGAAACTTGTCCAGGTAGCTCTGCATTCCCAGGACAGAGAAAGCCCACGCGCGGGGACTGGTAAAGCTCAAAGTGGCAGGAACAGCCGATTCGAACAGTTCGCCGGCTGCGCCGCGCAGGCCCTCATCCTGCGAACGGCCAAGCACAGTACCCAGAGCCCACAGTGCCCGGCCGTGACTATCTTCGGATCCGGCCGCTTCCTGCCACCGGCGATCGTAACTGAGAAAGTTTTTGAATCGGCCGGACCCGCGGTTCATTGCAAATGCGAGAAATGCCAGATAACGTCGCGACAACTCATCCGTCAGATTTCCGCCGAACGCCGACGGATCCTGCATTCGGGTGGCCACAATCAGTGCGCGTGCATTGTCATCGGTTGTATAACCCTCTACGCAATTTGGCACCGAGAAGATGGCATGCTGCAGGATGCCGGTGTCATCGGTCATGTTCCATAAGTGAGACGCTTTGAGAGCGGGTAATTCGTCGGGAAGCCCGGCAGCACGGATATCCCGCAGGGCGGGCCGCGGCCGGAAGATGCGTTCCGTGCGCGCGCGTTGAAAACTCGCCATATAGGCCTGAGCGGTCTTCGGCCAGGTCGTGCCGCGTGAGTGCAGATAGGCGCGCTTGCGCATCGTATGCCGCTCGGCATCGTTGTCCAGCAGTCGAATGGCCGCCTGGGAAATCGACGAGGGATTATCGAAGGGAACAAGAATGCCCCGGCCATCGGCGAGCAACTCCTGGGCATGCCAGTAGGGCGTCGAGATGATCGCCTTCCCTGCTCCCAGCGCAATCGCCAGCGTGCCGGAGACAACCTGCGCTTCGTGGCGGTAAGGCGTAATGTAGATGTCGGCCGCGCCGACATGCGAGATCAACTCTTCCGTGCTGACGAAGCGGTTGTTGAAGATCAGATGGGAAGAGACACCCAGCTTCTCCGCTTCCGTCTGCAGACTTTCGCGGTAACGTTCGCCCTCGCGCCGGCGGATATGCGGATGTGTTGCCCCGGAGACGATATACATTACCTGCGGGTGCTTTGCCAGGATTGCCGGCAGAGCCTGGATGACATTTTCAATTCCCTTGTTGGGCGACAGCAGCCCGAAGGTCAGCAGCACTGGCTTGCCCTGCGTCCCGAATAAATCTTTGAAATAGTTCGGGTCAGTAAACGGAAGATCCGGCACGCCATGCTGAATCAGATCGATCTTCCCGGGTGGTACGTCATATACGTCCCGCAGCAGGGTCACAGCAAGCTCACTCATCACGATGAGACGATCCGAAAGATGCGCGATCTCCTCAAGCACGGCGCGCTGATGATAATCCGGCTCCCGCAGCACTGTATGAAGCGTTGTCACCAGCGGCATCTTCAGTCTGCGCAGCAGCGACAGGATGTGGCCGCCGGCCATCCCGCCAAAAATCCCATATTCGTGCTGCAGGCAGACCAGATCGTTTCCGTTGAAATTGAGGAATTCGGCAGCCCGCTCATAGGAGGCGCAATCCTCCTGCTCGATCTCAATCCGGACCCGGTCCGGATATTGATAGCTGGAATCGGGATCGTTCACCGGAACTGCGAAAAGACGAGCACTGCCATATTCGGACGCGAGCGCAGTACACAGATCGGTTGTGAAAGTTGCAATCCCGCATTGGCGAGGCAGGTAGTTCCCGATCACCGCAATGCGCGTGGGCAGCGGCATTGCTGAACCACCCACCGCCGCCGGAGCGAACGCGAGCTTCGCCGCTTCCCGGCTTTGAAGCATCTCCGAAAAAGTCATGGTCCTGCTTTCGTAGTTGGCGCTGTATTGAACAGAAATTATTCGGGCGCCAGCATCCGAATGGTGAGCTCGTCGATCAGGCCAAGCGAAGCATCCTGCTGGATGTGCCGCATCTGCAGGGTTGCCTTGGCAATCCGAAATCCCGGGTACCGAGAGACGCGCACACGGCTGAGTTCGGCGGTGTTAAACCGCTTCCTGAGCTGAGACAAAGCGCGAACGATCGCTCTGCGGGTTGCCGCCTCGTCTGTTCGGCCCCAACCAAGCCGGGAGCAGGCCGACTCGATCCACATAAAGTGCCACCCCGCCTCGCGCACCGCAACATCAAGCTTTGCTGGCGCCGTGTTTTCGACGGACATCCACGAGTTGTCGAATGGCGCCTGTCGCAGGTGCAACGAAGCCGGCAAACTGCATCCCACGCGCAGAAAAATCGCGGGCGTCCTGATCACGAACGCTTGCCGAAATCTTGGGCCTTCTCCACAGTGCCAGTGGATCCCCCGGCTTGAGCGGCCGGTACTGCCGGAGGGGAAATGGGATCGAGACGAATGCCGATGTCCGTCTGCTCCGGTCTCGTTCCTGCGGCGTTGTTCTCAGGGCTTGTCGCCGGATCGCGCCGTGTGGGGTCCGGTGGATGCGTCGAGATTCCCGACCGCGGGGAGAGATGGTTCTTAACGTCCGATTTCCTGAGGAAACTCATGGAGGGCTCCAGTCGTCCGGTGGCGTACCTGAAAGGTGACTCGTCTGAGCGGTGCGCGGATGGCTGAAGGCGAGGAAGGAAAAACGTATCTTCTGCTGCTATCTTGACTATACTCCAGAATCAATCGATCCCCCGGGCATGAACGGCATTTAACTGCTCGTTCTCCATGCTGGGCCAGCCGGGCGAAAGAGCGGAGGTGCCGGCGTCGACGCCACGCCTGTCCCGCATGACTTCAACGCGCAGCGGGCGATGGGAACTCATCTGAAAAGGTGCAGCCGCTCCCAGGGCACTCCCAAGTTTCGAGTTTTCTGAACTGATCCACTTCCGCAAGATAAAGAACGGCACTGCAGGCTGGACATCTTCTGATGAGCCCGCGCGATTCATCGAATCTTCCGTTGATCCTGTCTGTGTAACCGGAAGAATCTCGGAAGACGCGTGTGCAGTCACGCCGGTCGCAGGCATGGTAGGAACGAATATCCTCGGACTGTTCCTCCATTATCATCCTGCGCATGGAGGAGTGATGTAGATCGCATAAGGGTGAGAATTGCCGCCGGGATGTCATGGACGGAAACTCATTCTTCCTCCATTCGATGTCGGAAGAGCCCAGCAACCGGCATCAGCCGGAGAAGTCGGCACAATCGAGAAAGCAGACAACTTTGCGGCCAAAAAGATCGACTTCCCGCTGAAGATAGCGCACAAGGCATTTCTCACGTGGAAGACCAAGCGTTGCCATAAGGTCGCCTTTCGTTGGATCGGAAGTCAGAGCGTCTTGCGCTTGCTCCGCCGACAAGTCCGCCTCTCTTGCGCCTGCCCCTCCGATTCGGGGTTGCGTCGAAAGCTATGGCCGCTTTCTACGGGGCACGTTCACACTCTCCTCCTCGTCAGAAGCAAGGCTTTTCCGCCGACTCTTAACCAGATGAATAATGGCGGGCGAGGGGGGCCTGACAGCATAGCTGACTCCCAGTCCGGTAAGCACAATGACCGCTTTGGCCAGCGCCGCACGTTTGTGGGAGAGCTTTTTGAGTATGCACTCGCGGTCTTCCGGGGAGGCGAACGATGCAAAGTGACTGTAATGGTTGATCTTGCGGTCAATCAGGCTGATTGCCTCGTGCAGATCTCGAAGAGCGTACTTGCTATAAGCATTTGCTTGCATGAACCCTCGAACTTTCTGTCGGAACTGTACGCGCGGCGCGTTGCTAAACCCGGGGTCTGGCTCCCGATACGCACCGAGTACACAGGTGAAGCGCACGGACGCCGGGCCCGCATACTAAATGGATTCCGTTCTGTGATGATTCCGGGCGCCCACAACCACCAGTCCAACACCCGCAATCAGGGAAATGGTGCTCAGGATAGGAGATATCGGCACGGTATTCGTTTCCTTGTGGGAGAGCTGAACGGGACCTACGTCGGCGACTTTCTTCTGGTGCGTGAAGCTGACTCCGCCCACGGCAAATCCGACGACTCCGAGGACAATGAGGAGAATTCCGATAATCGTTGCTGTTTTCATAGACCCTTTTTCTGATTGTGGCGTGTTGAGGCTGACCCGGAAGGAGTTGCCGCCATTTGCGAGAACTTTCCATACGCTCTGGCTTCGCCGGCAATCCGATTCCGTGATGTCGAGTAGGCGCTGTCCGCAACCTCGTATCTCCAACAAGATGCGGAAAGCCAGGCCCAGCCAAATAGGCAATAATTACGGCAGAGCTCGACGGCCTCCTGAGTAATTTGATGCAACTTATCGCTTCGATTCCGCAAAGTGACAGTACTCTTACACTATCCGCTGATCAGACCTCGGGAAATCGCATAGCGCGTCAAATCCGCTGTGGTCCGCAAACCGATCTCATTCATAATTGCTTTTTGTGATATTCGACAGTTTTTGGGGATATGTGGAGGGCGGCCGATATCTCTTTTACGGTTCTGACTTCGGCCACTAACTGCAGAACTTCGCGCTGCCTCGGTGTCAATTCTCTGGCAAAAATATCCGAACCCTGGCGAATCTCCCGCAGTGATAGATTCGGAAAAGCATCTTTCAGGAGAGGGGTCACGTAAATCATGTCCGCCAGCGCTCGCCTGATTGCGGTGAGTAATTCCTCCGTGGCGGATTGTTTGGCGACATAAGCTACCCCACCCGCGCGGAAGGCTGCACGAAGCTACTGCACATCGACTTGCTGCGTGACGAAGACAAGCTTTGCTCGGGGCACAAGCTTACCGAGCTGGAGTGCAGCTTCCACTCCATTCAGCTCGGGCATCCCGATGTCGAGCACGATGACATCCGGTTTGAGCAGACCGGCATCGCTCACAAGACGACGCCCGTCTGGCGAGATACCGACGATCTCGTACTCGTCGGCGAGCAGGCTTTTCAGGCCCTCTGCAACGAGGGCATGATCGTCCGCAATCAGCACCCGTGCTTTACTCATGTTCCTTTACGGGGACGAAGACATCAATGGTCGTTCCGTTTCCCAGAGAGGAAGAAATCGAAAACGTTCCGCCGGCGATACGAGCGCGTTCTTCCATGCTGATGAGGCCGAGACCCCGCGTCGGATACTCGGTATCCTGGTCGAAGCCGATTCCGAAGTCGCGAATACGCATCCGTACATTGTCGTCTTCGGATTCAAGCGTGACTTTGACGTGGGTTTCGCCGGCATGCTTTCTCACGTTGCGCAGAGCCTCCTGGCAGATGCGGTAGAGGGCCGTGCTGGCGGACTGGGGCAGTTTCTCGGGCGAGCCCACCTCGGACCATGTGGCGGGCATACCCTCCTTCTCGTGGAAATCTTCGACCAGAGCTTTCAGCGCGGCCGAGAGGCCGAGATCGTTCAGGATGGCGGGATGCAGGCGATGCGAAATCTCACGGACGTCGGTGTTCAGCGACTGCACCTCGGCCCGTATGGAAGACAGTTTCTGTCCGTCATTCTGCTCGGCTCTGGCGCACAAAATCTCGATTCGGCTCAGCCGCTGGCTGATGTCATCGTGCAGTTCTCGCGCCACTCGCTGGCGCTCGTCCTCCTGCATGGTAAACAGATGTGCGGCAAGCTGTCGCAATTCCTGCTGGGTCCGCAGCAGCGATTTGCCACGAGCTTTTACCTCGTCCTTTGCGCCATCTGCTGCTGCGCATTAGTCCGTTCTGCATCGCGCCGCTGCGTAACATCTTCCACCGTCAGAAGCAGCACTCGACTACCGTCGATGGGGCAGCGCTTGTCCCTGAATCTGGAGAGTCTGAGTGCCTTACGCAACTATTACGCGCTCGGACGCAGCGAGTGCACCGACCTCATCCATCCAACGTACAGGGGAGGAATCAGCCGCGGTGAGTTTCACAAAAGACAGAACTTTTACCCAACCCGTTGTTTGGATCACCACCATCATCATGATCGCGTTCCACATCGGCGCCGTCGCTGCCCTGTTTTTCTTCAGCTGGCAGGCGTTGGTGCTCGCGATGGGCTTATGGTGGATCGCCGGAGGACTCGGTATAGGCGTCGGCTACCACCGGCTTCTGACGCATCACGGCTTCAAAACCTTTAGGTGGATGGAGTACCTGCTCACCATCTCTGCCACACTGGCACTCGAAGGCGGCCCGATCTTTTGGGTGGCGACTCATCGCCAGCATCATCAGAATACTGATAAGGAGGGTGACCCGCACTCCCCGCGCGAAGGCGGATTCTGGTCCCACGCCGGCTGGCTGCTGACCGGTAAGACGATGCACAACGATGCGGCAAATCTTCTGCCTTACGTGCCCGACCTCCGCAAAGACAGGTTCCATGCATGGATCAGCCGCTGGCATTGGGTGCCCATTACCCTTCTGGGCGCAATCCTGCTCATTCTTGGAGGGTGGAAGTTCCTGCTGTGGGGCATCTTCTTTCGGACAGTGCTTGGACTCCATTCCACATGGCTGGTGAACTCGGCCACTCACATGTGGGGATCGCGCCGATTTGCCACGGGAGACACATCACGAAACAGCTTTTGGGTCGCACTGTTGACCTTCGGAGAAGGATGGCACAACAACCATCACGCTCATCCTCAATCATCCCGGCACGGTCTGGCATGGTACGAGATCGATCTGAACTGGTATCTGATCGTCGTCTTACAACGGCTTGGGCTGGTATGGAGCATCAAGGCGCGCAAGCTGGACGCCGCCCTTGAGAAAGCGAATCACCCAGCTGAACCAATCACTCTTGAGACATTCCCCGGATGGCTGAAATGATAAGCCGAGGCAGGGAGGCCGGTGTCAAGGCTCTTGACCGCGAAGCGGCGCGCAACGCGCGGCCTTGACGCCGGCCGGGCCTCGGCTACGCTCCTATAATCCGGGGAATGTCTGTTGGGTCTGTATTACATACCTAAACCAAATCCCTGACCGATCTCGTGCTCGTGGGAGGGTCCTTGCACTGCGGTTTGCTCGATGGCTTGCGAGATTGGAGCCTGCTGGATTGCCGGTGCGTGAGATACGTCGCGGCTGAGTGCGTATCCGAGTTTTTCCGCGTCGTTCGTGAAAATCTGCGCATCATGTGCACCGCGTGAGATGGCGACGTAGGCCATGCGGTTGTTGAGCAGGTCCTTTGCGCCAAGATCGGTGTCTACGTGGATCAGCACGCGGTCTGCGGTCTGGCCCTGGCTGGAGTGGCTGGTCACAGCATAGCCGTAGTCAAGATGCAGTCGGCGATTTGGATCGAGTTCGACGGAGCGACCATCGTCCATCTTCAAACGCAAACGTCCATCGTCGCCGATGCGATCGATCATGCCCAACTCGCGGTTCGCCAGTTTCAGATCATTGGCGGGAGCGGTGAACTGGACACGGTCGCCCTCGGAAAATGCGCGCAGCTCTTCGCGGTACACGTTCACACCTTGCTGCCGGCGCGGATCGTAGGTTCGTTCGGTGCCGTCCCGTAATTCGACTGTCAACCGATTGACTGCGGCATCGATGCTTTTCACCTGTGCATACTCGCCCTTGCCGATGCCGGTTTCCTTCGAGGCTCGCGAGTAGCGCAGCACATCGCTAACTTCGTAGCGCTCCGCCCATGTGCGGTCCGCGCCCGTCATATCCTGGCGCGGCACGAGCGTTCTGACATGGTGTTCGGTGTCGCGCACTACGCCCTTGTTTTGCAACTCCGCATGGATGCGTTCGTTGATCTCGATACGGGAACGATTATCCGGCGAAACCACCAAAGTCCGTTCCGGCGAGCCAACGTACTCCTTGGCAATCGCCGCGATGCGCCGGTCACGATCTGGAATCTCGTGGACGCGGCCCTGCCTGTCAAGATTCCCGACTGCCTCATAAACCTGGCCTCGCGCAAGCTGCTCAACCACTCGTATCAATTCCGGGTCTTTCTGGCGGACGATTTCTTCCAGCTTCACCGTCATCATTCCAGCGTCCTGAAGCTGCGCGAAAGGCCGTCCAGCCTCTACCGCTTCATGCTGTCGCCGGTCGCCCACCAGCAGCACACGGTCGGTGGGATGGAGCCGGTGCATGAATTCATGCAACTGCCGCGTCGAAGCCAGCGAGGACTCGTCGAGAACATAGAGTCGCTTCTCGCCTGTGTCTGGTTGCTCTCCGCGCGTGAGATGCTTTTGCAGAGTGGATGTTTCCATTCCCGCCTCGGCAAGCTTCTGTGCCGCGCGTGACGTGGGTGCGAAGCCCTCTACTCTGTACCCATCCGCCTTTGCAGCTTCGCGAACTACTGACAGCACTGTCGTCTTGCCTGCGCCGGCCACTCCGTCCAAGCCGATGATCTTTTCACGAGAGAGGAACAGGTCCTCCACGGCGTTACGCTGGGCAGCGCTCAGTTCCGGGTGCCGGTCCTTGATGCCGTGCCGCTCTTGCGGCGAAACCAGCAGGGGATCGCTTGAGCTCCGCCGATTGCCCTGCTCCATCCGCGCGATAATCTCGTGCTCCATGCGGATCATACTAGTGGTCGTGAAGTGCGCGCTCGCTCCATTCTGGGCGACTTCGCGGAATTCGCCGGTACGAACCCGGCGCTGGAACTCGCGCTGGATGCTGGCATACGTCGTCTCTCCCATCCCGCGCGCCAGGGCGGATTCGAGAATCGAGCGGCTGTCGTGCACCGCCGCTCTCTCGAAGACGTGATCTCGCGCCCAGGTCACTGCCCGTTGCGCGGCGATCTCTGGTTCCCGCGTTTGGTACAGACCGCGGTTTTTCGCCTGAGCCACCACTCGATCCGCCTGGTTCCCATACTGGGCGGCCAGGTCCCGGTGCCGGCGCAACACTTCTTCCCGAGAGAGAAGTTCCTTTCGGTCGCGCGTGTGGTGTGCGGCGATTTGCGCCGCCGCGGCACCGTCAAGTCCTTGCTCGCGGAGATGATCTTTGATTTTCTCCCGGCGCGGGCTGGACGCCTCCAAATACTCCTTCGAGTATCCCTTGATTTCCGGCTGGCCGTGCTTGCCGCGTTCCAGTTCATAGCCCAGTCTTCCAAGGCGCAGGGCCAGCTCCGAGCGATAAACCGCCGTGACGTACCGCTGCGATTTGAAAATCTCGTGCGGCTGCAGGGCACGGATGTCGCCGTTCTCCCGCGCGGTGACATTGAAGATCACGGCATGGGTGTGGAGTTGCGGAGCGGCGTAGCCGTCCACAGGCCGCGCCGTATCGTGCTCAAAGGTCGCCGCCACGAATTTGCAGGTCGTCTCCGGCGCGTGGACATTCCCGATGCGAGCCTGCGTGTATTTTTCGAGTTCCGCCAGAGCCGCGCGCACGCTCTCACCGTGCGCCACTCGAACTCTGTTGTCACCGCCCACGAGAGCGGTAACCGACACCGATTTTGGCGCAGAGAACGTGGCGTCCCATCCGGCGCGATGTTCGACGCTGGTGACCTCCTTCCCATTCTTGCCCTCATAGCTCCGCGAGACCTGATGATGGACGAGCTGTTCCTCGGTATTCGGGTGCTGGCCGTTGGCGAGCCGGGCAAAGTGTTCGGCATGGACTGGCCCGCTGAGATTCCATTGCTGGGCGAGGCGGCCCTGCCATTCGCTGTGCACGTGCGAATCGCGGCTCCAGTAGTTCTGCTGTTGTGACGCGAACTCCTTCGCGTGGTAGCTTCGCGCCTGACTGGCAGAGAGCGGCTTCGACAAAGTCAGCATGGCGTCCTCACATCAGTCGATCTCGTTTTGCTGGTTTCCAGAGCGGCTTTTCGCCCGGCATTTTCGGTGGGGCTCCGAAGAGCGGCGGCCCCTGGGCGGATTTGCAGGCCGGCCCGCAGACGGCGGTGGCGGGGGATTCGAGAGTCTTTGCAGGCGTCCTCTTCGACGTCAGAGTTCTCGCGGTCCTGATCGAGACGGATCGGACGCTGCGCATCCCTTGCGCGCATCGGGTCAGCAGACTCGGTGATGGCTCTCTCCGAATGGTCCAGACATAATCGGGCTGCTTTCGAGGACGATTGCGGAGCACTTCCTCCACGCCAAGCAGGTATAGCAGGGCGGCAACGGACCACAGCAGAGGCGTCAGCAACATCCGTGAGAGATTCTCACTGTCGTAGAATTCCTGTCGGAGAAATGGCCGCAGTCTTCGGATCTCGATCCACTCGTCCGGTCCGCGAACGAGTCCTGTCCAGCCCTCCTTCCGCGCCATCGCGGAGAGTGTGATCGAGAGGGAATAGCCCCGCTTCCCAGCCGACGAAACCACCTCTTGTCCTGTCGCCAGCCCCTCTTTTTGTCGCGGCGCCGTCTTGTACAGCCAGTGAATCTCCGAATAAAGCCCGGCGTCATCGCCCTGCACAGAACAGTTGAGATACGTCCAGAAATACCAGCGCTGGAGCGGTGTGAGAGCGCAGCTCCACCACAGGAAAAGCGACCCGCAAACGAGCCCCAAGACAATTGCAATCCGCCAGCGGAAACCGCTCCGAAGCATAGCTAAATCTCTCGCCTCTTCTCCCCGTATCGGACGAAGTCCTCGATTAGTTGCCGGGCATGTTCGAGCTTCTGAGCGTCGGCTTCCTCGCGGATTTGGGTAACGAATTCCGGCGCCATCGCCTTGCCTTCCACGTTCGCCTGCGCGCCGGCGCGGAAGAGATTTAGGAGCGCGTAACGCACCGCCCAGACTTCGGCGAGCAGCAATTCAATGGCGTTGGGTGAACGCTTGCGAGCGGCATTCAGGGCCGTCTCTCGCAGCCATTCCGCAAGCGGTTTACCAGCCTCTTCGGCGGCGAATTCAATCTCAACAAGCTCCTCCGGAGTGAGCCGTGTAGCGATAGTTTTGGTGCGGAATCCTGCCCTGACATCACCATTCGAAGATGACTTGTTACCGTGTTGAGTCGTCGCCTGGGAAGTGTTCATCAGGGCAGCCTCCCTGCTAACGTGCTGGATTTGTCGTGCGCGACCGTTTCGTGCGTCCTTCAGAAAGGCTCTTGCGGCTCAACGTGTTTACGCCGCGGCGCTCTGGAGCGCCGTTGTCGTTTGCAAATGCAAACGCGCGTTTACATTTGTAAACACCAAAGACTCATGTCGCTGTCGCAGCGGAAGTTAACATTTGTAAACGCCGGCGCGCTCCGGGGCGCTCTGCAGTTCCCTAACTGGGGGTGACGTGTCCCGATAATTCCGCTGCGACAGCAGCGCCGTTCTTAAAACTCGCCGTACCGAAGCACCATGTCATTCCAGAAACGCCGCACTTCGGGATGCTCCCATGCGCGGCGAACGAGACTCCGAAACGTCTCCCAGGAACCGCGCTCAAGATCGAATTGGATGCCATTGTCATTGAAGCGGAACGTGACCACGACTTCGCCCGTGTCCAGCTTCTTCGTATAGGCTGACAAGTAATAACCGCGCCAGAACGACTCCTCATGCTCCGGATCGAACCGCATCATCATCGCCCGGAACTCGCAGACGATGATGAATTCGTGCAGGGGAACGATGGGCGCGAGTTTTCCCGGCAATTTCAGAAGTAGCCCAAAGCCTCCATACCTGGCCCGAGGCAAAAGCAACCTGCACTCCCCCTCCTCAAAGAGCGGCAACGGCGCATCAACAAAGGGGTCGTAAACTTCTTTTCCTGATGGCTCGTCAACGAGCGGCTTGCTGTTATGGAAGTAGAATCCCCGAGCGCAAACCCGCCACAGGATCGGCCAATGAGGCAGAAGCGCATCGTTCAGCATTTCCATGCTCGGAAATACCGTGCAGTCGAGGACCAGGAACAGGTTGCGCGCCGCCAGGAGCGGCTTCCTCTGCATAGGCGCGGGACTCCTCAGTGCCTCGATGGTCTTCTTGGTGAGGTAGCGTACATCCTCACATTCGATTTCAATCGCCTTTTTCTTGCCGACTTTTTCGTCCACCGGCAGGTTGCCGATGTAGCGCAAATCGGTGGGCGTTCGCTTCGCAGGATGGAGATCATACACAGCCAGAAATGCCTCCAGAATCCCGGCGAGCGATTCCGAGGAGATCTGGTTCGGCATACTGGCTTCAAATGCCTCTGCGCCGAGTTGGCAGTAGTAGGCAATCAGCATCCATTCGGTATGGGAAAGGGGGAGCCTGGAGTCGAGCTTCCGGCGCGCATTGAGAAGCGACTTCATCGGCTCGGCCATCAGCTTGACGAATTCGAGCCGGTCGTCCCGAGCCGATTCGAGAAGCAGTCTGGCGATCTCGGAGGTCGAAAGACTTTCTCCGGTCTTCGCCAGGTGCATCCGCTTCAGGTGTTCGAGACGGTAGCGAAGCGCCTCATTCACCCGGATCGACAGAACCTGCTGCTGCGGTACCGGCGTGGCGGCTTCCTGTTGTTGCGCTTTCTTCTCGGCGATGAATTCTTTGGAGGGCATCGCAGGTGTAGATTTACAAGTTGACAATATGTCTACGCTAAAGGTATTGTCAAGCCATCAAAGATCCGCGAGGTGCTCCTTGCCTTCCTCTCCTTTTCCTCGCCATCCACCGCGATCTGTTGATATGAGCGATCCGGCTCAGTTTGCACTCCCCTTTTTGATCGAGCCAACCGGTGCAGAGAATCAAAGGCGACCGGTGCGCAAGGCTCCGAATCAGGATGATGCGGGAAATGGGTGTCGCCCACTTGGCCCTCCAGATTCCACGGGCAAACCTGCGCCGCCGCCTCGATCTGCGGAGAGTGCCGATGCCTCGGACGACAGCAAGCCAAAACCGAAACGAACGGTCGGCGCAAAGGGGCCCAGTCCCGACGCAGTGGCATTTGATAATAAAGTCCTCGTAAGCCGTAAAATCGCCGCCCACATGTTGTCCATCAGTGTTCGTGCTGTGGATTACATGATTGCCGCCAAGCGACTGCCGACCAGAAGAATCGCCAATCGCGTGCTCATCCCGGTCGAGGCAATTCGCAAGTTTGCCCGATCCGACCACCCCGAGCGAATGGCCGGGTAAAACGAACTGCGCCCGGCGAACTGCCTAAGTCGATTTTTCCGGATGTTGCGCTATACGTACACGGTAGTCGCCCTATGCTTCGCCGCCCTGACTCGACTTGACGGCGGAGCCGGACGCAGTTCCGTTACCGCCGCGCGTAATCGTCCCCTTTCGCGTTCAGGACAGCCATCGCGTCCACCACCTGAGATGGTGCGAAGTGGGCATATCGCATTGTGGACGCGATTGAGGCATGGCCTGCCGCTTCCTGGACTACCTTCAAGTGCACGCCGGCCTGCACCAACCGTGAGCAGAAACTGTGCCGATTATCGTGCCATCGGTAGTTCTTGATTTTTGCCTCGTCGAGCGCGGCCTGCCACCACTTTTTGTTATCGGCTTTAGCGAAGACAACGTCGCTCGGTGACTTGTTCGGCTGGCTGCTTGAGCGGTCCCTACGTTCCAGATCGAGCTCCTGCAACTGCTTCAGGGCCGTCGCTACATCATCGATAATGAAAGCGTTTCGAGGTTTACCGTTCTTCGTCTTCCGCAGCCGCATGATGCGCCGCTCGAAATCTATATCACCCCAGCGCAAGTTGTATTGCTCTGACCGTCGCATACCCGACTTCAGAGATACCTCGAATTCCAGTAGACGGTGAATCGCTTGTTTTCGCAGTTCAGGATGCTTTACGGGGTCGTGAGCATTGATGTGCCGCTGAAGCACTTTGCGGAGGCGTTTCTCCTCTTCAGCGGTCAGGAAGCGCTCCACTCCATGCCCGACATCACGAAGTGGAACGTCGGCGGCGGGATTGACATCCACAAGGTCCTTCCGCCTGCCATGCTTGAAAATCATAGAAAAAGTGCCGCGCACCTTATTGATCGTGGCACTGGCTAGACTTCGCTCCTTCTGAATGTCATCAAGCCAGGCCTCGATTTCGGATGACTTCAGCTTGGCCGCGCTCCGGTCCCCGAACGCCTTCTTGATTTCAGAAATCCGTTTTGGCGGGTTGAGTTGGTCACGGTACTCCTCTGGATGAGCCTTCACATATCGTTCGAATTCATCGCAGAGTTTCCCAACCGTGATCGCGCTCGCGTCCCCGAGCACCGCCACCTCCGCGGTGGTCAGTACCGGCCGCTTGGCCGTCGCGGGCAGGACGCCTTCCCCTGTGCGCTTGATTGTCCTTGCTTTCTCCACCCAGGCGATCGCATCCGCCCGACCCTTTGGGCCCAAACCAAAGCTTTTCCGCACCAGCTTTCCGTTTACGCGAATTCGCGCGGACCAGATATCGCTCCCCGGCACTCTTTCGTAGACGCCAGTCACCGGCGCGGGTTTCCGTGGCATGAGTATCACTCCTGTATCACTCGGGGAACCGAAGCCCTGCACACTTCTTCATGGCGAGGGTCTTCTACCGCACAGAGCTGTGATACAAGTGTGATACAGGACTGCCGTTTCTACTGCAACCCCATGCAAAGATGTAGCGCTAAGCGATGCACAGAACACCGCATAAACACAGGCGTTTGCAGGATTCTGCGATTGTGTGCTGCTCGGTGCGGAATGATTACGAACGCCCTTTTAAGGCGTGGGTCCTGGGTTCGAATCCCAGCGGGCTCACCACGGTTCGGCCTTCCGCAATCCCGCGTCCCACGCGTTCAGGCACTGGTGACAGTTAGCTGTGTCGCCGCCTGCACTGTGCCCGCAGACTTTTCCCTCCAGCCCACATACACACACCAAACCATCCAGGCAGGCGCGGTCCAGAGATAAAGCGGGCTTCCCACGTTGCTGGCGTGCAGCGTCACTGCAATCGCGCCCAGGTTCAGAACGACCAACACCGCCCGCGCAGGACGCGAGGCCCGCGGCCACGCCGCCAGCACCATCGGCCAGAACAACACGTTGTCATATGGATAGGAGTAAGGAGCCACGAAAACTGAAACCGCAGCGATCAGGGGCAGCTGAGCGGACCAGTTCCAGCCATTTCTGTGCTTCCACCAGTACCCCAGCGCCCAGCAGGCTGCGATTACGCCAGGGATAGCAAGAGGCCAGACGAGTCGGCCACCCATCGTCAGTCGGCAAAGATTCGCCAGGTTGGGATAAAAGTAGTCCTGCACACGCTCCTGGCGCATGGAAGCGAAGTATTCGTGCCAGACTGCATGATCCAGAGCCAGCGAGGCAAGATTCGCCGCGGCGAATCCCGCGAGAAAGCCCGCGAAAACTCTAAGCTTCCTGCCACGCCAGAGATCAAGCGCCAGAATCATCAGAAAGATCAGGAGCACATGCGGCTTCAGCAGCACCAGCGTCAGCGCTGCGCCAGCCCAGAATGGCCGCTTCTGCTCGAGTGACGCGAACAGTGCCAGTCCCAGCAGTACGAACAGGCTCATCTGCTCCGTCTCAACACAGATCAGCACCGGCGCAAAGAAAATCAAAATCAGCGGGATCGCTTTCAGCCCAGGTGGGCGGACGAGTTGCAGCGATCCAAGACCCGCCGCGATGATCGCAATCAGCCACAACAGTCCCGCTGTCGGAGCATCGAACCACCCGAGGGGCACCGCCATAACCAGCGCCCAGGGCGGATTGCGCATGACCATCGCGTGCGCCGCTGTTGCGCCGTGGCTCTTCTCGATTTGAAAGATGGCAGCCTGGTCATACGGGTTCTGGTGCAGTGCAAGCAGGCGGCCTGTGGTCCAGTAGGCGACAAAGTCCCGGTTCGCTACATCGGAGCGCAGCAGCATCCCGCGGACCCAGAAACAGGCGCCGAGCAGCAGCACCAGGCCAATCCCGGCCGCAATGGCTTGCAGGCGGCTTGATCGCTGCGAAGAAGGGGCGGCGCTGGGTGCAAGGGCCTGAGACACGGCGCTTTCCAGCATATGGGACGGGCCCCGGCTCTGCGAATCCCCAAATATGGTTACTGCCGGGCCGTTACCTGAGGGTGAAATGCTGCGCCGGCAGCTTTCGCAGCCGCTCAGCCGCCGACTCCGGTGTGATATCGCGCTGCGGCATCCCCAGCATCTCAAACCCCACCATGAACTTCCGCACCGTGGCCGAGCGCAGCAGCGGCGGATAGAAATGTGCATGGAAATGCCAGACATCGTGCGGCTCGCCATCGCACGGAGCCTGGTGGAAGCCCATCGTGTAGGGAAAACTCGTCTCGAAAAGATTGTCGTAGCGCGTCGTCACCTGCTTCAGAATGTCGGCGAGGGTTTCCCTGTCCGCATCGTCAAAATCGAGCAGCGACCGGCGGTGCTGCTTCGTGACGACCAGTATCTCGAACGGCCATACCGCCCACCATGGCACCAGCGCCAGGAATTGCTCGTTCTCGCAGATCACCCGGGCCGCCTCGCGCTTTTCCAGCGCGGCATAGTCGCACAGCAGGCAGCTTCCGTGCGCCTTGCGATACTCCGCCTGCGCCTCGGTTTCCGCCCGCGGCTCGTCGGGGATATGCTCCGTGGTCCAGATCTGCCCGTGCGGATGCGGATTGCTGGCCCCCATCATTGCGCCGCGATTCTCGAAAATCTGCACGTACCGGAACTCCGGCACCGCGCCCAGGCTGCGGTACTCCTCTGTCCAGGCGTCCACCACTTTGCGGATATCGCCGACCTCCATCCGCGCCAGCGTCAGGCTGTGGTCGGGATGAAAGCAGAGCACACGGCAGCGGCCGCGCTCGCGTTCGGCGTGGAGCAGTTCCGGCGCGTCGCCGCGCTGCGGATCAGGTGAGTCGGGCAGCAGAGCCGCATAATCGTTATCAAAGACGTAGACACTCTCGTATTTCGGCGTGATGTGACCGCCGGCGCGCGTGTTTCCAGGACACAGGTAGCACTGCGGGTCGTAATGCACGTCGGAGAAGCCCGACGACTTGTTGACTTCGCCCTGCCACGGACGATCCGTCCGGTGCGGAGAAACCAGCACCCACGAGCGGCGCAGCGGATTGTAGCGGCGATGCGGAAACTGCAGCGGTTCAGCCAAAGCGGTCTCCAGAGGATTATTTCCGAGTGTAACCGCTTACGCCGTCGGCCTGTCCGGCACCGGCTCCACGGCGAGATACATCTCGGCGAACTGCTCCGCATAGCGTTCCACCAGCTCGCGTACGCGCTCCGGATTTGCCGACTGCACAATGAGCCCCGCGTGATGATGCTTCCTGAGGCGCAACACGATCTCCGGATCCGTAAAGGCTGAAGTGTCCGGCTCGGCCGTTTTCGCCAGGCACAGGGCGCTGCCGGCATACATCGATTTCTGGGCCGGAACCCGGTACTGTTCGCCCCGCATCGCCATCACCTCGATGCGCCCCCACTCCCGCCACAGGTTCACGCCGGTCGCGAACTCCACCACATCGGCAATGAACGCGCCGCCCACGCGGGCCGCCGCTTCGAGGAAGTAGAACCGTCCGTCCGCTCCCCGAATGTACTCGGCATGCGTAACGCCGCGGATCATGCCCAGCGCCGGAATCAGCTCCCCATTGATCTCCGTCAGCCTGCGCGTTTCCGCCGATTTGCGGTCGAGGACCCGCGTCGTGAAGACGCCTCCCTCATGCATGACCTGCATCGGAGGCTTGCCGTATCCGCTGACCGCCGCAAAAACCACGCGGCTGTCCCATGCGATGCCATCGACGTGAAAGATGTCACCCGGGATGAACTGCTCCAGCAGGAAATGGCTCTGGCGATCGCCCAGTTCGTCCAGCGTCCGCCACACCTGCTCCGCGTTGTGCATCTTGCGGATGCCGATGGCAGAAGCTTCGCCGCGCGGCTTCAGCACCCACGGATCGGGCACGCGATCCATCCACTCCCGGACCTCATCGTGATGCAGGATGCGGGTGAACTCCGGCTGCGCAATGCCGGCCGCGCGCGCGGCGTAGCGCATCGCCAGCTTGTCGCGGAAGTGGGCGATCGCCGTTCGCCCCATGCCCGGGATGCGCATGTGCTCGCGCAAATGCGCGGCAGCGTCCATGTCGAACTCGTCCAGCGCGATGATCCGGTCGAAGCGCCGCGTGCGCGCCAGCCACGTCACGGTGTTCGTGATCTGCTCCAGCGCCATGCCCTCAGGCATGGTGATCACTTCTTCCAGAATGTCGCGGGGCCAATTGATATCGCGCAGTTTATCCACCGTGAGCAGCACCACGCGGCAGCCCATCTCCGCGCATTGCCGCATCAGCGGCTGACCCTTCTCGTAACTGGTAACGCAAAGAATGCGAGGAGTGTCGCTCATCTTTGAAAACCCCAAAAGCTGTCACCCTGAGCGTAACCCATTGCTTCCGCTGGGGTGTTCTATCCTAACGGGAACGACCCGACCGATGCCTGCCGACATTCCATTTTCTACACGAGCCATCACTGCCCTGCATGACCACGCGACGGAGCAGTGGCATGCGGAGCTTGCGGCTCCGGCTGCCGATTCCGAATTCATGGCGACGGTTCTAGACCAGCATCGGGCCAATTTCGACCTGTGGCATACCGAGGATCGAGCCCGCGCGCCGCAGGCCTCCGACGCCGACATTGCCGAAGTGAAGCGGAACATAGACCGCTTCAACCAGCTTCGCAACGACCTCGCCGAGAAATGCGACGCACTCCTGCTGCACGCCCTCGCAGAACGCAGCTTGCCGAATCCCGCTGCCGAGCTGCACTCCGAGAGCCCCGGCCTCATGATCGACCGCCTTTCGATTCTCGCGCTGAAGATTTATCACACCCGCGAGGAGATCGACCGCGCCGGTGCACCCCCCGGCCACGCGGAGCGGAACCACGAACGGCTGGTCCTGCTGATCGACCAGCGCGACGACCTCGTCGGCTGCCTCGACCGGCTCTGGGAAGACCTGCTCACTGGTCGCCGGCGCTTCAAGGTATACCGCCAGCTCAAGATGTACAACGACCCCGCGCTGAATCCGGCGATTTACGGGGCAGGGAAGTGAGCAGGCCCCAGGATCGGATTCAAACGCACCTGTAAGTCAGAACGCTGACCTCTGCACCCTGTACCCTGAATTCGTGCCCCGGCTCATCATCAACGCAGACGACTTTGGCCAGACTCCCGGCATCAACCGCTCGGTCGGAGAGCTGCATCGTGCTCGCGCTCTCACCTCCGCCACGCTGATGGCGACCTCAACCTTCTTTGACGAGGCGGTTGACGTCGCCAAAGCCAATCCGTCGCTCGAAGTGGGTTGCCACGTCGTGCTGACCGATGGCGTCTCGGCGCTCCCCGCCTCGCAAATCCCATCGCTGGCCGACCCCAGGGGCGAGTTTCGAGCCAGCCTGGGCCGCTTCGCTGCCGACCTGCACCTGGGGCGCATTCGCGCCGACGAAATCGAGGCCGAGGCCTCGGCGCAAATTCGCCGCATCCAGGCCGCCGGGCTTCGCGTCTCCCACGTGGACACGCACAAGCACACGCACATGTTTCCCCGCGTCCTGCGGCCGCTGCTTCGTGCCGCCCAGGCTTGCGGGGTCCCGGCGATTCGCAATCCGTTCGAGCCGGACTGGGCCCTGCGTGCCACTCCGAGTGCGGGACGTCTGCGCCGCTTCGCAGTCGTCGCGCTCGAGTCGCAGCATCGGACATTCCTCCGCCTCGTCCGAGATGCGGGGCTGGCGACAACCTCCGGTACGCTGGGCGTCCTGGCCACCGGCACGCTCGACGTGGCGTTGACGCTCGAGCGGCTCCTGACCGCGCTACCCCGGACAGCGCCGGACGCGATTTGGGAACTCGTTTCTCACCCCGGCTACCCGGACGCACACCTCGACAAAGTTCCCACCAAATTGCGCGCCTCCCGTGGCCTCGAACACGCCGCCCTCCTCGATGCGATCCCCCGCTCCGGCATCGCGCTCGGCTCCTGGCGCGAATTGTCCGCGGCTGGAACCGCCCAGACGAATTCTGCGTAAACCAGCAACGAGGAAAGCCCCTATGCTCTGGTTCTATAACTGGTTTTTCCCGGTGGTCTGGATCGTGTTTCTCCTGTACTGGCAGGTCAAAGCCGGCGGCACCAAGGCAACCACCCGTCTTGAGCCTGCGGTTTCGCGGCTGCTGCGCGCCATCACCTTCATTGCAGCCATCGTGCTGCTTTCCGTGCCGAACCTGCCTTCCGCGTTTCTCTACCGGCCAATTTTGAAGCAGGGCCTGGCTCCATTCTGGGCCGGGGCGGCAGTGACGATCGCCGGATTGCTCTTTGCTGTCTGGGCGCGCGAGCACCTCGGCAGGAACTGGAGCCGCTCCGTCACCGTCAAGCATGACCACGAGCTAATCACTTCCGGCCCGTATGCGCTGGTGCGCCACCCCATCTACACCGGCATTCTCACCGGGTTTCTGGGTTCGGCAGTTGCCGAGGGCCAGGTTCGCAGCCTGATCGCCTTCGTCCTGGTCTCCGCGGTGCTTTGGTTCAAGCTGCGCCTTGAAGAACGGTGGATGCGCGACACCTTCGGAGACACCTACGCGTCCTACTCCCGCCGCGTCGCGGCTCTGGTGCCGTACGTCCTCTGATCCGGACCCGCGTAAGCTGGTTCCAAACCCATGGCTCAGTCTGATCCGGCTAAGGAATCCCGTCTAACCCCGCTCGCCCATGGCGCGCTGCATCACTGCTTCGGCTGCGGCGAACAGAACCGCACCGGCCTGCGGTTGCGCTTCCTCGTCGACGATTCCGGCGCCATCGTTTGCCACATGCGCCTCGCCGAGCGCTTTGCCGGCCCTCCTGGACACGCGCACGGCGGCATCATTGCCACCCTGCTAGATGAAGCCATGAGCAAGGCGAATCGCGCCCGGGGAGTCGTAGCCATGACCCGGCAAATGGAGGTCGATTATCTCCGGCCTGTGCCGCTCGGCATCCCGCTCACGCTGACCGCACACCACACCAGCTCCTCCGGTCGCCGGCACCATTGCGAAGCGCAGCTGGCGGATGCCTCCGGCCATGTGCTCGCGACAGCAAAGGCCGTTTTTGTCGCGGTGGATCCGGCGCGGTTTCCGCAGCCCAGGCCGTGAACGCTCCGCCCTGCGGGTGTCCTCAGCGGCGTGACCTGAACCGAGACGCTGCGCAATTACTGGTAAAATTAGAGTTTCACGAGGGATTTTCGCTCGCATTGGCCAGTTCTGCTTCGGCAGTTCTGCTCGCCATCCCGTTGAACGCCCTCCGGGGAGATTCGCTATGTCAAGCACCCATAACAACGGCAACAACAGCGGTTCCGGCACGCATGCTGCCTCGGCCACGACCCTCCGCCTCAAGATCGGCCTCGCTGAAATGCTCAAGGGCGGCGTCATCATGGACGTCACCAGCGCCGAGCAGGCCATCATTGCCGAGAAAGCCGGAGCCGTCGCCGTCATGGCGCTGGAACGCGTGCCGGCGCAGATTCGCGCCGAGGGCGGCGTTGCCCGCATGGCTTCGATCAAAAAGATTCGCGAAATCGAAGAGGCAGTCTCGATCCCGGTGATGGCCAAATGCCGCATCGGCCACTTTGCCGAAGCGCAGGTGTTGCAGGAAATCGGCGTGGACTTCATCGACGAATCCGAAGTGCTGACCCCCGCCGACGAACTGCACCACGTCGACAAGCACGCCTTCACCACTCCATTCGTTTGCGGCGCGCGCGACCTGGGCGAGGCGCTGCGGCGCATTGCTGAGGGCGCGGCCATGATCCGTACCAAGGGCGAGGCGGGAACCGGCGACGTGGTGCACGCCGTGAAGCACATGCGGCAGATCATGAAGGACATTCGCTCGCTCACCGTGCTCGGCGAAGAGGAGCTGTACGCCGCGGCCAAAGACTTCCGGGCCCCGTACGAGCTGATCCGGATCGTAGCGCGCGACGGCAAGTTGCCGGTCCCGAACTTCTCCGCGGGAGGCATTGCCACGCCGGCCGATGCCTCGCTCGTACGCCAGCTTGGCGCCGAAGCAGTGTTCGTCGGTTCAGGCATTTTCATGAAGGACAGCTACACCTTTGCCGACCCGGAAGAAGCCGAGGTGCGTGCCCGCGCGATCGTCCGCGCCACCACGCACTACGACGACCCAAAGATCCTTGCCGAATGCAGCGAGGAATGCACCGGCGCCATGAAGGGCCTGGCCGTCGCCGCAATGGATCAGGCGCAGATGCTGCAAACCCGCGGCTGGTGAGGACTGGTGAGGACTTGCCGTCCAGGCAATGGCGCCTTCGGCGCAAAAACGGCGCGCTGGTGTTCCGGCGCGCTTTTCTTTTGACAAGGAAGACGAATGACGGAAGGGAAGATGTCTCAGGAAGAAATGCCGAAAGCTTCCGCCGTTCCCCGCATCGGCGTCCTCGCCATCCAGGGCGACTACGATGCGCACGCGCAGGCGTTGCGCGAGGCCGGCGCGGAGCCGGTGCTTGTCCGCAAACCGGAGCAACTGACCGGCATCGACGGCCTGATCATCCCCGGCGGCGAATCCACGACCTTCCTCAAATTCCTCGAGCGCGACGGCTTTCTCGGCTCCTTGCAGGAGTTCGTTCGCACGAAGCCAACCTTCGGCACCTGTGCCGGATGCATCCTGCTGGCGAAGGAAGTCACGCATCCCGCGCAGGCCGGCCTCGGCGTGCTAGATGCGATCGTGGAGCGTAACGCCTACGGCCGCCAGATCGACTCGTCCATCCAGACCGGCGAGACCCAACTGCCCGGCGGCCCGCTGGAGATGGTCTACATTCGCGCGCCGCGTATCGTGAAGGCTGGTGCCGGCGTCCAGGTCCTCGCCGAGCGCGATGGCTTCCCGGTGCTCGTCGAACAGGGCAACATCATGGCCGCGACCTTCCACCCCGAGCTTTCTTCCGACCGCCGAGTGCATCAGCGCTTTGTCGATCTTGTACGCTCAGCAAAGCGATAAGCCGCTCAGCTAAACTGCCATCAGCTTAGGTGCTGCCAGCTAAACTCCGGTCAGCAACGCGGTGCGGCGGCCAACGGACCTCTGCTGACCGTTTTATCGCTAACCGCCGTACCGCTAACCGTTGTATCGCTGACCGCCTCACCGCTGACTTATGCACTGGCTCCCGCCTAATGGCGCGCTGCACGGCATCGCCTTGGATCACCTTCTGCGCTCGAACCTTACCATCGTGTTCTGGCTCTTCATCGCTGCGCAGATGGTGCTCCTGGCGGCGATGTTCTTGCGCCGTCGGCCGCAGCAGAACGCTTCAGCGAATCGCCGTCACTCACCCCGCTTCATTCTGTTCGCCGAAGTTCTCCCGCTCGTGGCTATCGTCTGCCTCTATGGCTGGATGATCGTGACCAGCCACAAGCTCTGGGCGGCCCGCCGCGAATCGGCAGTCGCTCAGCGCGCCGTGGAAGTGGAAGCCACCGGCATACAGTTCCAGTGGTACTTCCGCTATCCGGGATCCGACGGCATCTACGGTACTCTGCGTCCGCAACTGGTCAGCGCGCCCACCGGCAATCCGCTCGGCCTCGACCCACAGGACCCACACAGCGCAGACGACGTCGTCTCGTCAATCCTCATGCTGCCGGCGGGCCGGCCTGTCGACCTGCGGCTGCGCTCGCAGGATGTCATCCACGGGTTCTTCATCCCCGGCATGCGGCTCAAGCAGGACACCATTCCCGGCATGCCCGGCCACATCGCGTTCACGCCTGAAATGATTGGCGATTACCCCATTCTGTGCAGCCAGGTCTGCGGACTCGGCCATGCGCGCATGCAGGCGCGGTTGCGCGTCGTTTCCCCAGCCGACTACGACCGCTGGCTTGCCGGCCGCGAGCACGCTCTCGCCAACGTGGAGGCGGCGCAATGACTGTCTCCCGATCCATTCCTGGCAACGGCCGTGCGTTCCGCGTCTTCACCACGGATCCTCGCAGTCTGGCAATTCTCTACCTGCTGCTTGCGCTTGTCTCGGTCATTCTTGGGACGCTGCTGTCGCTCGCCATGCGTATCCATCGCATCTGGCCGGCCTTCTCCTTTCCCCTGTTCGGAGTGCCCACACCGGAGCAGTACCTCGCGCTCGTCACCATGCACGGCACGCTGATGGTGTTTTTCGTCCTCACCGTGGTGCCACAGTCAGCGTTTCCGAATCTCGTCCTGCCGGCCCAGATTGGCGCCGAGCGCATGGCTCTGCCCCGCCTCAATGCCGCGGCCTTCTGGATTTCCCTCGCTTCATTTCTCGTCCTGATCGCCGCCTTCTGCGTTCCTCAGGGCGCGCCCATCTCCGGCTGGACCAGCTATCCGCCGCTCAGCGCATTTCCAGTCGCCGGCCCGGGGCAGGGGACCGGCATGGACCTCTGGCTGGTGAGCATCGCGGTCTTCTGCATCGCCGCCATCGCATCGTCGGCCAGTTTCCTCGCGACGATTCTCTTTCGCCGCACTCAGGGCATGAGCTTCACCCGTCTGCCGCTCACCGTCTGGTCGTGGATCGCCAGTTCCGGCCTGACCATCACCGCCTTCGTGGTGCTCTTCGCAGCCGCCATCATGTTGCTCGGGGATCGTCACTTCGGCACCAGCTTCTTCCTGCCGGCCGGAGAGGTGATCAACGGCATCCAGCAGCGCGCTGGCTCCGGTTCACCGATGCTGTGGCTGCACCTCTTCTGGTTCTTCGGCCATCCCGAGGTCTACATCTCCATCCTGCCTGGCATGGGACTCGCCTCATCGATCCTGGCGAACTTCACCCGGCGCCCGGTGCCTGCGTACAGCATGATGGTTGCCGCGACCCTGCTCATCGGCGTGCTCGGCCTCGGCGTTTGGGGACACCACATCTTCGTCTCCGGCATGAATCCTTATGCGGGCACCGCCTTCGGCCTGACCACGATGGCCATTGCCGTCCCCAGTTCCGCTGAAGTCCTCACCTGGCTGGCGATGCTCTTCCGCGGCGGCCGCATGCGTCTCGACACGCCCATGCTCTACACGCTGGGCTTCATCTCATTCTTTATCGCCGGCGGATTGACCGGCCCCATACTCGCTCAGCCCGCGCTCGACAGCTACCTGCACAACACATTCTTTGTCATCGCCCATTTCCACCTTGTCATGGCAATGGCCGGAGTCTTCTCGATTTTCGCGGGCATCTACTACTGGTATCCATTGCTGACGGGGCGCCGCATGAACGAGTTCCTGGGCAAGCTGCACTTCTGGATTTCCATCATCGCGGCCTATGGCACTTTCTTTCCCATGCATTACGCCGGCCTCGCCGGAGAGCCGCGCCACTACGCGCAACTCGCCGGCCCCGTAGAAAGCTTTGCCAGTCTCATCCCGGTAGAGCGCGGCATCACGTGGTCGGCGCTCACTCTCGCCACCGCGCAGTTCATCTTTCTCTTCAATGTTTTCTGGAGCATCCGCCGCGGCCTTCCGGCGGGTGAAAACACCTGGCATGCTACCACCCTCGAGTGGTCGCCCGAAACGCATCCCATAAATGGATGCGGCCCATACGAGTACGGGCCTCAGGCGCAATCCGAAACGGATTTCCACCCGCAATGGCTCGCGGCATCATCCAAGGTTTCAGCGTCCGGTGAACCGGGCACGACGCCCGCCGCCGAACGGGAGTAAGCTTTTAGAACTTCAACCGGAGTCAGGTATGCCCGCCACCTTCACCCGTCATCAGGTCGAAATCGAGCGCAAAGATACTGGGTACGGTGGTAAACCACCGCTCGACCGCCGTCCGACGGGCGGAGGCGGAGGCGACGAGAACTGGGATTCCCGCCCATCCGGCCGCCGCGGTCCGCGCGAAATGCTCATGCGCTACCGCCTCGCGGTGCTTTCCATCCTCACCGCCGACTTCGTCTTCTTTGCCGTTCTCATCAGCGTTTTCTTCGTCCGGCCCTCCGCCGGACACATCGATGCCGCCGAAACCTTCGTCTCCGACTGGCATCCGCTCTCCATTCCGCCCATCCTTTGGCTGAACACCGCCGTATTGCTGCTCTCCGCCGTCACCGCGGAGATCGCGCGCCGCCAGTTATTCCACGAGATTGACGTGATGGAGGAATGGCTGGGCCTCGGCAGGCCCGCAGTCCGTCGTGCTGCTCCATGGCTGACGGCGACCGTCGTGCTCGGCGGCCTCTTCCTCGCCGGCCAGTGGATCGCCTGGCACCAGTTGGCGATGCAGGGCCTCACCTTCTCGACCAATCCCAACAGCAATTTCTTCTTCCTCGTCACCATCGCCCACGGCGTTCACCTGCTGATCGGCATTCTGGCCCTGATCTTCGCGCTGGGAGCCATGTTCTACTTCAAGCGCGTCGAGCTGCGCCAGGTAGCTGTGGACTGCTCCGCCTGGTACTGGCACGCGATGGGCGCCTTCTGGGCGTTTATCTTCGTGTTGCTGGTGTGTTCGCAGCGATAGAGCTGTTCGGGTACCGTTGATACTTCACTGCTTTGTCAGCGTAAGCTGCGCAAACGCTCCGTCGCACGCGCCGCCACTCACTTCGAAGAGCCCAATCGCCTGATTCGGCTTCAGCAGCAGCGGCCCTCCGACTGCAATCAGAAGCGACTTGCCGTCGTCCATTTTTGCCAGAATCGTCCAGGCTTCTCCGGTAATGAGAGAGGGAGCCGGTAAAGAGAGACCCGACTCCTGGATCAGAGTGCCCTGCTGAAATCCCCAGTTCGTTCCGGAGACCGTGACCGATCCGGCCAGCGGAAAGGCGTATCTGGTCGGCGAAGACGACTGCTGCAACTGGAACGTGACGTTCGCTCCCGCCAGTGGGCTGGTCGACGTCGAGAGTAGCGAATTCGATGCTGTTCCGGTCCAGGTTCCGGTCACCGGCGCAACGTAATATCCCGCCAGCGAGCCACTCTGGCCGTCCACGCAGCCGCCCTTCGCTGACCAGGTGGCGGAGATCGACTGGCCGTCTGATGCCACGGTGCCCGTAACGGTGAAGATGGCCCCGTTCCAGCTTGCCGAAGTGAGGCTGATCTGGCCCTTTGCGACGGTGCCGCTGAGCATGACGTCCGGGTTGGTGATCGGGCAGTTCGCAGTGACCAGCAACAGGGTCAGAACGTCGGCGGAGACCTGAGAGCCATTCACGCTCACGCTCCCGGCACTGAATGGCGGCAGCGCGGCCGGTGTACTGGGCGTGATCGTCACAGGCTGGAATGCCCAGTTACCGCCGACCAGAGGGGCCGCCGTCACCGACTGATCCGTCACCGTCATGCTGCCGCCCCCGCAACCAGCCAACACGAGGGGTAGAAGACAACCCACTGCGATCCAGCGCCGCGCGTGCATAGCGCCTCCGCTCTCCGGGGAACCGCCCATAATAATGCCCTCCGGATCGAGAGACAATCCCCAGGTGCCGGCCCGTTTAGACTGGTCAAAAGCATGCGTTATGTACTGATTGCCCTTGCCCTGGCCGGCGTCATCGTGTCTGTGCTCGCCCTACGCGTCCACTACACAACTGGCACGGAGCCGTGCGACATCAATTCCCACTGGGACTGTGGAACCGTCAATCGTAGCTCCTACGCCACCGTTGACGGACTTCTCTGGCACCTGCGCGCCTCGCGTCATCCCGACGCGGTCAGCGGCCCCGCGCCGCGGACCGGCTTCCCGGTCGCCACGCTCGGGATCATCGGCTACGCGCTCATCGCGCTCTTCGCCTGGTTCCGCCGGCGCTGGCTGACGATCCTCTTCGCCATTGGCGGGCTCGCCTTCGCCGCGTACCTCAGCAATATCGAGGCCCACGTGCTCGAAGTATGGTGCCTCTACTGCGTAATCTCGCAGTTCCTCATCGCCATCATCACGCTGCTCTCCATCGCAGCGCTCTTTGGCCGGAAGCGAACATCGTAGCCCGCGATCGTCTTATCATCCCAGTACCAGACGGAACGCCCGCGAACCGCCGGCGACCCGCCGCCCATTCGCGATGGAACGTACGCCCCGCAATTTTGTCCGCTGGCTCTTTGCCTCGGACGCCGGCCCGCGCGACCGCTTCGTCCCGCGCTGGATTTTTCTCCGCGCGCTGGCCGCCATCTACTTCTCCGCCTTCCTCGCCCTGATTTACCAAATCAAAGGCCTCATCGGTCCGGAAGGAATTCTTCCCGCGCAGCAGTTCCTGCACCAGATTGCGGGAGCCGGCGCGCTGCGCTACTGGTACGCGCCAACGCTTTACTGGATCTCCGCCGGCAACCACGCGCTGATGGCAGTCACGTGGATCGGCCTGATCGCGTCCATCGCTGCCTTCCTGAACGCCTGGCCGCGCCTCAGCTTCTTCATCTGCTTTGTGTGCTTCTTGTCCTTCGTCTGTGCCGCGGGCGACTTCTCCGGATACCAGTCCGACGGCATGCTGCTCGAAGCGGGCGTCATCGCGCTCTTCTTCGTTCCGCGCGGACTGTGGCCGGGCCTCGGCCTCTCCTCGCCGCCTTCGCGCGCCAGCCTCTTTCTCCTGCTGTGGGAGTGGTTCCGCATCTACTTCGAATCCGGCATCGTCAAGCTGCTCTCCGGCGATCCGGAATGGCGGCACCTGACCGCCATGGACGAGTACTACCAGAACGGGCCGCTGCCCACCTGGATCGGCTGGTACGTCCAGCATTTGCCCCACTGGTTTCAGGTCGGCACCGCCGGCGCCACGCTGGTGATGGAAATTGCCGTCGTGTGGATGCTCTTCCTCCCCCGCCGGGCACGCCTCATCTGCTTCTTCATCGTCACGCCCTGGGAGATCGGCGTTATCCTCACAGCCAACTACGCCTTCCTCAATTACCTCGTGTTCTTCCTTGGCTTTTTGCTTTTGGACGACCGCAGCGTCCGCTGGCTCACGGCCGCACGCTTTCGCGGCGAACTGGATGCCGTCCGACAGCCGACAACGGAACCCGCTGAGCCGTCGCTCTCCATCACTTCAGCACGAACCGAAGCGCCTGAACCCGCTCCCCGCATCCGCCGCGGCTTTCATGAACACTTTGCCGCGCTGCGCCTCGCCATCGCCGCCGTCCTGCTCACCTGGATAACCTACGACACCACTGTCGAGCTGATCCGCATGCCGTGGCCAGACGCGCCGCTCCCCACCACGCCCATCGTCGCGCTGGAGCCCTTCCGCATCGCGAACCGTTATGGCCTCTTTGCCGTCATGACCCGCGGCCGCTACGAAATTGAGTTCCAGGGATCCGATGACGGCCAGAACTGGAAGCCATACCTCTTCTGCCACAAACCGCAGGCGCTCGATCAAGCACCCGGAATCTACGCGCCCTACCAGCCGCGCTTCGACTGGAACCTGTGGTTCGCCTCACTTGAGGACTGGCAGCAGGCCACCATCGTCCCGCTCACCGAAGAGCACCTGCTCCAGGCAGACCCCGAAGTGCTCTCGCTCTTTTGCGGCAATCCGTTTCCGAATGCCCCGCCGAAGTACATCAAGGCGGTTCTCTGGCAGTACTGGTTCACGACAATGGCCGAAAAGAGCAAGACCGGCGACTGGTGGCGTCGCGAATTGCTCGGCCTTTATGCGCCGGAGCTGACGCGCGCTCCCGACGGAAAATTTGGAGTGATCCAGTGGCCGGAGCCTTTCCCGCCACACGGGTCGTAAAGCGGATAGCAGGTAGCTCTTAGCAGTTAGCCCTTCAGAGGCACAAGCGCTCGCTGTCTCCGCTATCCGCTATCCGCTCGGCCCGTTACAATTCTTCCATGCCGGACCGCATGTCCCAGACCGTGCCCTTCGAAGATCCCGAGATCTCCGCCGCCATTGATGCCGAAGTCCGCCGCCAGCACGAAGGCCTCGAAATGATTGCCTCCGAGAACTTCGTCAGCCGTGCCGTGCTCGAAGCCGCGGGATGCGTCTTCACGAACAAGTACGCCGAGGGCTATCCCGGACGCCGCTATTACGGCGGCTGCGAATTCGCTGACGTCGTCGAGAACCTCGCGCGCGACCGCGCCAAACAGATCTTCGGTGCCGAGCACGCCAACGTGCAGCCGCACTCCGGCTCGCAGGCCAACGCCTCGGCCTATATGGCCGTTATGCAGCCCGGCGACACCATTCTGGGCCTCGATCTCGCCCACGGCGGCCACCTCACCCACGGTCACAAGCTCAACTTCTCCGGCAAGCTCTATCGCGTCGTCTCTTACGGCGTCCGCAAAGACACCGAGACCATCGACTACGACCTACTGGAGCAGACCGCGCTGCGCGAGAAGCCCAAAATGATCATCGGCGGCGGCAGCGCCTATCCGCGCTTCTTCGATTTCCCCCGTATGCGCGAGATTGCCGACAAGGCCGGAGCGCTCCTTCTCGTCGACATGGCCCATTTCGCAGGCCTGGTCGCCGGCGGCGTGCATCCTTCGCCGGTGCCGCACGCGCAAATCGTCACCACCACCACGCACAAGACGCTCCGTGGACCCCGCGCCGGCATGGTGCTGTGCCGTCAGGAATTCGCCCAGGCCGTCGACAAGGCCGTTTTCCCCGGTCAGCAGGGCGGCCCGCTGGTTCACATCATCGCGGCCAAGGCGGTCGCCTTCCGCGAAGCGCTGCAGCCGGACTTCCGCGCCTACGCCGCACAAATCGTTGCTAACGCCAAAGTTCTTGCCCAAACGCTGGCCAGCGCCGGCTACCGCATCATCTCTGGTGGCACCGATACGCACCTGATGCTCGTCGACGTATTCGCCAAAGGCATGCTGGGCAGTGAGGCGGAAGCGGCGCTGGGCGAAGCCGGAATCACCGTCAACAAGAATGCGATCCCGTTCGACACGAATCCGCCGCTGAAGCCCTCCGGCATCCGCATCGGCACGCCGGCGCTCACCACGCGCGGCATGAAGGAAGGCGAGATGCGTACCATCGGCCGCTGGATCACCGAGGCGCTCGATCACCGCACCGATTCCGCCATGCTGACCCGCATTCGCCATCAGGTGCTCGAACTGGCCGAGCAGTTCCCGCTCTACGGCTGGCTGCGCGAACCGGCCGGCGTGGCGCACTGAAGCGTTCAGCTCCGTGACAGAGCACGCGCAGCGCATCGTCGGCCTCTACGAAGAGAACGCCGCGGCGTGGGATCGCCTGCGCAATGGTGACTCGGAGCAGAGGCTGCTCCAGCCTGAAAACCTTTTCGAGAAGCCGTGGCTCGACCGCTTCATTGGCCTGCTGCCGCCCCGCGGATCAATCCTCGACCTCGGCTGCGCTTCCGGCGTGCCGATCGACGCGTATCTGATTCACCGCGGCTTCGCCCTCACCGGCGTGGACTCCTCGCCATCGATGATCGCGCTCTGCCGCGAGCGCTTTCCGCAAAGCGAATGGCTGGTCGCGGACATGCGCTCCCTCGCGCTCGGCCGCCGCTTCGACGGCGTTCTCGCCTGGGACAGCTTCTTCCACTTGAATCACGATGACCAGCGGGCGATGTTCAAAGTATTTGCGCAGCACGCGCAACCGCGCGGAACGCTGATGTTCACCTCCGGCCACCAGCACGGCGAAATCCTCGGCGAGTTCGCAGACGAGCCGCTGTATCACTCCAGCCTCGACCCCACCGAGTACCGTACCTTGCTTCAGAAAAACGGGTTTCAGGTCGTCGGGTATGTGCAGCAGGATCCCTCCTGCGGCGAGCACACCATCTGGCTCGCCCGGGCCCGCTAAGAACTCGCATCACCATCGTGATCTTCCGCCGCCGGACCTCCCGATATATCATCAGGAATCGGATGGACGGTTTCCGGCATCCGGCCCACCCACGGTCTTCTCCCTGCATTTCTGCTGCATTTTTCGGGCGGAGCGAACGTGTGTGCGCCTTACTCCGTCCACGGAAAAGGAAAGCAGGCAGACCCGGTGATCCAGGCAAAATCCGCAGTCGTCGTGGGCGCCCAATGGGGCGATGAAGGCAAAGGCAAGATAGTCGACGTTCTCTCCGAGCGCTTCTCCGTCGTGGCGCGTTACGCCGGCGGCCACAACGCCGGACACACCGTCATCATTGGTGGCCAGAAGTTCATCCTGCAGCTTGTCCCCTGCGGCGTTCTGCGTCCCGACTGCCGCGGCGTCATCGGCAACGGCGTCGTCCTCGATCCCATGGCCTTCCTGAAGGAAACCGGCCGCCTGCGCGAGCTCGGCATCGACGTCGACAGCCGCCTCTTCGTCTCCAATCGCGCCCAGGTCATCCTGCCATACCACCGCATGATCGAACTCGCTGCCGAGAGCGCTCCCGGCCGCAAGAAGATCGGCACAACCAGCCGCGGCATTGGACCCGCCTACGAAGACAAGATGGCCCGTAATGGGCTCCGCGTGGTCGATCTGCTCAATCCCGGCCTGCTGAAGACTCACATCGAAGCCGCCTGCAACGAGAAGAACGCCATTGCCCACGCGCTCTTCGGCACCGAGCCGCTTGATCCCTCGCAGATGTACGACGAGTATGCCGCTGCCGCCGAGAAGATCCGCCCGTTTGTCACTGACACGGCACTGCTGCTGAATAAAGCCCTCAAGGAAGGCCACAGCATCATGTTCGAGGGCGCCCAGGGCACGATGCTCGACATCGACCACGGCACCTATCCCTTCGTGACTTCGTCCTCCGCAGCCGCCGGCGGCGCTTCCATTGGCACCGGAGTCGGCCCGACTCGGATCGGCACCGTTATCGGCGTCACCAAGGCGTACGTCACCCGTGTCGGCGAAGGCCCGTTTCCGACGGAGATACACGACCAGTCCGCTGAAACCCTGCGCGCCCGCGGCCAGGAATACGGCGCCGTCACCGGACGTCCGCGCCGCTGCGGCTGGCTCGATCTGCCCCTGCTCCGCTACTCCAACCAGATCAATGGCACGGAGTGGCTGGTCGTCACCAAGCTGGACGTCCTCGACGACCTCGACTGGATTCCGGTCTGCACCGCCTACGAGATCGACGGCAAATCCTGCGAAAGTGTGCCCGCCGATATTCAGGGCATCGAAGCCATCCGCCCCGTGTACACTCGGCTGAAGGGATGGAAAGCGTCGACTGAGGGCGTACGCTCATTTGAGTCCCTTCCCAAAGCGGCACAGGAGTACCTGCGCTTCATGGAACGTGAATCGGGCGCGAAGATTGGGATCGTCTCCACTGGCCCGGACCGAGACCAGACATTCGAGATGCCTGAGTTCCAGCAAGCCATGCGGCAGATTTCCGGACGATAATTCCTGAGTCCATCAAAAGCTTATGCAGGGCGTAAAACGATGATCAGCTTCACGGTTCGCATGAAATTCCGCCCCGACGATCGCCAGCGCGTCCATGAGCTGCTTACCGCGCTGGCTCACGCATCCCGCCTGGAGCCAGGCTGCGTCACATACATACCGCATGCCGTGGAGGGCGAACCGGACACCATCGTCGTTTACGAGCAGTACCGCGATCAGCAGGCGCTGGATGCGCATCGCGCCTCCAAACACTTCAAGGACTGCGCCGTGGGCGGCCTCTATCAGCTCATGCTCGATCGCCAGGTCGAAAACTTCACCCCTCTGGCCTGACCGCTCTGCACTCCTTCGGCAGCCTGGCGGCGTCTGACTAAGTACGGACCCGAATGATTACCAAATCCCCCTGCCGACCCCGTTACCGTCAGTCCAATGCAGCCCGTGCGCGCCCGCTGCAAGTCACTGCAACCCGGCAATTTGTCTTTGACGCGCCGCGCGCAACCGGACTACCATCCGGTGAAAACATGCGCCGATCTCAGGGCCACATCCGGGGTTCCCTGGAGTGGGAGCCTCACGTCCTCCTCTCCCGCACGCTGATTGTGCTGGTGCTGCTGGCTGCTTGTCACGCCGCCTCCGCCCTGCCGCGCCGCGAGAAGAGCGAAATTCATAAACAGATCGAAGCGCTCGAGCAGCAGTGGCGCAATGCGCTCGTCACCAATAACGTCGGCCAGATGGACCACCTGCTCGCCGACGACTACATCGGCATCACCTCGAACGGCACCGTGGAGACCAAGACGCAGGCCCTCGACCAGCGGCGCGCCGGCACCGTCCGCATTACGAAGCTCGACCTCACCGACACGCACGTTCGCGTCTACGGCGATACCGCGGTGGTTACTTCGCTGGCCGATCTCGAAGGCACCAACGGCGCCAGCAACATTAGCGGTGAGTACCGCTATACACGCGTCTATGCCCGCCGCCTCGGACAGTGGAAGATCGTCAGCTTTGAAGCCAGTCGAATCCACGACGTGGACGCCCGCGCCAGCAAGCACTGACTCCTGACTCCTGATTGCTGTTCTTCTCAGTCGGTTCTGAGCGCCTGCATGGGATCGACTCCCGCAGCCCTGCGTGCCGGCACGTAGGCCGCCGCCAGTCCGCTCGCCAGCAACAGCACCGCAGCCCCGGCCAGCGCCCAGCCATCGTGCGCCGTCACTCCGTAGAGGAATCCGCGCACCAGACGTCCCGACGCGAGTGCCAGTCCTGTCCCAACAGCAACCCCCGCCACCAGCATTCCGCCCGCCTGCCGCATCACCATCCAGACCAGGTTTCCGCGCTGCGCACCCAGCGCAATGCGCACGCCCAGCTCCCGCGTGCGCTGCGTTACGACATAAGCCAGCAGCCCGTACAGCCCGGCGACGCACAACAGCAGCGCCGCCCCGCCGAAGGTTTCCAGCAGATGCGCCGCGAGCCGCTGGCTTCCATAGGAGTCCTCGACGATCTGGTCCATCGTCGTGATCGTCGCATTCTCCAGCTCGGGGCTTGCCTGCCGCAGGATCGCTCGCAGCTCGGGAACCATCTCGCTGGTCGGACGGTCTGTCCTGACCGCCAGATCCATAGCCACAGTCATCGGCTGGTACACGCCGCTCTCCGGAGTGATCTGGCAGAGGCACACTTCCAGCTCGGGCTGCGAAGGCTTTTCAATCGACGACTGCCGGATCGGATCTTCGACGCCAACGATATACATCGGGACGTTCTTGCGCAGGTTCCACACCTTCAATCCAACGACCGACGACGGGTCATGCTTGTCCGGAGCGTATTCGCTCACAAATGCTGGGTTCACCACAGCGAAACCCTGCGAATTCGGTGTGTCCTCGTGGTTGAAGAAGCGCCCCGCCAGCATCTTGAATCCGAAGATTTTCTGAATATCCGGACTAACAGCCTTCAGCGTCGCGGCGATTGTGCCGCCGTTCATCCGCAGCGTCAGCATAATGTTGAATGTCTGCCCCAGCGGCACCTCGCTCATCAGCCCCGCCGCCTGCACGCCGTGCACGTGCTGCACACGTTCGAGCAGCGGAGCGTACAGCGTCTGCGACACGTCCTTGCTGGTATAGCGGAACGACGGCACATTCAGGTTGGCGACGATGATGTGATCCGTCCGGTAGCCGAGCGGCACCCGCCGCAGCGTGTAGATCGTCCGCAGCAGCAGGCCGCAGGTCACCAGCAGCGTCAGCGACATCGCAATCTCTGCCGCCACCAGCGCGCCGCGCATCCGATGATGCCGCCGGCCTGTACCCGCCTGCGCACCGCCCTGCCGGAGCGCCGGTTCAATCGGCGCGCGCACGGCCATCAGTGCCGGCCATGCCGCGGAAGCGATTGCAGAAAGCAGAGTGAGCCCGCACAACACGGCGAGGATCGTAACGTTCATGTGCGTGGAGAGATCGAGATCCAGGTGGGTCGGCCTCACGCTCTCGCCCAGCCGGATCCCGCCCAGTGCCAGCCCAATGCCCAGTACTGCAGCTGCCGCGCTCAGCACCAGACCTTCGACGATCATCTGCTGCACTACGCGTCGGCGGCTTGCGCCCAGGGCCCCGCGGACGGCAATCTCCCGCTGCCGCGCAGTACCCCGCGCCAGCAGCAGATTCGTCGCGTTCACGCAGGCAATCAGCCACAGCACTCCGGATGCCGCCAGCAGCGCAAGCAGCGCCCTTTTCATATCGGCGTCGACCAGCGTGTCCGACAAGCGCCGCAGTTCAATCGTGTTGTGGTAAGCGCGCGACTCAGGATCGGAATATTCGGCGGCGATGCTCTTCTGGATTGTGTTCATCTCCGCCCGCACTGCTTCGAGCTTCACGCCCGCCTTCAGCCGGCCCACAGCCTGGACCCCCCGTGAACCATTCCCGCGCTTCTGGTCAGCGGGGCCCAGTTGCACCGCGGTCCAAACGTCACCCACCGCTCTGCCAGTGTCGATGGGAAACGAAAACCCGCGCGGCATTACCCCGATCACGGTGTAGGCCGTGTTGTTGATGTGAATCGACCGTCCAATGACAGTTTTGTCGCCGCCAAACGCGGCCTGCCACACCGGATAGCTGAGGATGATGTTTCCCGCGTTTTTCCCGGCCGCATCGTCGGTGCTGATCGCATCGAAGCCGCGCCCCAGCATCGGCCGGACGCCCAGCAGAGGAAACAGGCCCGAGCTGACTTCATACCCGCCGACCTCGAGCGCCGAGGATTTTCCTTCCAGGTAGTTGCGTCCCGTCATATCGCTCCAGAACGAAATGTCCTGAAACGCCTGGCTGCGTTCCTTCCACTCGCGAATGTCCAGCCATGACGCGCGGTTGAGGAATCTTGGGTCGTTCGCCGCGCGTTCATTCACCAGCACCAGCCGGCTCGCGTCTCGGTACGGCAAGGGCCGCAGCAGCATGTGATCCACAACCGTGAACATCGCCGTCGCCGCCCCAATCCCCAGGGCCAGCGTGCCGGTCACCGTGGCCGCGAATCCCGGCGAGCGCTTCATCTGCCGCAGGGCGTAACTGAAGTCGCGGGACAGGTTTTCGAGCCATGGCAAGCCTTCGCGTATGCGGAAGTTTTCCCGCACCTGCGTCACGCCGCCGAAGCTGCGCAGCGCCGCACGCCGCGCCTCCTCTTCGCTCATGCCGTTTCTGCGATTCTCTTCCGCGGCCATTTCCACATGGCTGCGCAGTTCCTCATCCAGTTCGCTCTCGCGGTCACGCGCGCCAAAAAGCGCGGCTACACGGCTTAGCAGGCTCCGTATCCAGCTCATACGATTCATCCCTCATTGGCGACGAGAAACCGCGCCATCGTTTCCGCCGTGCGTTTCCAGCTCTCGGTTTCGCGCGCAATCTGCGCTTTGCCGGAGCGCGTCAGCGAGTAATAGCGCGCGCGCCGCCCGTTGTCGCTGGTGCCCCACTCCGCCCGCACCCATCCCCGTTGGCGCAGCCGCAGCAGCGCGGGATATATCGTCCCCTGGTTGAGGCTCAGTGTGTTGTCGCTGATCTGCTCGATGCGCCGCGCGATCCCGTAGCCGTGCTGCGGGCCCATCGACTCCAGCGTCTTCAGCACCATCAGGTCCAGCGTCCCCTGGAGCAGTTCTGGTTTGCCGCCGCTCATTGGTTCTCTCCTGTAGAAACCCTACACATACGCTGTTCTCCAGTAGAATGTCAACAGGTCACGCAGCCAGCCAAAACGCTGCGGTGTCGGTCGGATTTCCCGGCCGATGTTGCGTGTGCGCAACCCCGTCCTCACGGCGCAACTTGGCGCAGGCGCCGCTCTTTCTCGTCGCGCGTGCTGGAAAATGCCCCCCGCTTCCTGTACTCTGTTTAGGCCCAGTCAGGGTCGTCTGGAGGTGTAGTTCTTTGGCAGAGGTTCGCGTTCAGGAAGGCGAGCCGCTTGAAAATGCATTGCGCCGGTTTAAGCGCAAGGTCCAGCAGGAAGACATCATCAAGGAAGTGAAGCGTCATTCCTTCTACCTGAAACCGGGCGAAAAGCGCCGCGTGAAAGAAGCGCTGGCAAGAAAGCGGAATCGGAAGAAGGCTCGTAAAGAGCAGGATTAGCACTAATACAAATGTGGGCCGGTCTGCTCCTGTCCCCAGTATTCAGGACGGACCTCAACCCGGAAGAAAGCCCGGGTTGCGAAATTCTGGATTTGCGGTGCGCCCCGCTCGTGCGCCGGAGATTAACAGGCTGGCCCGCATTCAATCGTTGTTCCTCGATCTGAGCGGTATTTCGGCATTCGCCGTTGAAGTTCAGTTTCGCCGCATTGTCAGTTGCGGCAGCGCGCAGCAGACGGGCACTTGGCGTGCCGGACAATTCTGTTGTTCGTCCTAAGCGCGCAGGGGCCCTTACCAAATTCGGGAGTACCACGACCGGGAATCTTCCGGCGTCTTGCAGCAGGCAGGGCCCATTCCCAGAATCGGCCTTGCCGAGGTGATGCGCAGCGAAGATCGCGCGTGGTTCAGATGGTGCTTCGGCCAAAGGCGAGGGAAGCGGATGGAGTTCGTCGACAAAGTTCTCAAATGCGTGGATTGCGGGAACGATTTCGTGTTCACTGCGGGTGAGCAGCTCTTCTTCTTCGACAAACAGTTTAAGAACGACCCCAAGCGGTGCAAGCAGTGCAAGGCCAAACGGGCATCCGGCTCCGGCTCGGTACGCCCTGAGACGCGCACCGTTTGCTCGGAGTGCGGTACGGAAACCACCGTCCCCTTCAAGCCTACCCAGGGCCGTCCAGTTCTGTGCCGGAGCTGCTTTCAGCAGAAACGCACCACAATGAGTCAGGCCAGCTAGCTCAGCCTCCAACTCACGGCAATCCTGGCCGCCGCCGGATCATAAAGCCCAGTGCCGATATGTTGCATACGCGCAATTCCTCGTGTGCAATGCCGCCCTCAGCGAACCGGCGCCGCCTGCATTCCTGCTTTCTAATTTGTGCAATGAAACTGAGTTAGCGCGCGCGGCTCTCCGCCAGCTTGCGCGGCTTCTTCTCGCTCGAGCTCACTGAAAGGGCCTCAAGCTTCTTCTCGTTCTCGCGCCGCTTCTTGTCTTCGTGCGCCACCAGCAGCGCCTCGATCTGCCGCAGCAGATCCTGGGTATTCATCGGCTTTACCAGCAGCTTGTCACTGCTGGCAGTGACCCAGTCCATGTCGGCCGGAGGATACGCCGTCAGGATGGCGACGGCCGGCCGGTTGGGAGCGCGCTTCGCGGCGGCAGCGACTTCCTGGCCCGCGGTATCGCTTTCCATCCGCAGGTCGGTGATGACCATGTGATATTCATTCGATTTCAGCCGCATCTTGGCTTCCCGCGCCGACGCCGCCGTTTCCACTTCGAATCCGCTGATTTCCAGCACAGCTTTGAGCGTCAGCAAAATTGCCACATCGTCATCGACCAGTAGAATGCGCCGTTTCATAGGGCTCCTGACTTCCTGGGGTGAATCGACCGGATGTGGACACGTGGGGACCGGCCCGTCATCCATTGTTACACTAGACAACGTGGCAGGATACCACGTGGAAAACTTCGGCTGCCGGGCTAGTCGTTCCGACGGCGAGTCGATCGCTGCCAGCTTGCGCCACGATGGTATTCCGGAAGCCGCCGATCCCACGGCGGCTCATGTTGTTATCGTCAACACCTGCAGTGTTACCGCCGAAGCTGACCGCCAGGCGCGTGCCTGGATTCGTCGCGTCCGCCGCCAGAACCCCACCGCCCGCGTCGTCGTCACCGGTTGCTACGCGCAGCGTGCGCCAGATGAAGTTGCCGCCCTGCCCGGTGTCGATGCTGTGATCGGCAACAGCCACAAGTCGCTGGTCGCCGAGACCGCAGCGGCTCTCGGCACGAACGCCGGAAGAGTATCGCTGGACGCGCAGTCCCTCCCGCAGGCCCCGGCCCCGCAGTCCTTCGTCCCTCTCACCTCCATCCTCCACGATGACTTCGCTCACTCAGAACTCGCCACGCTCGCTTTCGCCGCCGACGCGCACCAGACCCGCCCCAATCTCAAGGTGCAGGATGGCTGCGGCAATCGGTGCTCCTTCTGCATTATTCCCGCGACGCGCGGACCCAGCCGCTCCGTCACCCTGCAGGCCTGCATCGACAGCGTCGACCGATTCGTGAGCCGCGGCGGAAAGGAACTGGTCCTCTCCGGGATTAACCTCGGACGGTGGGGGCGCGACCTCCAGCCTGCCGCACGATTCGAAGATCTCGTCCACGCAATCCTCACTCGCACCGCATTGCCGCGCCTGCGGCTCAGTTCCATTGAGCCCATGGACTGGTCTGCTGGCCTCCTTGCACTTTATCGCGAGTTCGCCACCGGCGAGCATCCGCGTCTGGCGCGGCACGCCCACCTGCCGCTGCAGTCCGGATCCGACGCGATCCTGCGCCGCATGTATCGCCGCTATCGCCCCTGGCATTACGCGGAACGCCTTGCGCAGATTCGCGCTCTGCTCCCGGACGCAGCCATCGGCGCCGACGTCATGATTGGCTTCCCCGGCGAAACCGATGCCCTCTTCGACGAGACGTACCGGTTCATCGCCGCGCAGCCCTTCACATATCTGCACCTGTTCCCGTTTTCTGCCCGGCCCGGCACGCCCGCGTGGGAACTCCATCGTCAGAACCCGGTGCCTGTCTCGGCCGTTCACGAGCGTATGGCGGCTTTGCGCCGGCTGATGAGCGAAAAATTCCGCGCCTTCCGCGCACAGTTCGTCGGCCGCGTGCTATCCGCCGTCACCATCGAGGCCGATAATGCCGAACCCGCAACGGAAGCCGTCACCGACAACTTCCTCAAGTTAAAGCTCGAGGCGCCGCTGGCTGGGAATTCTCTGATAGCCACCCGCATTACATCCCTCAGCCCAGACGGCTTGTGTGGCACTGCAACTGCCTGATTCCGCCGTGCCTGTGGATGCGGCCTTTGGCATCTAACTTCGACGAGCGTTGATATACTGATGCCGCGCGGCGAACTCCGCGCCTGAGGAGAAACACCCATCGATAAACGTTCTGCGAAACAATTTGTCCGCATCAACGAGCGCATCCGCGCCCGCGAAATCCGCGTCATCGACGAGAAGGGCGAGCAACTCGGCATCCTTGCCCCGTTTGAAGCGCTGAAGATCGCTCGTGAACGCGGTCTCGACCTGGTGGAAGTCTCGCCCACTGCCGTCCCGCCCGTCTGCCGCATACAGGACTACGGCAAATTCCTCTACGAGAAAGAAAAGAGCGACCGCGCCGCCCGCAAACGGCAGAAGGTGATCACCGTCAAGGAAGTCAAATTCTCCGTCACCATCGACGACCACGATTACCAGACCCGCCGCAACCAGGCGATCCGCTTCCTGCAGGAAGGCGATAAGGTGAAGGCCTCGCTCCGTTTTAAGGGACGTCAGATGGCCCACCGCGAGCTCGGCTACGCCATCATCAACCGGCTGATCCAGGACATTGGTGAGAACGGTGTGGTGGAGTTTATGCCCCGGATGGAAGGGAATACGCTGCACGCCATCCTCGCGCCGGGGAAGAAGGAAATGCCGAGGAAGCCTGCGCCTCCCCGGCCGCCTTCCGCCACTCCGGCTCCGCAGGCGCAAACTACTCAATGAGAACCGTTTACACCCCGGCGTTCCTTTGGTAACGTCGGCGTAACACAAATGTTGTATCGACCGAATGCGGCTTTGCCAGTTCAATAGTGAGACCGCCTGCTCTGTCTACTGCTTTGGGCGACCTTAGACCACGGGGATTGCGGCATGAAAAGACACTGGCAATTGTTGCGGGCCCTCTATGTAGAGGAAAGCGGTCAGGACCTGATTGAGTATTCGCTTATTATTGCGCTGGTCGCGTTGCTGGCGATCGCCTCAATCGGCACTCTGGGCATTCACATCCGTGATTATGTTTTCAACAACATTGTCACACCGCTCCAGGGCATTTAGCGGACGCCAGGGCACTGCCCTGGCCATCCGGCGATCCGTAACCGCAATCCACACTGCGACCTTCTTTTCCAACCCTCCCTACCTGCGATACTGACCTTTCCAATGACTCCTGAATGTCCCAGGTGCGGGGGATTGGGTGTGCGCCCGGTCGTGCTGCCCAACGGCCGCCGCGCCGTCGAGCCCTGCCAATGTCAGGCCGAACAGCGCGCGGCGAAGCTGCTGCAGCGCGCGGTCATCCCGGCCCGCTACGAACATTGTTCGCTCGAGAGCTACGAGGCGCTGTTCCCAGGTGCCGACCGCACCCTTTCGGCAGCGCACATGATGTCGCGCCGCTTTGTCGACGGTTATCCGGCGACCACGGCCGGACGTGGTCTCCTCTTCACTGGATCGATCGGTGTGGGCAAAACCCACCTTGCCGTCGGCATCCTGCAGGCACTCATTCTGGAAAAGGGCGTTCGCGGGCTCTTCTGTGATTACCGCGAGTTGCTCAAGGAAATCCAGCATTCCTATAACCCGCAGGTCGCAACCACCGAAATGGAAATCCTGCAGCCCGTTTTCGGCGCAGAAGTCCTGGTTCTAGATGAGCTCGGCGCAGCCAAGCCGACCGACTGGGTTTGGGACACCGTCGCCCTTGTTCTGAACACCCGCTATAACGACAAGCGCACCACCATCATTACGACCAATTACGCCGACCAGGCGCCAGGTGCTGCGAACAACAGCAACGGTGCCGGACGTGCCACTCGCGATGAAACCCTCGGCGACCGTATCGGCGAGCGTATGCGTTCGCGTCTCGCTGAGATGTGCGTCGTTGTGGAGATGCACGGCCACGATTTCCGCCAGAAGGTCGCGCGCGCCCGCTTCGGCTGACCCGGACCCGCCGTCGCGTTGTAAACTGAGTCCCGCCAGGAACTTGCCACAGTCCCCCGGTTTTCACGCCCCGAAACTTCATCCGTTCCACCGCCGCCGGCATCCATCATGCAGGAGGACTCGATGGCGAACGACCGAATGCCACGCAGGCCCCGCGTCCTGATCATTGGCGGCGGATTTGCCGGAACCCACGCCGCCCAGGCTCTTACGAAGGTCCCGGTTGACGTTACCATCGTCGACCGCCGCAATCACTTCACGTTCCAGCCGCTGCTCTATCAGGTCGCACTCGCGGTGCTGTCGCCTGCGGATATCGCCCAGTCCCTTCGCTCGATTCTGCGCAACGCTTCCAACACCGAAGTGCTGATGGATGAAGCGATTGGCTTCGATCTGGTGCAGAAGCGCGCCCGCTTCCGCAGCGGCGCTGAGATCGACTACGACTACCTCATCATCGCCACCGGCGCCACGCATTCTTACTTCGGGCACGATGAATGGGCGCCGCTCGCGCCGGGCCTCAAGACCATCGAGGACGCCATTGAGATTCGCCGCCGCGTGCTCCTTGCCTTTGAACTGGCCGAGCGTCAGAAGCTCGAGACTGGCACGCACCCGCCGCTCAACTTCGTCATCATCGGCGGCGGCCCCACTGGCGTGGAGCTCGCCGGAGCTATCAGCGACATCACCCGTCATTACCTGCGCCGCGACTTCCGCCACATCGACCCGAGCATGTCCCGCGTGCTCCTCATCGAAGGCAGCCCGCACATCCTCACCGCCTATCCCGAAGACCTCCAGCGCAGCGCCGTTGAGCAGCTGCAGCACCTAGGCGTCGAGGTTCACACCGGCAAACATGTCACCGGCGTCGAGCCCGGCTATGTCATGGTCGGCGATCAGCGCATCGACGCTGCGGTCACGCTGTGGGCCGCAGGCGTTCAGGCCTCACCCCTCGGCAAACTCCTCGGAGTACCAACGGACAAGCGCGGCTGCGTGCTGGTCAACAACACGCTCAATCCCCAGGGTCACCCGGAGATCTTCGTCTGTGGCGACCTGGCGCACTTCGAGCAGGATGGCCATCAGGTACCCGGCGTCGCCCAGCCTGCCATGCAGATGGGCGACCACACTGCGAAGATGATCGAGGCCGATCTGAACCATCAGCCGCGGCAGGCGTTTCGCTACTTCGACAAAGGCGATATGGCCACCATCGGGCGCATGGCCGCGATTGCAAGGGTTCAGTGGCCATTTAAAGCGCATCTCAGCGGCTTCGCAGCCTGGGTTACCTGGCTCACGGTCCACATTTATTTCCTCGTCGGCTTCCGCAACCGGCTCGCCGTTCTCTTCCAGTGGGTCTGGAGTTACTTCTTCGCCTTCACCAGCGGCGTCCGGCTCATCTACGGCAGCCAGCTCCTGCCCGGATGGACAAATCAGCAGGGTGTTGATGCGCCCGCGGTCACAGAACCCCTCGATGCGACCGCTCCCGGCATCCACGAAACGCGCAGCGCAGCCGATTGAGGCTTTCACAGCGCGAGTTGCGGTTCGAGCCCCTCTCGCGGTCAGTACTTCGCAAGATCGGCAATCGCCCTGAAGATGCGTTCGGGCTGCGGCAGGATTGCATCCTCCACCTGTGGCTGATAGGCGACAAATGTGTCGAGCGCGCCGACACGCCGAACCGGCGCATCGAGCGAATCGAACAGCTCTTCGCCAATCCGGGCGGCAATCTCCGCGCCATAGCCCCAGCTCACCATGTCCTCGTGGGCGACAATCACTTTGTTGGTTTTCTGCACGGAGGTGGCGATCGCTTCCCAGTCGTACGGGTTGAGCGTCCGCAGGTCAAGAACCTCAGTCTCGATCTGCAGCTCGCGCGCTGCGCGCTGCGCGGCCTGCAGCGTCCGCAGTACCAGCGCTCCGTAGGTGATCACGGTGAGATGCTTGCCTTCGCGTACGACCTTAGCCTTGCCGAACGGAACCGTGTAGTCCGGGCCAGGATACGGCGCCCGTCCCCACGTTTCCCGGTACAATCGCTTGTGCTCGAAGAAGAGCACCGGATCGTCGCTGCGAATCGCCGTGCGCAGCAGCCCGTTCGCATCCAGCGCGTTCGAAGGGTAGACGACGCGCAGACCCGGGGTATGCGTAAAGATACTTTCGCCGCTCTGCGAGTGATAAATCGCGCCGCCCGTCAGATATCCGCCGATCGGCACACGAATCACAGCAGGCGCAGCGTATCCGCCGTTCGAACGCCAGCGAATCAGCGGCAGCTCATTGCGCAGCTGATGCATCGCCGGCCAGATGTAATCGAAGAACTGAATCTCCGCCACCGGCTTCAGCCCGCGGATTGCCATCCCGACCGCGCGTCCGACAATCGACGCCTCCGCCAGCGGCGAATTGAAGACCCGCGCCGCGCCATAGGCGCACTGCAGCCCCGCGGTGAGCTTGAAAACGCCGCCCTTGCCCTTAACCTTCTTCTGTTCCAGGTATTCTTCACGGGAGCAGTCGGCGACGTCCTCGCCGAAGATGACGATGCGTGGATCACGGCGCATTTCGTCATTGAGGCAGGCGTTGATCAGATCGGCCATCGTGCGGTCATCGCCTTTGGACTTCGGCTCGACAGCGAGTTCGGCGCGGGTCGGATCGAGATTCTCGGAATACTGGTGGCGCAGGATCGCAGCCAAGTCCGTCGAGGGCTTCGGCGCGTTCAGCGCATGCTCGGCGGCAACGCGGACCTCCTCATCGCACTTCTTCTCGATGCGCTCGATCTCCGCCGCATCCAGAATTCCTTCGCGCAGCAGCAGCATTTGGAAATTGTGGATCGGGTCGCGCAGCGCATCGCTCTGACGCTCGCTCTCGGGACGGTACAGGCGAGCATCGTCGGAATGCGAATGCGCGTATGGCCGGATCACATGCCCGTGCACCAAAGCAGGTCCTTTCCGTGCGCGGCAGTGGGCCACAGCCGCTTCAAACGCCTGTAGGCTGGCGATCGGATCGGTGCCGTCGACCTCGGCAAAATAGAAATTCGGAAAGTTCTGCAGCAGGCGCGAGATGTTCCCGCCCGGCGTGTTCACTTCGACCGGAACCGAGATGGCATAGCCGTTGTCTTCCACGACGAACAGCACCGGCAATTTGCGATTCGACGCGATGCTGAGCGATTCCCAGAACTCGCCCTGGCTGGTCGATCCCTCTCCGATCGAGACGTAGACCACCTCGTCGCCGTGGAAATCCACATGATGGAACTGGCTGTAATCGCCCTGCCGCTGATCTGTGGCTTCCGGATGCTGGCTGAAGTACACCGATGCATCGGCGCACCCGACCGCATGCAGGCATTGGGTCGCGGTGGACGACGACTGCGTAACGATGTGCAGCTTCGGATCGCTCCAGTGCGAAGGCATCTGGCGTCCGCCGCTGGCAATGTCGCTAGCCGCGCCTACCGACCCGAGTAGCTGCTCTTCGACGGTGGAACCAAGAGCGAGGCAAAGCCCGCGATCGCGGTAATACGGAAAGAACCAGTCGTAACCGCCCCGCAGCGAAAGACCGGCGGCGACCAGCAGGGCTTCATGCCCGGCTCCGGAAATCTGGAAGAAGACTTTCTGCTGGTTTTTGAGGATGATCTCGCGGTCATCCGTCCGCCGCGACAGATACATGAGGCGGTAGATCTCGATCAGCTTCTCGCGCGGTACAGGCAGCGAGGACCGTTGGGCGTCGGAAACCTTTGCACCGTTCTGACCGGATTTCTGGCTTTCAGCGCCTGACACTGCCGTACGCGGCATCGCGATCCCCTCGTTATTGAATGAGATGTCTGTTTCTTGAGTTTAGAGTGCGTCGGCGGCGCTGCGGATTCTCCGAAACCGGTCCGCAGCCGCAGCGACGGAAGATTGTATCAGCGCCTTGAATGCGCAGGCGAATGGAAACAGCGCATTGCCTGGGTGGTTCGACCACTGGCGTCATCCATGCCACCGGCAGGAATGCAGGGAGCGAAACCATCGCCACAAAAAACGGCGTTCTTCGCGCGACCTGGGCTGAGCAACTGCTTTCGGACCCCCGTGGGAAATTCATTCGCCTGCTCGGCCCGGTCACTGGTATCCTGGCTTGCGATGGCGCAAACCACCAGGCGTTGGTATGAATGGCCCGAGAGGTGGCGCGCCTTTCGTGGCATTCCGTTCCGGCGGATGTGGCTCCTTTACCTCGCAGTATTCCTGCTTTTCTCGCTCCTCGGCATGTTCAACGAACTGATGGATATGGGCCGGCTCCCGTATGCCATTGCCCTAACCATTGCGGTCGTCTGCGGGCTGGACGCGGTTCTCTGGTTGTTCATGATGAACCACTTGCCCTGGCCATCTGTTTTCGTGCTGATCGCTCTGCAATTCGCCATGGGGCGGATCATTAGTTTCATCGCACGCTGGATGGGAGCCGTATTCACCCTTTCGGCTCCGTCGCAGCAAGCTGGTATCCGATTTGCTGCGGTCGGCATGCTGGTTGCCGCCATCGTTTCCTACTTCCTCTTCGTCTTCTTCTCTCAGTCTCAGGCCAGGGAAACCTTTCGTATCCGCAATGAACTTGAGCTGGCACACGGCATTCAGAAGACGCTGGTGCCGCCGATCTCGTTGCGGACCGATCGCTTCGAGGTGTACGGCATCTCCTACCCCAGCGACAAAGTCGGCGGCGATTTGGTGGACGCAGTGCTGCTGCCGAACGGTGACATCATCGCCTATCTCGCCGATATCGCCGGGCATGGGCTCTCAGCCGGCATTCTGATGGGCATGCTGAAGACCGCCGCGCACACGGCACTCCTCGATGCGGCGGCAGGAGACCCCGCGGATTCTCTGCCGGTTTTGCTGGAAAAACTCAATCGCGTGTTGCCCGATGTGAAAGAGCCGCAGATGTACGCCACGTTGACCGCGTTCCGTCTCAATGCGGATGGCAGCGCCTGGTGCGCCATGGCGGCGAGTCCGCCGGTGCTGCACTGGAGCCCCTGCGACCGCACCACGAAGGCCATTCAGACCGATCAGTTTCCCCTGGGCCTGCTGCCGGTTTCCGGCTATACCGGCGAGCCGATGGTTCTCGCCGCGGGCGATTTGCTCGTGGTCGCCACGGATGGCGTGCTGGAAGTGTGTGATCGCGCACAGGAGGAGTTCGGGATCGAGCGGCTGACGCAGACCATCGAAGATGGACTACAACTGTCCCCGCCTGCTCTGGCGGACGCCATTCTCCAAAAAGCGCGCGCGTTTGGCAGGCAGGTAGACGACCAGACCTTGCTCATCATCCGCCAAACGGCGTGAATCGCTAGTCTCCGTCGCGCATCTTCTGCTTTACGGATTTCGCCAGCTTCTCGATCTCCGCAGCCGTATTTACCACGTTCAGCGACAGCTGGTCGCGGTCGGTCTTGTCGACGGCTTCCTTCAACTGCTTGGCGAGATCCAGGAGCTGGTTCGTTTCGTCCACGATCTCCTTCTGCCGCAGCACGCTGCGTTCCTTCGCCATCTCCCGCATCATGTGCGCCTGGCTGGAATCCGCTGGAGCGGAGTTGCCGAACAGGGGCGGTGAGGAATTGCTGTTGGTCGTGGGGTCGGGCACGATCACCGGGGCAGTGGGTGCGGGGTGCGATTGTGCAGCCGCGGAGGATGCAGCCACGACGAAGAGCAGCCCGCCCAGACAGGCGGTGCAAGCGATCCGGAGAACGTTAACCATCGGGAGCCCTCCTGTGCGCCGGTTCGTTGCGCATCGTTCGCCGCCATTATAGTGCGGTTCGCTCACGGGTTGCGCCGCCCGGTATCCTTGCACCCATGATGAATTTTCTGGTCATTCCCGGTCCCCGGGAATTCTTCCAGGGGCTGGGCGATAAGTATCTTGCTGATCTGCAGGATTTTCTCCACGAGCTTCCCCGCCTGATCTGGGTTGCGCTGCTCTTCTGGGCGCTGATGGGCGTGCTGAAGCTGGTCACCAACCGCATTCTGCGCATTGCGGAGCGCCAGTCAAGTTCGCCCGCCCATCTGGCCCAGGTCCGCACGCTGACCTCCGTCATCCGCGCCACCGGAATTGGCGTCATCATCGTCCTCGCCGCGCTCGAAATCCTCCCGATCCTGGGATTCAACCTCGGACCGCTGCTGACCAGCGCGGGCGTTGCCGGCGTTGCCATCGGCCTGGCGGCCCAGAATATTGTCAAGGACTGCTTCAACGGCTTCCTCATCCTCGTGGAGGACCAGTACAACGTAGGCGATCTGGTTACCATCGCCGGACTGACCGGCACGGTGGAATCGATGACCTTGCGCCGCACCCAGGTGCGCGCGGCCGACGGCACACTCTACATCGTGCCCAACTCGCAGATCACGACCGTCGCCAACCAGACGCGTGACTTCACCGTCGCGACCATCAACGTCTCCGTAGATTTCTCAGCCCATCCCGACGAAGTGATGAAGCTGCTGAAGGACGTCGCCATGAGCGTGCGTGACGATCCCAAGTACAGCAGCGTGTACCTCGCCGATCCCGTGCTGCTGGGCGTGGACTCCATCAAAGGCTCGCAGGTTATCTATCCGGTGCAGATTCGGACCAGGGCCAATCAGCAATGGGCGGCGCAGCGCGAAACGCAGCGGCGCATCCGGCTGGCTCTGGAGAAACACGGCATGCTTCCGGGTGACCCGATGCGCGTCTACCACCAGAGCGGCTCGCGCCCTGCCACCGCGCTGGAGGAATCGGCGACGGCAAAATCGGATCCGACGGCGATCAAAGCCCCGGAAACCAATCCGCTGACCGGAGAAGGAAGCTAAAGCAGGGGGAATAGAGGGAACAGATCGCCCTTACAAAGGTGGCGTGATCTCCTCGAAGGTCAGGTTCTCCGCGCGGCTACCGGTTTTTTCCCGCCACTGGTCGAAGAGCCGGCCGTAACTCAGCGTGCTGAACTGCGATGTGTCCACGCCCAGCTTGTGCCCGGTTGCGTCGATCCACTCCTCCGGCCCCTCGAGTTCGGCGTACACGCCGATGGGAGTTTCATCCACAACGCAGTGGCCAGTCGCATCGGCATACTCCGTGCGCCACTTCTCATAGACAAATGCCGGAGCATATCCGAGCTGCGTGAAGATGTGACCGAGCGCCTCCCCATCCTGCACAGACGTTTCCGTCTCGTCGCGATGCTTGTGGCGCGCTGCAGGATCGTGATTGGTGGGCAGGCACTTGTGCGTGACCTTCCATTTCCCGCCATAATTGCGAACCCGCAGGATGGACTGATGCGAACGAAGGCGGCGGTCGGGCGTGTCGTACAGCGTGTTTCGCTCGAACGTCCGCGGCGTCTCCTCATGGAAGCCGATCCGTAGCAGGCGCCGCCCGAGATCGGCGGCGTCCGCAACGGGGAATTTCACCTCAATTTCCACGGTGCTCATACATCTCGAGTATGCATCCGCGGCAGGACGGTATACCAGGTCCATCCCCGCGAAGTCCTTCGCCCGTTGCCGTGAGCCCCGCTCCCGCATCTCAGGGGGTGAGGCGCTGATGGGTAAAGAGCTCGACTGGGATCGCTATATCGTTCGTCCGGACACGGCCATCCGCCTCGACCACATTCCCACCGATGAAAACTCCCTGTGCACGGACAAGCGACAGGCCAGGAAGTTGCTGAAGCAGTACGTCCGCCAAATCGACGAGCTACTGGGCACCTTCGCTATCGAGGAAAAGCGCTCGTTGCTCGTCATCCTGCAGGGCATGGACGCCTCGGGTAAAGACGGCGCCATCCGCAAAGTTTTCACTGGAGTCAATCCGCTGCATTGCCGCGCGACTTCCTTCAAGCAGCCCGATGCCGTCGAAAAATCCCACGATTACCTGTGGCGCATCTACGCGGTCCTGCCCGCCAGAGGTCAGCTCGCCATCTTCAACCGCTCACAGTACGAAGACGTCGTCGTCGCAGCGGCGCGCGAGAAGCACTCGCCCGAACTGATTCGCATGCGCCTGCGGGAAATTGCCGACGTCGAGCGCATCTGGGCGGAAAACGGAACCGTGATCCGCAAATTCTTCCTGCACGTCAGCGCGGAAGAGCAGAAGTGCCGCCTGCAGGCGCGGCTCGACAATCCCGACAAGCACTGGAAGCTCGACGAATCGGACTTCTCCGACCGCCACCTTTGGCCGCGTTTTCAGCACATTTATCAGGAGGCGCTCAGCCGCACCTCGACGGATTACGCGCCGTGGTACATCATCCCGGCGGACCACAAGTGGTACCGCGATATCGTGATTGCCGGCACTGTCCTCTCGACGCTCCGCAGCCTGCGGCCGCGCCTGCCGCACCCAGCCGTGGACCGCTCCCGATTCCAGCTCTAAGGCAGTGTGTGCGGCATGCCCGCCGCGCTGTTGCTCTTCACTTCCGGCGGTGTGCCGCCCTGCAGCCAGCTGCGGTACTGCGTGTCGATGATGCCCAGGTTGCGCGCCAGGCCGAGCCGCGCCTCGTTCAGCTGCAGCACGCTGCTGACGTACTGGTTCTGCGCCGCAGCCAGCGTGGACTGCGCCTCCGCCACCGGCAGGTTATCCGTCACGCCGGCGGCAAACCGCTGCTGCGTCTGATCGAGAGCCGTGCTTGCCAGATCGACGTTGCTCCTCGCAACTTTGACCGTGTCTTCAGCCGTTTGCAGATCCAGCAGGCTATCGCGCAGCTGCTGATCGATCTTCACCGTCAGGTCCTGCATGCGCGAGCGAATCTGGTCGAGCTGTGCTTCCGCCACGTCGTGATCCCCGCGGAATCGCGCTTCTTCGAAGATCGGCACGCTCAACGTTCCAACAGCGGAAAAGGTTTCGTGATAGATGCCGCCGGTCACGCCCGTGACTCCCCAGTTTCCATTGAAGGTGAGGGTAGGGAAGCGCTCGTGCGTCGTTGCCCGCCGCTCCAGATCGGCAGTACGCAGCTCCTGCTTCATCATCTGGTAGTCCTGGCGATTGGCGTAAGCCTCCACGCGCGCTGCTTCCAGAGTCATCGGCTGCAGCTCGGAGTACGGAGCCGATTCCGTCAACTCGATCTTCTGCTCCGGAGCGAGCCCGATCATCCGGTTGAGCGCGATCTTTGCCTTTTCAAAATTGTTGTCCGCCGCGATCACTGCCTGCGCCTGGCTTTGATACTGCACGCGCGCGCGCAGTTCCTCGAGATTCGCCACCACCCCGGCCAGGTGTTCCTGATGTGCCTGGTCCAGCAGCGTCTGGTCCGTATTCAGCAGCGCCCGCGCATAATCGGCCGCGGCCTTCGCCGCCAGCGCCTGCAGATAGGCATTACCCACGTTGAGCACGACCAGCCCGCGTGAAGACTGCGCGTTGTAGTAGGCCGCCTTTTGCGCCGCTTGCGCCGCTCGCCAAACGTCGTACCCCGCCCAGTTAAAGAGCGCCTGCGAAAGCTTAACTTCGCCGATTGTCGTATCCACCTTGGTGATCAGGTGGAAGGACGAGGGGCTGGCGCCCGGAGGCAGCAAACCAGCGAACAGCCCCGCCGTCGAAGGATGAAAGCCCAGCGCTTCGAGATTGTATTCGTGGACCCCCGTCTCGCCGTGCAGCGAAATATTCGGGATCAGCACATTCAGCAGCTCCAGCTTCTCGGCGCTGGCCGCCTTCTGCTGTTCCCTCGCAATCGTGAGCGCAAGATTGTTCTGGATCCCCATTCGGATCGCATCGTCGAGCGACAACTGCTTCACTTCCGCGGTCCCCGGCACCGCCTGCACGCTGCCCGCGTAAGGATTAGCCGCTGAATTCGTGGGGTTGCTCTGCGCAATGCCCACCATTGATGCAAGCGTCACACCCAGAGCCAGCGTTGTCTTCCTGATCGTCCGCAAGTTCATCTAAATTCTTCTGGTTAGATCAGAATAACCGCTGTGGGTTGCCAAAAAAGTTTTCGCGCATCTCCGCAGCGGGTACAACGGTTATCCGCGTTGAACAGCGCCGCAACCACCTGATTTCACCGTGAGTTGCATCGTTTGGCGCTCAGCGCGGAAAAGCAACACCCTCGAATAGCAACACATCGAATCCCTTAAGCAGGGAATTACGGGCTCAGCGTACGAGACTTCTACTGCCAGGTTCGGCTAAACGTCCGGTCTGTCGTTGAAGTAGCTGCTTGAGGAGGGCTCGTATGTCTGGAACGGAAGCTGAATTGCTTCCCTTCGCGGAATCAAATTCGGCTTCGAAGTTCGCACTTTCTCGAACGCAAGGCCCACGGTGTTCCCATGACCGATACCATCCCGAAGGTTCTGATGCTGCGCTCGGCCGCCGTCTCGCACGACGACGTGCGGGCCGCCGCCCGCCGTGCCGGGATCTCGCTCGACATCGTATCCGCGGCTGACCGCCGCCAGTTTCTGGAAGCGCTGCGCCACGACGCTTTTTCCCTGATCCTTGCCGGGCCCGAGTGCGTTGCTGATCTCGATCAGCGCGATGTGCTGGAGCGCGCACGTCGTGCGCAACCGCCGATCCCGGTAATTCTGATCGGTGGATACCCATCACAGACTGAGTCTCTGCGTACCCTTCGCGAGGGGGCAACGGATACGCTGTCGAGCAGCGATCTGGCGCAATTGCCGACGGTCCTGGCGCGCGCGCTCAAGGTTCGTGAGTCGAACTCCGCCCAGTCGCGCACGCAGATTGAACTGGAGCGCGCTGCTGCCATGTTGCGCGAAAACCAGAAGCTCATCACGATTGGCCGAATGTCTGCCCTGATCTCGCACGAAATCAACAATCCGCTGGAGGCCGTGACCAACCTGCTCTATCTCGTTTCTGGAGAGAAGGGACTGCCGGACCGGGCCAGGGAATATGTCGTGCTGGCGCAACGCGAACTGGAGCGCGTTGGTCAGATTAGCCGCCAGACCCTGAACTTCTCTCGCGAGACCGCGACCCCGGTGAGCACCCGTATAGACGGGCTCATGGAAGAAGTGCTCGCCCTCTACGGGCGCCGGATCTCCGAAAAGAGCCTCCAGGTGGATCGCCAGTACGACTGCCCGCAAGAGGCGGTCGTTTACCCCGGCGAAATGCGCCAGGTTCTTTCGAACCTGGTGACCAATGCAATCGAAGCATCCTCTGCGAAGGGCCGGCTGCGGGTGCGCATCCGCTGCGCGCGCAATTGGTCCGACCCCGGCGTCCGTGGCATTCGTATCTCTGTCGGCGACACCGGAACGGGTATCCCCGCTGAAGTGCAGCGCCGTCTGGGCGAGCCGTTTTTTACCACCAAAGGCCAGCGTGGGACGGGCTTGGGCCTCTGGGTCACCCGCTCCATCGTTCAGCGCTATGGCGGTGACATTCACCTTCGCTCATCGACCGCATCAGATCGCCATGGAACCGTCTTCAGCATCTTCCTCCCGACCAACATGCGGCCGACCGTAGTCGGGCGCGGTACCGACAGGGAGGACAGCGGATCGGGCAGCAACTCGCCGAAATTGCGGCCATTGGTGACCTCCGGCATCAGTCGTGATTGCACCGCGTCTTCCGACGCGCAGCGGAAGTTCGTTACGGAGTTGCCGCCGCACCGCCGCGCCAGCGGCGATTGAGGTCAGCTATACCGTAGCCAGCGCAGGATTTCCGGTAGGGTCGCCCGTTTTCCGTACATCAGTACGCCGACTCGGTAAATACGGGCCGCCAGCCACACCATCGCCAGCACCGACGCCAGCAGCAGTCCGATCGAGAGCGCGATCTGCCACCACGGCGGCATCTGCGCGCAGATGCGCATGTACATGACGATGGGCGTGAACGGCGGCAGAAGCGAGAACACCACCGATGCCACCGATGACGGATTCCCCAGCACGAAAGGCAGCATGAAAACGCTGATCACCAGCGGCGCGATCAGGATGAAGCTGAACTGCTGCACCTCCTGCTCGGCGCTCACAGTTGATCCCAGAGCCGCGGCCAGTCCGCTATAGAGATAAAAGCCCAGCAGGAAGAATACTGCGAAGAAAATCAGCTCCGACCCCGTGATACCCAGCGAAGAAAGGCCGTGGATACCATGCGTGGCCGCGATTTGCGAGCCGGCAAAGCCCACCAGCAGCGCTCCCCAGATCACCATCTGTGTGAGTCCCGTCGCCCCGACTCCCAGCAGCTTGCCCAGCATCAGCTCATCGGCCGACGCAGTGGCGAGCAGCACTTCGAAGATGCGCGATGTCTTTTCTTCCACCACCGACCGCGCGATGTTGATCCCGTAAATCAGAACCGCCGCGTAGAGCACCAGGATGAGAGCGTAGGCTCCGGCGAAACTGCGGCCCGTATCGGAAGCGACGGCTTGGCCGTTTTTCACCTGCATGGTTTCGACGTGCGCAGAATGGATCAGGTGCTGCACCTGCTCCTCGCTCAACCCATGAGCCATGAGTTGCTGCCGCACCAGCCCGGTGATGATGGCGTTGTGAACTTCCGTGCCGCCGATAAAGTCCGTCGAGCTGGCCGATACCCACTTCGGATTCGCAGGAATTCCGTCCCCACCGGTATTCAGCAGCGCATATCCGTTGATCTGATGGGTCTCCACCTGCTGATTCACCGCTTGCAGATCGGCCGGAGTTGCGGGCGCGTAGATTGTGACGCTTTTCGGGGGGTGATCGCTGCTGAGCAGCGCTGTCTGCACCTGTTGCGCGAGGGGAGCGTTATCGGAGACGATGGCCAGGCTGTCGACCCCTTGCTCCATCCTGCGTCCACCGAGGCCGCCCAGGAACGCCATCGCTCCCATGCCGACCGGCACCAGCACGGTCATAATGCGGAAGACCCTGCTGCGCACCCGCTCCACGTATTCCCGCTTAGCAATCAGCAGCGTGTTTTTAAGCATCGGCGCGTCCCCCCACTGCCTCGATGAAAATTTCCTCCAGCGAAGGCTCTACCAGTTCGAATTTCGTGATCGTTGAAGCGGCCGCGGCCGTGCGCAGCAGGTCCTGGGCGTCGGCGTGAGGCTTGAGCCGAATCTCCGCGTGCCCCGCATAATTCTTGTACTCGGCAACCGCCGGATGGCTCAGGAACCCGTCCTGTCCCTCGTATTGCACGATCACCCGGTTGCGTTCGTACCGCGACTTTACCTCTCGCATCGGCCCCGCAAGCACCGCCTCTCCGCGATTGATCAGGCAAATGGAGTCGCACAGCTTCTCCACCTGATCCATGCGGTGGGTCGAGAAGAGGATCGCGTTCCCCTGCTTGCGCAGCTCCAGCAGCGTGTCCTGCAGCAGCATCGCGTTCACCGGATCCAGCCCGGCAAACGGTTCATCCATGATGATCAGTTCCGGATCGTGCAGCAGCGTCGCGATGAACTGAATCTTCTGCTGCATGCCCTTCGACAGCTCCTCTGTGCGCTTGTTCAGCGAGTCGCCGATCTGCAGCCGCTCGCACCACGACTTCGCGCGGCGTCCCGCCTCGGCCGCCCCCAGCCCATGCAGCTCGCCGAGAAACACGAGCTGGTCGACGATCTTCATCTTCTTGTAGAGCCCGCGTTCCTCCGGCAGATAGCCGACTCGCTGCAGCGACGCGCTGTTCCAGGGCTTGTTGAACAGGTTCACCTTGCCGGAATCCGGCAGCGTGATGCCCACAATCATGCGAATCGTCGAAGTCTTGCCCGCGCCATTCGGACCCAACAGCCCGAACATGCTTCCCGCATCGATTTGCAGCGACAGATTGCGTACGGCGACCTTCTGCTCGTACGACTTTGACACCTGCTCCAGTTGTACCAGGACTTCCATCAGCGCCAGGGGCCTCACCGTGGGTTGGGATCGCTGTCTGGAGCATATCAGGGCAGGCGGAGCGATCCGCTGCACACCAGATCAGGCGTTCTGCGACCCTCCTTCCCCCAGCGATGAAGTTGCCTCCCGCGGCTGCAGAATGGCCCCGGCCAGCCCCAGCCTCATCACGACCTCCGGCTCCTGCTCTTCGTAATAGAGCACCGCCGAACGAGCTTCGTGCCGATTCCATACGCATAACCCGGCCGCGAATATCGCCGGCACTGCCAGCAGCGCCGCCATCAGCCGCGTGTTTCCGAACGCGATTATCTCTTCATGTGCCAGCGTCATCGCAATCGGAATGAACACCACCGCCAAAGCCCAGAACAGGTATTGGATATTCATCTTTCCGGGTAAAAACGAGCACGCAAACGGAATCTTCGAGACATTCAGCATGCTCAGCTCGGTGAGCAGCCACGCCAGCAGCGCCAGAAAAATCAGGTGCTCCGCCACCGCATGCCAAGGCCTGAAGCACAGCGAGAGTCCCGCCACCACCAGCCATACCGGGATTGCCGACATCACCAGCAATGCCCGTCGTGTCGCGGCGATGTACTGCTCAGGCGGTCGCAGTTGCGTCACCTGCAGTACCCAGTTCGCTTTTAGAGATACCGGCAGGGAAAAGATACTCCGCAGTCCCGCAATGGCCAGACACAGCATGAGCATCGTTGGCATCAGGAACTCCGGCGTCACCGGTCGCGCCGCCCGCGTCTGCACCACACTTTCAATCGTCGACACTGCAATCGCAAAGCTGATGGCGAGATAGAACGCGTAGATCACGCGATGCTGCTTGCTCCGCGCGAGCGATCGAATGCAGAACTGCACGATGGCGGTTTCCAGGGAATTTCCCCAGTGCGTCGGCAGCCGGCGGCCGCTTCCCCCCGGCACAAGATCGGGCTGCTCCACCGTCTTCTTCATCGTCCTGAAGTAACAGAGCAGCAGGGAAGTGCCGGCTCCGGCAACGCTTACCCCAACCGCCACCCATGCCCGATGCGCCATCCACGCCAGTTCGGAGGGCAGGGTCCCATCCAATTGCTGAAAGACGCACAGGAACCAGCAGGCCGGCCATTTCCCCGCGAACCGGCCTGCTATGGACATCGCGTGAAGGCCTGGAAAGCTCGGCTGAAAAATCCATCCCATCAGAAACAGCGCGAATGCGGCCAGTTGCAGCAGCGCCGAGACCCGCAGAAATGCCGGCCGCGACAGCAGCAGAGCCGACCAGCCCTGCACCGTCAGCACTGCTCCGTACAGGAATGCCGTCGCCGCCGCCATCGTGAACCACCAGGAAAACAGGGCCCGCAGAAAACCAAACAAGCTGCCGCCCATCACCCACGGAAGCACAGTACCCGTGCTGAAGTTCAGCGCCACCACTCCGACTGCCAGCAGCGCGCCCGAGGCCGCCAGCTTGGCCGCGAGGATCGTCTGCGGTTTCACCGGCAGCGGCCCGAGCACCATCGCGTCCCGTCGGTCGGGGAATACCCCATCCCACGACACCACCGCAATCAGTCCCGCGATGAGCATCGTGCCGGCAATGAAGCTCTGTTCTTTCTGGAGAGCCAGGTTCGCCACCACCCACGGAGGCTGCTTCGGATTGCCCGCTGCAAACAGACACTGAATCGTCTGGAAAATCGTGATCAGAATCAGCACGCCCGCAAATTGCCCCAGAAACCGCGGAATGTCTGCCTCAATCGACAGCGCCTCCAGATCGATCACCTGCAGCAGAAACTGCCGGTAGAGCACGCGAAACTGCAGCGGCAGCCGCTCAACGAGCTTTGTCCAGACTCCGCCCATCCCGCACTCCCGACCTTAGGTGCTGATTCCCGCTGACCGCTTCTCTAGCTCACCAGGTCCGCCATCTCCCGCGCCATCGCATCCGTGTCCTGCTCCACCGCCAGTTGCGAGAAGATCGCCTCCAGCGTCGGCAGCTCCATCAGCGAGCGCAGCCGCTCAATCGAGTCGTCCGCTACCAGCTTGCCTTTGTGCAGAATGATCACCCGCGAGCTGACCCGTTCCACGGTGTCCAGCTCATGCGAGCTGAAGAGCACCACCTTGCCCCGCTTTGCCAGCTCCTGAATCAGGCTGCGCAGCACCAGCGCCGATGCCACATCCAGTCCGGAGAACGGCTCGTCCAGCAGCACGAGGTCCGGATTGTGCAGCAGGGCCGCGATGATCAGCACCTTCTGCCGCATGCCTTTCGAGTAGCCGCTGATCGACGCATGCCGATCGTCGTAGAGCGACAGCAGCCGCAGCATGCCGTCGATGCGCTCCGCCGTCGGGCGCGCCGGCAGTCCGCGCAACTGCCCCACCATCGTCAGGTACTCTGCCCCGGAGAGATGGTTGTAGAGATGCGGCTCCTCCGGCACATATCCCATACGGCGCTTGAATCCCATCAGGTCGTCTTCAATCGCTCGGCCTTCGAACAGGATGTGCCCCGCCGACCGCTCGATCAGCCCGGTGATCATCTTCATGGTGGTCGACTTGCCCGACCCGTTCGGCCCCAGATAACCGGTCACCTCGCCCGGCCGCGCGGTGAAGCTGACGTCATCGACTGCGGGAATTCCCGAGTACCGCTTCGACACGCGTCGCAATTCGAGCATCTGCCGTACCCCTATGTAGTATTCGGTATAATCCGGTTCGAGATGGCTTGTCAAGAAGAATGCTACATAGGTAAACTGCTCAGCATGGCCGCCGAGCCCAGGCTTTCCCATACCGCCGCGCTGATCCTCCAGGCCGTCGATTCCGGCTTTATCTACGGATTCAGCATCATGGAGGCCACCGGCCTCCCCAGCGGCACCGTATACCCCGCAATGCGGCGTCTCGAGCGCGACCGCCTCATCGGCTCCCGATGGGAGAAGCAGGCAATCGCCGATGCCGAGGGCCGACCGCCGCGCAAGTATTACAAGGTGACCTCCGACGGAAAGGCCACGCTGGCCGCCGCCCGCAAACGCTACCCGCTGCTGGCGAAACTTGCCCCGACTCCTGCCATGGAGAACGCATGAACTCCCGCCGCCTGGCCGTCCTCACGTTCGCTTGCGCTTTGCCGCTGCGGATGGCGGCTCTGCTGCTTCGCGCTCGCGACCGGGCCGAATGGCTGGCGGAATGGCGAGGGGAACTTCATTACCTGCTGCGCCGGCGCGTTTCTCCTCTTGCCGGTTTCGCCTTCACCATCGGCGCGATCCCCGACGCATTCTGGATTCGGCGGCATACGCAAACGACTCAGCTGGAAACTGCCCGTGGTTGTCTGGTCGTACTCGCCGCAGCGGCGGCTCTTAGCGTCGGCCTTGCTCTGCTCGTCCCAGGCGTCAGGCAGGAGATGTTTCCTCCGTCTTACGGCGGCCCAGGCGATCTGGTAACCGTCTCCTCCACGCCCACCGTGCTCGGCGTGGGCAGCCAGGTCTCCGCCGGCCAATACGTGGCCTGGACGACACACGCTCACCCATCGCTGTCCCGGACCGCCTTCTACGAGCCTGTCAGCGGCCCCGTCGACCTGAACGGGCGCGCCGAAACATGGCTCGTCGGGAAAGCGACTGCGAGCCTGACCGCTCTGCTGCACCTATCGGTTTCAGAATCTCTGCTGCAGGAGTGCTCACGCACCGGCGCAGCCCCGCTGGTGCTCAGTCGCGCTGTCTGGATGCGCGATTTTGGCGGCACTCCGGGGATTCTCGGACGATCGCTGCGCTTCGAGAATCACAGAGCCACGATCGTCGCTGTCGCTCCGCCCATTGACTCTGCTCTGCCTATGCCCATGGACGCCTGGTCGCTCGAAACCGACGAAGCCTTCGCCCGGATCGCGGCCCACCGCTTCAGCTACGGATACATGCTCGCGGAACGAGTCCCCGCCTCCGGTATCAACGCGCGCCATATTGGCAGCGTTGAACTGACTTCCAACGACGACACGCCGGCGCATCTCTACGTCATCCCGCTCTCCATCTTTGCTTACTACCACGGCAGGACTCCTGAGATTGATTTCCTCCTCGGGCTTTTCATGGCTTGCCTCGTAATGCCTGCCCTGCTTTTCATTTCTCTACAGGCCGGCCTGGTGACGGAGCGCCTCTCAATGAGGATGCGCACGCGAGGCTGGTTCTTCCTCGTCGCAAAGATCGCGCTCCTCTTGCCGCTGCTCTACTGCGGGCCGCTGCTCATCGCCAATGTGCTGGCGAGCGCGCCGGGTTCGGAGCAGCTTATCCAGACCTTCGCCACCATCGCCGGCGCACTTCTCTCTGCGTGGTGGCTGCTTGAGGATCAGCGGCAGCGCTGTCCTCATTGCCTGCGCAAGCTCACCAGCCCCGCCCGAGTCGGCGAACGGTCGCGCAGCTTTCTTGGGTTCAGCGGCATGGAGTTCGTCTGCGCCGAAGGACATGGCCTGCTGCACGTCCCGGATTATCCGACCAGCTGGTTCGCGAGTCAGCGCTGGCTTACCCTCGACTCCTCCTGGCGTGTGCTCTTCCAGGCTGGCCACTGACCGAAGCGCAGCACGCTCTTCTGCCGGCGCGAAGCGCGTCCGCCTGGACGGCCAGTCCCCGTACACTGGTCGGGCATGGCCGCCGCCCTTGAATTTCGCAACGTGTCGTTCGCGACGCCGCAGGGCCGGCTCCTGCTCGACAACATCTCTCTCGCTGTCGAAGAGGGAACCACGACCGTGCTCCTCGGTCGCAGCGGCTCCGGCAAAACCACACTGCTGCGCACCGTCAACCGCATGGTCGAGCTCACCAGCGGCGCGGTCATCGTCGGCGGGAAACCAGTAGGCGAGAGCGACATCATCCAGCTCCGCCGCGGCATCGGTTACGTCATCCAGGAGACCGGCCTTTTTCCGCACTTCACGGTCGAGCGCGACGTCGCCTTGGTGCTCGAAGCTGAAGGTCGCCCTCGTTCAGAACGCAACCGCCGGAGTCACGAATTGCTCTCCGCCGTCGGACTCGATCCCGCCACCTTCGCCAGCCGCTATCCGCACCAGCTCTCCGGAGGCCAGCGCCAGCGCGTCGGACTGGCCCGCGCGCTCGCTGCCGATCCCCCCATCCTGCTCATGGACGAGCCCTTTGGCGCGCTCGACCCGCTTACCCGCGCCGAAATGCAGGACATGCTGCGCACCCTGCTCGCGCGCCTGCGCAAAACCGTCCTGCTGGTCACCCACGATCTCGACGAAGCGCTCTATCTCGGCGACCAGATCGCGCTCCTCAGCGAAGGCAAACTCATCGCGAAGCTCAGCCGCGACGCATTTCTCCACGCATCGCAGCCAGAGATACAGGCCTACATCCGCGCCTTCCATCGCGGCGAAAGGAGCGCTCTGCATGACAGCAACTAACGTTGTCATCCTGAGCGAGCCTTCCGAATTTGTTGCGCCCCGCCTCGGGGCGCAACAGAAAATCCAGCCGCGAGTCGAATGGATCTGCGGTCGGTCCTTTAGTGGCGAGGCGCGCGCATGAACGCCTTCCTCTCCCGCTACGGCGGCGAAATCGCCGAGCTCACCCTCGAGCATCTGTGGCTCACCGGCTTCGCCATGCTCTTCGCGACGGCGATCTCCGTCCCGGTGGGCATCTGGCTGACGCGCACGCCGCGCTGGGCCACTCCGATCATCGGCTTTGCCAACATCCTGCAAACCATCCCTTCGCTCGCGCTCTTCGGATTCCTCCTGCCCCTCCCGTGGCTCGGCGAACGCGCGGCCCGCGTGGCCATCGTCGCGCTGGTCGCCTATGCGCTGCTGCCCATCCTGCGCAACACCTACGCCGGCATCCAGGGCATCGATCCCAACGTGCTCTTCGTCGCCCGCGCCCTTGGCCTCACCGGCACGCAGCGCCTGTTCAAAGTGGAGCTCCCCCTCGCCGCCTCCTTCATCCTCGCCGGCATTCGCACGGCTACCGTAACCTGCGTCGGCATCGCCACCATCGCCGCCGCCGTTGGCGCGGGAGGCCTCGGCGAGCTCATCTTCCGCGGCGTCGCCTCCGTCGACAACGGTCTCATCCTCGCCGGAGCCATCCCCGCGGCCCTGCTCGCCCTCGCGCTCGACGGGCTCTTAGGCCTGCTCGAACACCACTTCAAGATCCCCGCTGCGGACCAGAGCCAATGAGATTGTCATGTCATCCTGAGCGAGCCCGCCGAATCGCTGCGCGTGTACTTCGCGCAGCACGGATTCAGGCGGCGAGTCGAAGGACCTGCGGTTCATCCAGCCGGATTGCATTCGCCACCATCGCGGTTACGGTAACCGCGTTCCTCACCGCCTGCGCCCCGCCCCGTCCCAATCACCCCGTCATCGGCTCCAAAAACTTCACCGAGCAGGCGGTCCTCGGCGAACTCCTCGCCCAGGAAATCGAAGCCAAATACCACCTCAAAGTCGAACGCCGCTTCTACCTCGCCGGCAGCTATATCTGCCAGCAGGCGATGCTCGCCGGGCGCATCGACGCCTACGTTGAATACACCGGCACGGCGCTCACCGCCATCCTCAAACAACCCATCAACAGAGATCCCGACGCTGTCCTCGCCACCGTGCGCCGCCTCTACCAGCAGCGCTACCAAATCACTGTCGCGCCGCCCCTTGGCTTCGACAATTCCTTTGCCATGGTCATCCGCAGCGATGACGCCCGCCGCCTGCACCTCACCACCCTCAGCCAGGCCGCTGCCGACACGCCGCACATGCGCCTCGGCGTCGGTTACGAATTCGAGCAGCGCCCCGACGGCCTCCGCGGCCTTTCCGCCGCCTACGGTCTCCGCTTCGAGGGCCCGCCGCGCACCATGGATCTCGGCCTCCTCTATCGCGCGCTCAACGACCATCAGGTCGACATCATCGCTGCCAATACCACCGACGGGCCCATCCAGGCCTTCCACCTCACGGTCCTCGACGACGACCGCCGCTACTTCCCGCCCTACCAGGCCGTGCCCCTCGTCCGCGACGAGGCGCTCCGCCGCTGGCCGCAAATCCAGACCGCCCTCGATGCCCTCGCCGGACGCGTCACCGCCGACGACATGCGCGCCATGAACGAAGCCGTCGACGGCCAGCACCGCGACCCCGCCCAGGTTGTCCGCGAATTCCGCGCAGCCCACGGACTCTGAGCCCCGCCTGGCTTCCCTCAGCTATACTTCT
>DASYYN010000041.1:0-13127 GCA_035933815.1 Acidobacteriaceae bacterium
GCTGCGCAACCGGCAGATATCCGGCCGTCGCGGCGACGGTGGCCGACGTCACAAACAGGGGGCAGATGGGATGCAGAGCCAGGTGGTTCATGTACTCTGCCTGCGCCTCCATTGCCTCAACTGTGGCAGGCGAGGGATGAGACACGACGACTCCTGGCTGGAACGGCCCCTGCTGAGGCTGGTTCTGCGCAAAAGCGGCCGGCAGCGCGGCCAGAAGAAGAGCGGAGAGGAAGAGCTTCATCGGAGCACCTCCGATGCCCCACAGAATAGCACCGGAACCGGACGCCAGGCACCTCCCTCCTTAGCTGCTTTGAAACGGTCGACAAGTACGTTTTACTGATCGCCAGCGGGTAGCTGGCAGCGGATCGCTGACTTGCCGACTCGCTGACTTGCTGACTCGCTAACTGGCTGACTCGCCGACCCGTAACTTGCTCCGCGTCCTTCTCAATGTCATGCTCAGAGAGATGAAATCCCTCACATTGCTCGCCGTGGCTCTTCTAGCGCTGGCCTGTTCACTGCCCGCTGCGGCTCAGGACGCGGGATACTGGCGTGCCGCCAGTAATGAAGCGAAGACGATCACCGGCGACATTACGATCCAGGGCACCAGGCTCTCCATCAGTTTCTCGAACTTCACCATCGCCGAAATTCGCGCGATTAAGCCTGCTGAAGCATCCGCCGCCTTCGATGCCGATCCCGGCACACCCGGCGCGGGCAATCTGTACCGCCTCGACATTCCCGCCTCGAAGAAGTTCGAACACCACAACACGATCTGCGGCAGCGACGAGACCCAGTGGATGGCCACCTGGGCCTCCGGCAACGACCTGCACGTCGCCTTCTTCTCCGGACAGAAAATGCCCGCGCTCACGCTCGAGGACCTGTCCAATTCGACGAGTCTTTGCGGCAACTTCGGCTACCAGCGCTAACGTCCTGCATTCACCTGCAGTTCTGGTTCGCCGCTGAAGGAATCGTGAAGAATGTCAGGCTGAGCGGAGCCAGATCGACTCTGCCCGCCGCGACATGCTCTCCGTCGATGGCCGGCAGAGATCCGTCGGCTGCGACCTGGAGCGCTTTTCCGTTCAGCTGCACGTTCGTGCTGGTCAGATCGGCGGCGGTTAATGTGATCCGATTCGCCGCGGCCGGAACCAGGATGGTCTCCGTTGTATTCCTGTCGGTGTTCAGCGCCAGCACGGCGACGCCGCCCTTTGAGTCCTTCATGCAGTGGGCATAAATCCTCAGGTTAGGATCGCCGCTCGCTCCGGGATCGAGCACGACTGTGCCCATGGTCCGCTTCCACAGCAGCGCCGCCCAGTAATCCGGCCGAGGCTCAAAGGTGTGCTGATCGAGCAGGCCGTAGTCGCTGCTGGCCAGCGTGTTACGCATCACCACCTGCACGCCGCGCTGCGCGAGTGTGCCCAGTTGGTTCAGGAAACGGAAGGTGTCAGCGAACTGAGCGGCGAAGGGATCGCCGCCGCAGGCCGCTTCTCCGGTTTCTGTCAGCCATATCGGCTTGCCGGGAAGGTACTGGTCCCGCAGCCGGGCATAGAAAGCCTCAACGGTGTCCGTACGGTCCAGCCACTCCGGGGAGAGCGCCTGTTCGGCGGTCGTGGTTCCGCCGCAGCGGTGCGAACGTGTTCCGTAGAAGTGATATGAAAAGACGTCGAAGATCGGCCCCGTGGCCTGCATCATCTCCGCAGTCGGGATCAGATGCAGGCGCATTCCCGCGGGGGCCAGAGAAAGTCCTTCCCCCGTGCCGCTCGGCCCCTGATAGATCGTCTTCGGCGATTCCTTACGCAGGAAAGCGGCGAACAGCTTCGCGTCGCGGCCGAAATCCGCAGCGTCGTATCCGGCAGGAGCGCCGCCAATGGTCGCAAAATTAGGCTCATTAAAGTACTCGGCGGCGGCAATGCTTCCGCCGATGCTCTTCGTGTAGGCGAAGAGGGCTTTGGCCTGCGCAGGAGTCCACACGCCCGCAGCATCTCTGGTTCCCTCGCTCACGGCAACCGAGGTGACGATCGGCGCGCCGACTGCTTGCGAGAAATCGATCACGCCCTTCCACTCCGGCCGCGTCAGCACGCCGCGAAAGCCCGTGGGCGGCTGCGCCATCGGCGGCGCATCATCGTTTTGGAAGTACGTGCTGTTGGCCCACGTGCCGCTGACCCGCATGTAGGCAGGCGCGAGAGCTTCAGCAAGCTTACGCAGGCGGGGATTGCTCAGGTCAATCGGCGGCCGATACTCGAAGAGGTTCGGATCAAGACCCGTCGGCTGGTGTTGCCCACCAAGCCCCTGCGCGGGTGCCTCGCTTTTCGTGGATCCGTAGGGCTTCCAGAAGCGTCCGCCCGTCACCTCGACCATTTCGATGTTGTAGGAGAAATAGCGCGGATCGACAGAACCGCGCTTCGGCATCGTCGAGGGATTCAGTTTGATGGGGGAAGCTTGCTGGGCTGCAAGCGATCCCGCCAGAATTCCGATGATTCCGCCCACAAGCAGGTATGCCGTCCTCATTGCTTCGTCGCCTCGCCGAACCATCCTAGCAAGCGCGCCGGCTGGCTGCGGGGACAAAGAACGAATGGCGAGGCAGCCAGACCAGAGACGAGGGACACACGGCAATCATAGGCCGGAGATTCCGGCCGGTGCCCCATGGCTGAAACCGTCGTTGTGTTTAAGCCGCCATGTTCTCGCTCTTCCAGGCGGCTTCGACGCGTTCGAGCCGGGCGCGTGCGCTGCTCCAGTCGGTCATGGCAACCACGCCGCCTTCCGCCAGCGAGTTCACTTCGAAAATCCTGGCAGCCGCCGTTCCGCGAAAGCCGAAAAGAAAAGGCATGAGCCACGAAGTGGCGGCGAACACCTGATCCATCTTGCCGTGGAGCCGGAAGGGCAGCACCGGCCGCAAGCCCAGCCGGTAATCAGTCAGCAGCGACTGGCCCAGCACGAATCCGCTGGTGGCGAAGGCTGCCGTCGCTGCGCGCGGGTTTTTGCGGGCGCAGAACAGACCGACGGTAAAGAAGAAGGCGACGTGGCAATAGTCGATGACTCCGTGCGCCGTTGGGCTGATCACCTTCGGCACAGGCACTTGCTGCGCAACAAGCATTTGGCTCATGGGAAGCTCCCGGTTCTACTCAGAAGGATGACGGCCGCACCGCAGCCGTTGGCCAGAGACGCGGTGAGAATGCGGAAGACGCCGATTGACGTGGGACTCCGAGAGTCTCTCGGCCTGTGGCCCTGTGCTGGGCGATAATTGAAAGAACCAGCGAAGGGCGAACCTGAACCGTGACCGAGAGCAGCGCCAGACCAGAGCATCTGCCGCGAAGAGTGGAACTCTTCGACACCAGCCTGCGCGACGGGATGCAGCAGCCGAACCTTGAGATTTCCGTCGGGAATGCCATTTCGCTGCTCGAGCGCATGGCGGCCTTCGGGGTTCGCTATGCCGAGATCGGATTTGCCGGCGCGAACGATTTTGTCGCCCAGCTCACGCCTGCCATTGAAACCGTCGACACCGGAGCCATGAAGCTGGCCCTGTTCGGACGCACCCGCGCGCCGGGCTCACACGTGGATGACTGGCCGGACGTGCAGTTCATGATCCGGCACAAAGATCGGATTCCGGCGGCCGTGGTGGTGGTGAAGTCGCGCCTGCTGGACGTGGAGCGGTCGCTTGAGACCAGTCCGGAAGAGAACCTGCGCATGGCGTGGGACACCATCGCATGCCTCCAGGAGCACGGCCTCGAAGTCCTCGTCGATCTGGAACACGCGATGGATGCGATCTGCGGCCGGCGGGAGAACGGGCACCCCTGCGACCCGGATTTTCGCGCGCGCACCTTCGACTACTTCCGCCAGATCGTCGATCAGTGCGCCCGCCAGCAGGTCAGCCGCATCGTTATCTGCGATACGAACGGCGGCGCCGATCCTGAAGAGGTTCGAGATGCGATTGGCAGCCTGGTCCGCGAGTACCCGGGCGCGCACTTCGCCTTTCATGGGCACACCGATCGTGGACTCGGCGTGGCGAATTCCCGGACGGCGGTGCTGGCCGGAGCGGTACAGATTCAAGGGACGCTGATCGGCACGGGAGAACGCACCGGCAACGTCAACCTGAGCACCGTCGTCGGCAGCATGCAGTTGCGCGGCGAGGCTGAATTCGTATCGGACGATGCTCTGCGCGGCCTCGCGAGCCTGGCGCGTTCCGCCTATGCGGACTTTTCGCTGGACGTGCCCCACGGAGCGCCCATCGTCGGCCCGGGAGCCTTTGGCACCTGGGCGGGCATGCACGGATCGAGCGAGCGCAAGAACCCAGGCGCGTATCTGTGGTGCGATCCGGCGCGCGTCGGCGCAGCGCCCATCATCGGCGTGAACGCGCAGTCCGGCAAAGCCAATGTCGTGCTGTTGTCGGAAACGCTGGGTGTTCCTCTCAACGCCGCGCAGGCTCAGGCGGTGATCGAGGCGAACCGGGCCATGGTGGATGGCGGCGGCTTTACCGCCAGCGAGGTTTCGTTCCGGCTGGCGTGCCTGCGCGTGCTGAAAACGATGCCGGATTTCTTCACTGTCCGGACATGGCGGGTATTCGACGAATCCGATGAGGCGGGCAACCGCTTCGTTCAGGCGTTCATGTCGCTCGGCATCGGAGACTCGACGATCCGCACGACGCGCGCCGAAGGCGCAGGCCCCGTGGATGCCCTCACCCGCGCCATGCGCCATGAGCTGGAGAAATCGTATCCGGCTCTGCAGCTGATGAAGCTCGGCCGGTTCAGCGTAACGGCGATCGACGTGTCGGCACACGACTCCGCGGCTCACGTCCGCGTCACGGTGAGCTTCCATGCCGAGGGATACGAGCCGTGGGTTACGGCGGGCGTCAGCAGCGACCTGAACCAGGCCGCGCTGATGGCCATCGTTGACGGCTTCCAGTACTGGCTGCTGACACAGTCCGGCGAGTGTCAGGCAGCGGGCGCGACGGACGTCAAGGCCACGGTATAAAACGCGTTAGCTGCTGCCGCAAAATCGTCCCGGCCTTCTCCACTTGACAATCAAGTAGTCCCCGGTCCAATATGTCTCCTCTACTTGGAGATCTAGTGGAGAAGACACCCATTCCGATTCTGCAGGGCACCCTGGATCTGATGATCCTGCGCACGCTGGCCACCCTCGGGCCGCGTCATGCCTACGCCATTGCCGCCAGGCTGGAGCAGGTTTCAGACGAGCTGCTCAAAGTGAACCAGGGCACGCTGTATCCGGCGCTGGTCCGCCTGGAGCAGAACGGCTGGATCAGGGGCAATTGGGGAAAGACGGAAAGCAACCGGGACGCCAAATACTACACCGTCACCAAAGCCGGCCGGAAGGCGCTCCACGAGGAAACGCAGCGCTGGCGGCAAATGGTTGGCGTCGTCGACAAGCTGCTGACGGAGGAACCGTGATGCGAGCCTTTCTGATGAGAACCATGGCGAAAGTCCGCAACCTGTGGCGTTCCCGGCGCGCGGACGACGAACTGGAGCGCGAGATCGCAGCCCACGTGGCGATGCTCGAAGAGGAGTATGAGCGGCATGGGATGTCGCCTCAGGAAGCGCGAACCGCTGCACGCAGAAAACTGGGCGGAGTGGAACAGGCAAAGCAGGCGCACCGCGATCAGCGGTCTATCCCATGGCTGGAGCAGATGCGGCAGGACGTGCGGTATGCGTGCCGGAGTTTTGCGCGCAATCCAGGGTTTGCGCTCGTGGCCGTGATAACACTGGCGCTGGGCATCGGCGTCAACGCCACGATCTTCACGGCCTATGACGCGATTGCGCTGAAGCCGCTGCCGGTTGCCGATCCGGGGCGGGTGGTGCGACTGGAACGATGGTTCGTCCACGGGTGGCTTGGCGATGTGCAATACGGATTTTCGTGGCCGGAATATCTCTATTGCCGGGAGCATCAGGATGTCTTTTCGAATCTGGTGGCCACAAGCTGGCCCGTCAAGGTGCTGGCGACGATACCTGGAAGCGCGGGGCAGGCAACGTCAGCGTCGGTCCAGGGGCAGTTGGTTTCCGGGAATTACTTCCGCAGCTTTGGAGTTGGCGCCCGATTCGGCAGGATGTTCGGGCCTGAGGAAGACCGCGTACCCGGAGCCAATCCTGTCATTGTCCTGAGCCATGCGTTCTGGCAGCGCGAGTTTCACGGTGATCCGGGCATTGTGGGGGCGGTGGTTGAACTCAATGGCGTCCCGTTCTCTATCATGGGCATCGCTCCGCCGGAGTTCACCGGGACCGACCTGCTGCCTCAGGTTCCGGACTTCTGGGCTCCGGCATCGATGCAGGCGCAACTCGCTCCGGGCCAGAACTGGCTCAGCCAGCCCGCGGATTACCACTTCCAGATCCTGGGCCGGCTGAAGCCGGAAACGGGGCTGAAAGCGGCGGAGGCGCAAACAGCGGCGCTGATCCAGCAATTCTCGAAGACGTATGTCACGCGTGAGCCGACGCGGACGGTTACCCTGCAGCGCACGGCGTTCTTCGGGAATACCGACGATCCGCGATTCAGGACCGGCGTAGCCGCGCTGATGCTGATTGTTGCCATGGTGCTCTTCGTAGCATGCGCCAATGTCGCCAATATGCTGCTGGCGCGCGGCGCGGTGCGGCAGCGGGAGATCAGTGTTCGCCTGGCCCTGGGAGCAAGCCGTTCGCGCGTCATCAGGCAGCTCATCACCGAAAGCATCCTGCTGTCGCTCATCGGTGGAGTTGTCGGTTTGCTTCTTTCTATCACCGCCAGCAAGCTGCTCCAGGTGGTGGTCGCACAGATCCTGACCGCGCAGTTGGGAAGCGATTTCACGTTCAGCCTGAATCTGAACCCGGACGTGCGCGTTCTTGGCTATGCGCTCGCCCTCTCTGTGGTCGCGGGCGTGGTGTTTGGCTTGTCGCCTGCGCTGCAGTTTTCGAGTGCGGAGCTGGCGACGTGCATCCGGGATGAGAGGACGTCGTTCGGACATCGGCTGCGGCGGGCCCATTTGCGCAGTGTGCTGATCGGCGGAGAGGTGGCGGTGTCCATGCTGCTGCTCACGTGCTCCGGCCTGCTGGTACGCGGTTTGCTGCGATCGCAAAATGCCGACCCCGGATTCGAGACGCGGCAGGTTTTCCTGCTGCTGGCGAGCTACGGGGACAACCCGGCGACATCCGTCTCCAGATTTCACAGACTGGTGAGCCGTCTGGAGGAAATGCCCGAAGTGGCGAGCGTGGCGTATGGTCGCGGCCCCATGATGGGCACCTGGACGCCGCCGATGGTGGTAAGAAGAACGGGCGGGATCGAAGGCGTCGAACGCGGGCGAACCCTGGCCAGCTACGCTTCGCGGAATTACCTGAAGACCTTAGCCATTCCGCTTCTGCGTGGGCGCGACTTCACAATCGAGGAATCCACAACCGGGGCTCATGTCGCCGTGATCAGCGAAGCGACAGCGCGTCTGTTCTGGCCGGGAGAGGATCCGCTGGGAAAGCATTTTCAGCTGGATTTGCAGTTTACCCAAAAGCTGACGGAGTTCGAGGTCATCGGCGTGGCCAGGGATGTGCGGTTCAGTAATCTGACGCGCAATGATCCGGCTCATGTCTATCTTGCTCCCGATCCCACCACGCCGTATCCGGTTCTCCTGAATTTCGGAGCTCATCAGGATTCAGCGATTCCGGCGGTATGGAAGGCGGTCAGTGGAGTCGACGCAGACCTGTTGCCGTCTGTCTCGCTGTGGAATGTGGAGGCCATGCTGGTTCATCCGCAGAGGACGCTGGCGCGCGTGATGGCGATCTTCGCAGCCTGCCTCGCGCTCCTGGCCGTTGTGCTGGCCGGCGCAGGCATCTACGGCGTAATGGCGTACGTGGTCAGCCAGAGAACGCAGGAAATCGGCATCCAGATGGCTCTGGGTGCGCAATCGGGCGACGTGTTGCGGAGTGTGGCTTTCTGGGGATTGAAACCGGTGGCCGCAGGGATGGCGATCGGCCTGGCGTGCGGCACCGCGGCATCGGCATGGCTGCACAGCACGCTGATTTTTCCGGGATCCGCCGACTTCCTCTATGGCGTCCGGTTCTACGATCCCTGGACGTTTATCGGAATCTCCTGCTTCCTTGTTGGTGTTTCCATGCTGGCCAGTTTGGTTCCGGCCAGGAGAGCCGTGGGAGTCGATCCGATGATCGCGTTGCGGTACGAGTAGCCGGAACAGATGCTGCGGAGAGTCCTCGCTATCCCGCCGACTCTCTCGCAGGCTCGGGTTCGGTTTGGACCGGCGCCGTCCGGCCGCGCGCCTGCAGGGTTGCGAACACACCCGCCAGCACCAGCACGGCGCCCACGATCTGCAGAGGCGCCAGGCGCTCTCCCGCCAGTGCCGCGCCAATGATCAGCGCGATCACCGGATTCACATACGCGTAGCTCGCCACGCGCGTCGGCGAATCATGCGTCAGCAGCCAGACGTACGCCGTGTAGGAGATGATCGAGGCGGCGATGACGAGATACGCCATGCTGCCGACGACACGCGCGCTGAGCAGTTCCGGAACAGCCGGCATCCGGTGCCACTCCCCGGCGACGCCGGAGAGCGCCAGCAGCAGCACGCCGCCGCACAGCATCTGCACCCCGGCATTGGTCTTCTGCGAGGCAGGCAGGTCCATCCGCCGCGAAGCCAGGGTTCCCACCGACCAGAACACGGCTCCGGCAACCATAACCCCGACGGCTACGGCGGAACTATGTGCCGCCGCGCCCGAGCCCTCCAGCGCCAGCAGCGCTACGCCAGCAAAACCCAGTCCGATGCCGCTGACGGCCACCGCTGTCGCCCGCTGCGTGCGCAGAACAAACAGCTCCCCGGCAAAAATCCATACTGGGATCAGCGCGGAAACCACCGCCGCGATGCCGGAGGTCACCCGCGTTTCGGCCCAGAACAGTGCGGCGTACTCACAGGTGAACATGATCAGGCCCAGAGCCGCCGACGACAGCGCCTGCCGCAGCGTGAGACGCGCGCGCTCCCAGCCGAGGCTCCAGAGGAGCAGCGCCAGCCCCGCCACGGAAAACCTGAATCCCGCGGCAAAGAACGGCGGCACCGGCGCGTGCGCGCTGCCTACCATCTCGCGAATGGCCAGAAACGAGCCGCCCCACAGGATGTAAATACAGCCGTAGGCCAGCAGCTTGCGGAGAGCCATGCCTCAGGATAGCGGGATCGGCGACGGCAACCTGTAAACCATGCGCATTCTGTCGCCCGCCCCATCCCCTACCTTCGTAACCCGCCCGTGGTATTTACTCCCCCCAATTGGGAAGACTACAAATGCCATCACTGCACGATTGCCGATCGTTCGGAGGTGGAGATGGCAGACACGAACGCGCAAAAAAAGCTGGTGTGCATCACCGAAAACAGCCTGGGACAGCAGATCCTCGACCGCGAGTACTGGCAGAAGCTGGAAAAGCCGCTCGGCTGGCGCCTCTGGACGTTCACCGGCAGGCAGTCTGCCGAGTTTTTCACCCTGCAAAACAGCCAGGGCCTGTGGGACGGGCTCTCGCCGGTAACACCCGCGCTGCGGGCCAGCCTTCTGACCGCCTTCGGGATGGGAGACATCGTCCGGGCAGAGTACCAGTCGGCCGCCACGCCGGCCAGCGCGAATATCCCGCTGGCGCAGGTCGTGCCCTTCCCTCGCGGCAAATAGGAGCCGGGTTCACGCGTTCCGCTGCCGCTAGCCGCTTCGTGGCCCAGTAAGCGGGCGACACTGGCCAGCGACTCGGAATCGCCTACCGACCACCGCCTCCGGCTGATACACTCTCCCTTCCCCGATTGTCTGCGGGAGGGAACCCTTGTCGACCACGCAGCCGGCGCAACCGGCCACCACCCAGAATTTCCAGCCCTATATTCCTCCCGGCGAAACCCGCCCCGAACTCACCGTCCGCGCCATTCTGCTGGGCTGCATCTTCGGACTAATCTTCGGCGGTGTCACCGTCTACGTGGGCATCGAAGCCGGGCTCACCGTAGCCGCCTCGATTCCGATCGCCGTCCTCTCCATCAGCGTGCTGCGCGCTCTGGGCCGCGCCTCGATTCTCGAGAACAACATCGTCCAGACCACCGGGAATGCGGGCCAGTCCATCGCCGCCGGCGTGATCTTCACGCTGCCGGCGCTCATTTTCCTCGGATTCGACCTCGAGTACTTCCGCATTTTCGTCCTCGCCATGCTGGGCGGCTGGCTGGGACTGCTCTTCATGATCCCGCTGCGGCGACAGCTCATTGTCGAGGAGCACGGCAACCTCACGTACCCCGAAGGAACGGCCTGCGCCGACGTCCTCCTGGCCGGCGAGCGCGGCGGATCCTTCGCCAGCCGCGTCTTTCTCGGGCTCGGCCTCGGCGCGGTGTACGCGCTGTTCCAGAACAGCGACATCTTCGGCGCGTGGCCCGACACACCCGATTACCAGCCCGATCTGGGCCGCCAGCACATCCTCAAAGGCGGCGCCGTCCGCGTGGACGCCGTGCCGGAATACCTCGGCGTCGGCTATATCATCGGCGCGCGCGTTGCCGGAACCATGTTTGCCGGCGGCGTCTTCTCCTGGCTGGTGCTGATGCCGGCCATCTATTTCTTCGGATCGCACCTCTCCGGCCCACTCTATCCTTCCGTCAAGCCGATCGCGGAAATGTCTCCCAGCGAGATGTGGTCCGCGTATGTTCGGCCGATGGGCGCGGGAGCGGTCGCCGCCTCCGGGCTGATCACCCTCCTCAAGACGGTCCCCACGATCGTCAACGCGCTCAAGGCAGGCATGGGTAATCTGCGCAAGGGCAGCGCCGCCGAGAGCAGCAATGCCCGCACCGACCGCGACCTGCCCATGTCCGTCGTCATCGGCGGCAGCGTGCTGCTGGTCGTGCTGATGTGGATCTTTCTCACCTTCAAGCCGGTGCCCGGCGCGCAGACCGGTATGCTGGCGAATCTGGCGGCCTCGCTGCTGATCGTTGTCTTCGGATTCCTCTTCGTCACGGTTTCTTCGCGGATTGTCGGCCTGATCGGCAGCTCGGCGAACCCCATCAGCGGCATGACCATCGCCACGCTGATGGCTACCGCCGCCGTCTTCCTCGTGAAGGGCTGGACCGCTCCCGCCTACGGAGCACTAGCCATCACGGTCGGCGGCGTGGTCTGCATCGCATCCGCCAATGCCGGCGACACCTCGCAGGACCTCAAGACCGGATTCCTGGTTGGAGCCACTCCCTGGAAACAGCAGCTCGCGCTGATGATCGGCGTGTGCGTCTCCACCTTCGCTGTGGGCGTCACCCTCAACGCGATGAACCGCGGGTTCGAAGAGTTCCACTCCATGAACAAGACGTGGGACATCTCCGTCCCGCACGATGGCGTGCAGACCCAGGGCACGTTCACCCGCAAAGAGTTCCGCGTCGCCATGCCCGACAAGACCACCCAGTCCGAGCCGGGCAGCAAATATATATTGCTGAACGCGCTCGGCTCGCATGAGTTGGCCGACGGCAAGTACCTTTACAATCCGCAGACACACGCCATCGACGTCCAGTGGATTCAGGGCATCGGCAGCGAGAAGGCCGCCGCTCCGCAGGCGCGCCTGATGGCAACGGTGATCAACGGCATCCTCAGCCAGAAGCTCCCCTGGGGGCTGGTGTTGCTGGGCGTCTTCCTGGTGATCGCCATTGAGCTGATGGGCGTCCGCTCGCTCACTTTTGCCGTAGGATCGTACCTCTCGATCGCAACCACCCTCGCCATTTTTGTCGGCGGCATGGTGCGCTGGATGGTGGACCGCGCCACGGCGCGCACCGGCGAAGGCAGCGAGACCGAGAGCGAAATCAGCCCAGGCTCGCTCTACGCCAGCGGACTCATCGCGGCCGGCGGCATCGTCGGACTGATGGGCGTTGGCATGAAGCTTTGGGAGTCGGTCGCCGAGCGCGACAACCCCGTCCAGTTCCCGCACACGGCCATCTATCACGACTGGTTCGCGGTGCTGATGTTCGCGCTGCTGGCGTTTTCGCTCTACTACTTCGCCCGCAAGCCGCTCGCGAAGAAATAGCTATGCCTGCACTCCGCCGGTTCCAGGGTGTTCTCCAGCCCGATGGCACCAGCCTGGGCTGGACCGTCGTGCGCGTGCCCTTCGAGCCGACCGAGGTTTGGCCGCGGCGCAAGGGTCTCCGCGTTCGCGGCACCATCCGCTCCGCTGCCAGCCGGGACACGACTCCATTCCGCACCTCGCTCTTCCGCCTGCGGGACGGTGGCTGCGTCCTGCTGGTGAACAAGCGCATGCAGAAAGCCGCCGGCATCACCCGCGGCAGCCTCGCGCAGATCACCCTCGAGCCCGACACCGAAGAGCGCCCCCTGATCGTCCCGGCGGAACTCGAGAGACTCCTCCGGCAGGATCGCGGCCTCCGCCGTTTCCACGATGCGCTCAGCCCCTCGATGCGCAAAGCCATCGCCGACCTGATCACTCAGCCCAAAAGCCCCGCCGCCCGGGCCTCGCGCGCCGAGCTTTGGGCGGAGCGCATGCTGCTGGCCATGGAAGGCGAGCGCGTGCCTCCGCCGATTTTGCAGGCCATATTTAATCGCAATCCGCGAGCGCGAGCAGCGTGGATCGCTCTGACCCCGATCCAGCGCAGGAGCCATCTCATGGGCATCTTCTATGTACAAAACCCAGCGTCGCGGCAGAAGCGCGCGGACAAGGCGATCGCCGAAGCGCTGCGGATCGCAGGCAGAAAAGCCCGGAACCCGGCCGAACAGGACATTTCTGAGTAGCCAAGCTCTGGGCGAGGCTCAGGACAGGCTCAGGTCAGCACTGGTCCCTTGCCCCTGCCGATCGGCACCGCCGACTCGAGTGCCTGGGTGACGAACGCCTTCGCCCCCCGCACCGCATCCGCGGGAGCATCTCCGGCCAGGAGCCGGCAAAGCAGGGCCGAGGAGAAGACACAGCCCGTACCGTGGGTTGAGGTCGTCTCGACCCGCTCGCCGGAAAACCAGAGTTCCTCGCCCGAGGCGGTGCGCAGGAAATCGTCCGGAGGGTCGAGGTGGCCTCCCGTGACGACGACGTTCAGCCCCGGAGCCAGCCCGGCCAGCGTCGCGGCGAGACCAGGTACCTCGTCGCGCACTGCTGCGGGCTCTCCGGTGAGAGTGGCTAGTTCATCCACATTCGGGGTGATCCAGCCGACCAGGGGCAGCAAATCCTGCCGGAGGAGG
>DASYYN010000049.1:0-6433 GCA_035933815.1 Acidobacteriaceae bacterium
GCTTCGGCTTTCGCCTGCGCGATCTGGAAATCGGCGTGTCCGGCAATGGGCTGGCCCTGGTAGTGGGCGAGGATCGCCAGCGCCTTTTGCGCGTCGCCTTGCTGCGTGAAAAGATTCGCCTGCAGGATAGGAATACTCGGAACGAAAATGCTGTCGGGGTACTTGCTGGCGAAGTCGTTCAGAACCAGTTCAGCCTGAGGCAACTGATTGTTCTGCAGGTAGGCCTGCGCCGTCAGGTAATCGGCGTAGTCGGCGAGCACCCCATTTGGCTGGGCGGGCGTTGCTCCCTTCAGGCGCGCGCTGCGCAGGTTCTCGACGGCGGCTGAGTAGTTGTGGTCGAGCAGATAAGCATGGCCCAGGGCGAGGTAAGCGGCGGAAGCTGCTTCGCCGCTATGCCCGTGCGCCCAGCCGGAGACTCCGGCGTAGGCGGCCGGCGTGCGGTTCTGCGCCAATTGCTGTGCCATCGGCCGCAACTGCGATGAGGCGACGAAGGCTCGGCGAATCCGATGGGAGCGGGCGATCTCGCGGGCGGTGAGAGGACGACGGCGATGGCGGCGGTGCGCGGCTGTCGTCTTCGCGCGGGCAGTGCGGGAATGGGTGGCATGTTGGCCGTGAAGCGCCGACGCGCTGGTACTGGCATGGGCGTTCGAGGGGTGCTTCTTCGGGGAGAGCTTCTTCTTCGCGGCGCTGGACGAGGAGGCAGTCTGCGCGTCCGGGTGGGAGATGCGCGCGAAGGCGGCTGGCGCGGCGAGCAGGACTGCGAGCACGCACAGCAGCAGCGTCGCGGGAAGTGCGTCGCGGCGCGCGACAACTTTGTTTTTGGCTATTTGCCTGTGCTGCGGACGGTTACTCATGCTGCGCAAACGACGAACACCCACGGACTTCCCTGCTCCCTGCTCCGAACCCAATTCCAACACCCTCTGATTCCACTGTAAGACGAAATGGAAGCCCATTCGGAAGAGAAAACCGCTCCATTGCCGGAAAGTTGCACGCTTTGGTACTGCCCGGACCAAGCGGACTCTCCTTGACAGTCTGGGAGAGCCAGGCGTACTCTCCCAGACAATCTGGGAGACGCGCACAAATGGGCAACGAAACGCCGGTGGATCTGCTGCAGGGCACGCTTGACATGCTGGTGCTGAAGGCGGTGTCGCTGGGGCCGCTTCACGGATACGGAGTGCTGCTGCGTATCCAGCAAGTCTCGCAGGGTCGGCTGGAGATTCAGCAGGGCTCGCTCTACCCCGCTCTTTACCGGCTGGAACACGAGGGCTGGATCGCGGGTGAATGGGGGCAAAGTGAGAACAAGCGGCGGGCGCGCTTCTACCGGCTGACCGCAGCGGGACGGCGGCGGCTTGAATCCGAAACGAAAAAGTGGGCTGAGTTTGCCGACGTGGTGGGCGCGATTTTGAAGACCGCGCCGGAGCAGGTGTGAGTCCGGAGGACGTATGAGCCTGAGTAGCCGGATGCGGACGTGGTGGCAGGCAGTGCGGCATGGGGATGCTGTCGGCGCACAGGTGGATGAGGAATTGCGCTTCCATTTGGAGAAGTACGCCGAGGATCTGATGCGCGGGGGGATGTCGCGTGAAGAGGCGTTGCGGCGCGCGAAAGCGCAGCTGGGAAGCATGGCGGCGGCGCGCGAAAACTCGCGGCAGGCGTGGGGGACGCGCTGGTTCGATGAGGTCCGGGCCGACCTGCGTTTCGCGCTGCGCCTGCTGGCGAAGTCGCCGGGATTTGCGCTCATCGCCGTAGGTTCGCTGGCCCTCGGCATCGGCGCGAATACGGCAATCTTTTCGGTGGTGAATGCGGTGCTGCTGCGGCCTTTGCCCTATCCGCATCCTGAGGAACTGGTCGCCGTGACGGAGGCGAGCACGCAGCAGGGCGGGATCGACACGGGACTTTCGTATTCGGATTTTGATGCGTGTCGGCAGCAGAGCCGGACCCTGCGCGATCTGGCCGGATACCAGTTTCATGATCTGACGCTGACCGGGAACGGCGACCCGGTGGCGCTGGACACGGTGGTGACCACTCCGAATCTGTTTTCACTGCTGCAGGTGAACCCGGTCGCGGGCAGGACGTTTTCGGCCGACGATGGTGTGCGCGGCGCGGCCCCGGTGGCAATCGTGAGTGAAAACCTATGGCGCAGCCGCTGGAACGGCGATCCCGGACTGGTCGGCAAGACGATCACACTCGATCAGCGGCCGTTCACCGTGGTCGGCATCATGCCCGAAGGTTTTCACTTCCCTCTGGGCACTGCCAATGAGGACGTGTGGATTCCCCTGGTGCAGGATCCGCTGTTTGGTCCGTGGATGAATCGCGCCGGCGGACACTGGCTGCGCGTGGTGGGACGTGTGCGGCCGGGCATTTCGCTCGAGCAGGCACGCAGCGAGATGGCAAGTCTGGCGGCGAGGAGAGCGAAAGAAGATCCCGCCAACGATGCCGGGTTCACGGCCCGCCTGACGCCGCTGCAGCAAATGGCGGTTCGCGGGGTGAAGTCGCCGCTGCTCATCGTGCTCTGCGCGGTTGGGCTTGTGCTGCTGATTGCGTGTGCCAACATTGCGAATCTGCTGTTGGCGCGTGCGACATCGCGCGCGAAAGAAATGGCGGTGCGCGTCGCGCTGGGTGCGGACCGGCGCCGCATTGCACGGCAGTTGCTGACCGAATGCGCGGTGCTGGGGATTCTGGGCGGCGGGATCGGAGTGGGCCTGGCGTGGGCCGGAGTTTGGGAATTGCGAGCGCTGCTGTTGACGCGCTTACCGCAGATTCACGCGATTCGTGTGGATGGCTGGGTTTTGGCCTTCGCTCTGGCTGCGTCGCTGGCGGCGAGCGTGGTCTTCGGACTGGCTCCGGTATTCTTCGCGACGCGCTCTGACCCGCAGAAGGATCTGACGGAGGGCGCGCGAGCGGGAGAGGCGAGAGGCTCGCAACGGGCGCGGAGCGGCTTGGCGGTCGCGCAGGTTGCTCTGGCGATGATGCTGCTGGTTGGCGCCGGGCTGCTGATGCGCAGCTTCGTGCTGCTCACCTCGGTGAATCCCGGATTTGCAACCAAGGACGTGATCAAGGCAGACATTCAGCTGCCGCGGTTCCAGTACTCGACGCCGCAGCAGTGGACGGCGTTCAGCGATGAATTGCTGCGGCGGCTTCACGCACAGCCGGGGCTACAGCAATCGGCCATAGTTGTGCCGCTTCCGGTTCTGGATGGCTTTGTGAACCTGGGATTCAGGATTGACGGCGCCCCGCCGCTGCCGCCGGGCGCCACGCAAACGGCCGATTTCGTCAGCGCGAGTCCGCAGTACTTCTCGGTGATGGGCATTCCGCTGCTGCGGGGGCGCGGCTTCACGGCGGATGACTCGGCGATGAGACCGCCGGTGGCGGTGATCAGCGAGACTCTGGCGCGGCGGTACTTTCAGCACGAAAACCCTGTGGGGCGGCGGCTGATCTTCGGCTTTCCGCCTGACGGGAATGTGTCTCGCGAGATTGTTGGGGTGGTTGGGGACGTGCGGGATGTCTCGCTCAACCAGGATCCGGGGCCGATGATGTACGTGCCGTTTGCGCAGGCACCCTTCTGGGGTGGCGAGGTCGTCGTGAAGACGCACGCAACTGTGGCGACGGCTGCCGGTGCGCTGCGCGAACAAACGCATGCAATCGACAAGGCGCTGCCGGTGACGGATATCGCATCCGTATCGGAGGCCATGGGTGCATCTTTAACCGATGCGCGCTTTCGCACCATCCTGCTCGGAGTCTTCAGCACGATCGCTCTCCTGCTGGCCGCAGGAGGCATCTTCGGCGTGGTTTCGTATTCGGTGTCGCGGCGAACAAACGAGATTGGCATCCGCATGGCTCTGGGCGCGGAGCCCGGCCGCGTGCTGCGGATGGTCCTGCGGGAATCATCGACACTTGCCGGCATTGGCGTTGCAGCCGGAGTGGTGGGAGCGCTGACCATCGGCCGGTTCGTGAGGGTTCTGCTTTTTGGAGTGAAGGCCAGCGATCCGTTGACGATCGCCGCGGCTGCTTCCCTGCTGGTCGCGGTGGCGCTTGCCGCGAGCTGGGTGCCCGCGCGACGGGCAGCGGGCGTAGAGCCGATGCGGGCGTTGCGGCACGACTGAGAGACCATGCACAAAGCAGAGGCTCGGGCTTAGAACTGCAGTGGGGATGGAGCGGGAACGATGAGCATGAGCAGCCGGTTGCGGACGTGGTGGCGTGCGGTGCGGCATCCCGACGACGTGAGTGCGCAGGTGGATGACGAACTGCGGTTCCATATAGAGAGCTACGCCGAAGACCTGATGCGCGGCGGAATGTCCCGTGAGGAGGCGATGCGGCGCGCGAAGGCGGAACTGGGCAGCCTGGCGGCGGCGCGGGAGAACTCCCGTCAAGCCTGGGGCACACGCTGGCTTGATGAATTGCGCGCCGATCTGCGGTACGCGCTTCGTATGCTGGCGAAGAGTCCAGGATTTGCGCTGATCGCGATTGGCTCGCTCGCGTTGGGGATTGGCGCGAACACGGTGATCTTCACCGCAGCGCAGCATGCGCTGCTGGACCGGCTTCAGGTGCCGCATCCGGAGCAGCTGCAATTGCTGGAGTGGACGGAACCGAAGAACGGCATCGTCGAAGAAATGTGGGGCTTCTTTGACGATTTGCCTGGTGGCGGCCAGATTTCGACTTCGTTCTCGTATCCGGTGTATCAGCAACTCCGGCAGCAGGACCGGTCCGTGGCGGACATTTTCGCCTTCAAGGACTTTGGGCGAATGACGGCAACTATCGATGGGCAGGCGCAGACCGTCGCCGCGGAAATGGTTTCAGGGAACTACTACTCGACGCTGGGAGTGCAGCCGCAACTGGGGCGCGGAATTCAGGAGTCCGATGATGGCGAGGTGGGCAGCGGGCCTGTGATCGTGATCAGCGATGCGTTCTGGACGAAGCAGTATGGGCGCTCGGCGAACGCGATCGGCAAGACGATCCTTATTAATGCCAAGCCAATGACAATTGTCGGCGTAAATCCGCCGAGGTTCACGGGCGCATACTCGGCGCAGCAGAGCCCGGATATTTTTCTGCCCTTCAGCATGCAGCCGATCGTCGCACCGCAGGACCTCGACCCGACGTGGCCGCCTTCCCTGCTCGAGAACAAACAGTTCTGGTGGGTACTGATGATGGGCCGGATAAAGCCCGGCGTGGCGCCTGCCACAGCAACCGCCGCTCTGAATGTGCAGATGAGCGCGGCCGTGCGCGGGACGATGGCGATGAAGAAGGACCGTCAGCTTCCGCGGCTGCTGCTGGCAGACGGGAGCCGCGGTCAGAATCCGAATGCCGAGGACCTGACGAAGCCCGTAGCCGTACTGCTGGGGCTGGCCGGATTCGTGCTCTTGCTCGCCTGCGCGAATCTCGCCACGCTGCTGCTGGCACGCGCGGGAGCCCGGCAGCGGGAGATGTGCGTCCGCCTGGCCCTGGGATCGGGGCGCCGCCGCATTCTGCGCCAACTCATGACGGAGAGCCTGCTGCTGTCGTTGCTGGGCGGTGCGGCCGGGCTCCTGCTCGCCGCCGGCGTGAGCCGGGGAATTCCGCGGATGATGTCGAGCGCGTGGACACCGCCGGCTTTTCGGTCCAGCCTCGATTGGCATGTTTTCGGCTTCGCCGCGGCGGTATCGTTGCTGACCGGTTTCATCTTCGGCGTGGTTCCAGCGATGCATGCGACGAGGGTGCAGGTGAGCAGCGGTCTGAAAGACGCCGCGCAGACAGCAACGCACCGCCGGCGTGGACTGGCGGGCAGAGCCATTGTGGTGCTGCAGGTCGCGTTGTCGATGCTGCTGGTGGTGGTCGCTGGACTGTTTGTGCAGACGCTCGTGCGCCTCGGCCGCAGCCCTGTGGGCTTTCGCACGCACAACCTGCTGCTGTTCAGCGTAGAGCCATCCGAGACGCGGTATCCCGGAGCGAAGACCATCCCCCTGCTGCAGCAACTTGAGGAGAAGCTGGCGGCTATTCCCGGCGCACAGGCGGTCACGCTTACCCGGGAGCCGTTCATGTCGGGAAGCGTGAGCAACAGTACGTTCATTCCGGAAGGAACGCAGCGCAACCCTCAAATTGAGAAGAATCCAAGTGTGCTGATGAATACAGTGGGCGGCCATTTCTTTTCGACGTTCGCGATTCCGATTCTCGCCGGCCGGGGATTCGACACAAGCGATACAGCGACGTCGCGCAAAGTAGCGGTGGTGAACGAGTCTCTGGCGAGGAAATATTTCCCCAGCGTTGATCCGATCGGGCGAACGTTTGAGATTGGGTACCACCATCCGGAGCAGCTCCAAATCGTGGGTATCTGCGGTGACGCGAAGTACTTCCGGATGCGCCATGCCGCAGAGCCCACCTTTTACAGGCCATACTGGCAGGATGCACAGGGTATTCACTCAGCAACTTTCGCCATGGAGACGCACCTGAAAAGCCGCGAGAT